>NZ_JBIAVB010000020.1:0-162745 GCF_042893675.1 Streptomyces sp. NPDC001594 | reverse complement strand
TACTGCAGGGGGGACCCTGTGGGAGAGTAGGACGCCGCCGAACAATCATTGTGGGAAAGCCCCGCACCAGTCATGGTGCGGGGCTTTTCTGCGTTCACGGGCCGATCGTGGACTCCTGTAGGGTCAGGGGAGCATAGATTCGACATTTCTACAGTCACAGTGGAGGCCCCCGGGTGGAGGTCCAGGAGACTCGGGTCCAGACTGACCGAATTTTCACCATTCCGAACATCCTGAGCATGGCCCGTCTCGTGGGCGTGCCGCTGTTCCTCTGGCTCATCCTCGCGAAGCACGACGGCTGGGCCCTGCTCGTGCTCATGCTGAGCGGCGTCAGTGACTACCTCGACGGGAAACTCGCGCGGCGCTGGAACCAGGTCAGCAAACTGGGCCGGCTCCTGGACCCCGCCGCCGACCGGCTCTACGTCCTGACCACGCTCTTCGGGCTCACCTACCGGGGGATCCTGCCGCTGTGGCTCACCGCCGCGCTGCTGGCCCGCGAGGCAATGCTGCTGGTCATGGTGTGGATCCTGCGCCGGCACGGCTATCCGCCGCCCCAGGTCAACTTCCTCGGCAAGGCCGCCACCTTCAACCTGATGTACGCCTTCCCTCTGCTCCTGCTCAGTGACGGTACGGGGTGGTTGAGCTGGATGGCGTCCGTTTTCGGATGGGCGTTCGCAGGTTGGGGTACAACGCTCTATTGGTGGGCAGGAATCCTTTACGTGGTGCAAGTCCGCCGTCTCGTGAAGGCGGACACCACGGCCGATTGAGCTCACTCGGCGCCGGTGCTGACGCGGAGGAGTAGCGGAGTTACCGTCCGGGGCGGGTGAGGTCGGCCAGACCGTCATCTCTCTAGGAGGACTCTTCCGACATGAAGGCCGTCGTGATGGCCGGTGGCGAAGGAACGCGGCTTCGCCCCATGACCTTAAGCATGCCCAAGCCGCTCCTGCCGGTGGCGAACCGGCCGATCATGGAGCATGTGCTCAGGCTGCTCAAGCGGCATGGGCTCAGCGAGACCGTGGTGACCGTTCAGTTCCTGGCGTCACTCGTCAAGAACTACTTCGGTGACGGCGAGGAGCTCGGTATGGAGCTGACCTACGCCAACGAGGAGAAGCCACTCGGCACCGCCGGCAGCGTGAAGAACGCCGAGGAGGCCCTCAAGGACGACACGTTCCTGGTCATCTCCGGCGACGCGCTCACCGACTTCGACCTCACCGACCTCATCAACTTCCACAAGGAGAAGGGCGCACTGGTCACGGTGTGCCTCACCCGGGTGCCGAACCCTCTGGAATTCGGCATCACCATCGTGGACGAAGAGGGCAAGGTCGAGCGCTTCCTCGAGAAGCCGACCTGGGGGCAGGTGTTCTCGGACACCATCAACACCGGCATCTACGTCATGGAGCCGGAGATCTTCGACTACGTCGACCCCGACGTCTCGGTCGACTGGTCCGGCGACGTCTTCCCGAAGCTGATGAAGGAAGGCCGGCCGATCTACGGCTACGTCGCCGAGGGCTACTGGGAGGACGTGGGTACCCACGAGAGCTACGTCAAGGCCCAGGCCGACGTCCTGGAGGGCAAGGTCCAGGTCGACATGGACGGCTTCGAGATCTCGCCCGGGGTGTGGGTCGCCGAAGGCGCCGAGGTGAGCCCGGACGCCGTCCTGCGCGGCCCGCTGTACATCGGTGACTACGCCAAGGTCGAGGCCGGGGCGGAGATCCGCGAGCACACCGTCATCGGGTCGAACGTGGTCGTCAAGAGCGGGGCCTTCCTGCACAAGGCCGTCGTCCACGACAACGTCTACATCGGGCCGCACAGCAACCTGCGCGGCTGCGTCATCGGCAAGAACACCGACATCATGCGGGCCGCCCGGATCGAGGACGGCGCGGTCATCGGTGACGAGTGCCTCGTCGGCGAGGAATCGATCGTCCAGGGCAACGTGCGGGTCTACCCGTTCAAGACGATCGAGGCCGGCGCCTTCGTCAACACCTCGGTGATCTGGGAGTCCCGCGGGCAGGCCCACCTGTTCGGCGCGCGCGGCGTCTCCGGGATCCTCAACGTGGAGATCACCCCCGAGCTGGTGGTGAAGCTCGCCGGCGCCTACGCGACGACCCTCAAGAAGGGGGCGATCGTCACCACGGCCCGCGACCACTCCCGAGGCGCCCGCGCGCTCAAGCGCGCCGTGATCTCGGCGCTCCAGGCCAGCGCCATCGACGTGCGCGACCTGGAGAACGTACCGCTGCCCGTGGCCCGCCAGCAGACGGCCAGGGGCGCCGCGGGCGGGATCATGATCCGGACCTCGCCCGGCGTGCCGGACTCGGTGGACATCATGTTCCTCGACGAGCGGGGAGCGGACCTCTCGCAGGCGCAGCAGCGCAAGCTGGACCGCGTCTACGCACGTCAGGAGTACCGCCGGGCCTTCCCCGGGGAGATCGGCGACCTCCAGTTCCCGTCGAGCATCTTCGACTCGTACACCGGCTCCCTGCTGCGGCGGGTGGACACCACCGGGATCGCCGACTCCGGCCTCAAGGTGGTCGTGGACGCCTCCAACGGCAGCGCGGGGCTGGTCCTGCCCAGCCTGCTCGGGCGGCTCGGGGTGGACGCGCTGACGATCAACCCCGGCCTGGACGAGTCCCGGCCCACCGAGACCACCGAGTCGCGGCGCGCCGGACTGGTCCGGCTCGGGGAGATCGTGGCCTCGGCCCGGGCGGCGTTCGGCGTCCGCTTCGACCCCGTCGGCGAGCGGATCTCGCTCGTGGACGAGCGCGGCCGGATCATCGAGGACGACCGGGCGCTGCTGGTCCTGCTGGACCTCGTGGCGGCCGAGAAGCGCAGCGGCAAGGTGGCCCTGCCGGTGACCACGACCCGGGTCGCGGAGCAGGTGGCGGCGTACCACGGCACCCAGGTGGAGTGGACGACGACCTCGCCCGACGACCTGACCCGGGTGGGCCGCGAGGAGACCACGATCTTCGGCGGCGACGGCCGGGGCGGGTTCATCGTCCCGGAGTTCAGCAGCGTCTTCGACGGATCGGCGGCCTTCGTCCAGCTCATCGGGTTGGTCGCGCGCACGCAGCTCACGCTCAGCCAGATCGACTCCCGCATCCCGCGGGCGCACGTCCTCAAGCGGGACGTGCCCACCCCGTGGGCGGCCAAGGGTCTCGTGATGCGGCGGGTCGTGGAAGCGGCCGGGGAGCGGCAGGTGGACACCACCGACGGCGTGCGCGTGGTCGAGGCCGACGGCCGGTGGGCGCTGGTCCTGCCGGACCCGGCGGAGGCCGTGACGCACCTGTGGGCCGAGGGCCCCGACGACGCGTCCGCGCAGGCCCTGCTGGACGAGTGGGCCGCCGTGGTCGACGGAGCCGGCCAGCACTGACCGGAATCCCGCCCGTACGCGCGTGCGGAGCGGGACAGGAGTACGGCGGGCCGGGCACGGGTGTCACCCGGCCCGGCCCGCCGGACGGCCGCATTCGGTGTGGGCGGCGCCGACATGCGACGATGTGCGGCATGTCGCAGCCGTCCAACAACCGGAGTTCGGCCACACCGTCCGCACGCCCGGACGCGTCCATGTCGCTGCTGACCCACGTGATGGACCACAGCCTCGACGAGGGCTATGCGGAAGCCTCGGCGCGGCGCGAGGCGGAGGGTACGGCGGGGCTGCCGCGCACGCTCAGGGCCAAGCTGGCCCTCGCCGCCGGGCTGGTGCTCGCGGCCCTGGTCGTCACGCTGGGCGCGGCGCAGGCGCGGGCCACGGCGCCGGTGCTGGCCAAGGAGCGCCAGGAGCTGATCGACCGGGTCGAGCGGGCCGACCGGCACGCGGACACCCTGGAGCGCGACATCGAACGGCTGCGGAGCGAGGTCGCCGACCGCCAGAGCGAGGCGCTCAAGCAGCAGGGCGGGCAGCAGGCCCGGCTCGTGGCGTTGCTGGCGGGTGCAACCGAGGTGCACGGTCCTGGCGTCAAGCTTGTGGTGGACGATGCCAAGGGGACCTCGTCGGGCGGCGGAGGCGGCCCGCGCGAGAGCGCCGGGTTCTCCGACACGGGGCGGGTCCGGGACCGTGACATGCAGCGGATCGTCAACGGCCTCTGGCAGTCCGGCGCGGAGGCCGTCTCGATCAACGGGCAGCGGCTCACGGCGCTGTCGGCGATCCGGGCGGCCGGTGACGCGATACTGGTCGACAACAGGCCACTGGTGCCGCCGTACGAGGTCCTCGCGATCGGGGACGGGAAACGGCTCGGCACCACGTTCCAGGACTCCGTGGACGGGCAGTACCTGCACGTGCTGCAGGAGAGCTACGGGATCCGCTACAGCCTGGCCCCGGTGGCCGAGGTGAAGCTGCCGGCCGCGTCGAGTCTCACCGTGCGGACGGCCACTGCAGAAGAGCCGAAGAAGGGTGCGTCGTGATCGCGGTACTGGGCCTCCTGGCGGGAGTGGTGGTCGGACTTCTCGTCCGCCCCGAAGTGCCGGCCGTGGTGGAGCCTTATCTGCCGATCGCCGTCGTGGCGGCCCTGGACGCGGTGTTCGGCGGTCTGCGCGCGATGCTGGACGGGATCTTCGTGGACAAGGTCTTCGTGGTGTCGTTCCTGTCGAACGTGGTCGTCGCCGCGCTGATCGTCTTCCTCGGCGACAAGCTGGGCGTCGGCTCGCAGCTGTCGACCGGTGTGGTCGTCGTCCTCGGCATCCGGATCTTCTCCAACGCGGCCGCCATCCGCCGGCACGTGTTCCGGGCGTGAGGCCGATGAGCACGGACAACGCCCCGCAGGGGGAGCCCGGACCGGAGCGGGAGCCGGTGCAGCGGCCGGAGCCGCAGCAGACGGGCCGACAGCGCCTGGCGGCCGGGCTGTGGCCGCCGAGGTTCAGCCGGGCCCAACTGATCGTCGCGCTGCTGCTCTTCGTCCTCGGCCTCGGGCTCGCCATCCAGGTGCGCTCCAACAGCGACTCCAGCGCGCCGCTGCGCGGTGCCCGCCAGGAGGACCTCGTGCGGATCCTCGACGAGCTGGACGGGCGGACCAAGCGGCTGGAGGACGAGAAGCAGAAGCTGGACGACCAGCGCAAGGAGCTGCAGAGCAGTTCCAACCAGGCCGAGGAGGCCCGCAAGCAGACGCTGGAGCGGGAGCGCCAACTGGGCATCCTGGCCGGTACCGTGGCCGCACAGGGCCCCGGCATCACGCTGAGGATCACCGACGCCAAGGGCCAGGTGCGCTCCGACCAGCTGCTGGACACCCTTCAGGAGCTGCGGGCGGCCGGGGCCGAGGCGATCCAGATCAACGGCGTGCGCGTGGTGGCGGGCTCGTACTTCTCGGACGAGGGCGGCGGAGTGGCGATCGACGGTAAGAAGATCACACAGCCCTATGAGTTCAGGGTCATCGGCAAGCCGCAGGATCTGGAGCCGGCGCTCAACATTCCGGGCGGCGTCGTCCAGACCATGGAGAAGGAACAGGCCACGGTCGCCGTCACACGGTCGGCGAAGATCGTTGTGGATGCCTTGCGGGCTGCGAAGCAGCCTGACTACGCTCGGTCGTCATCGCCGTGAGACGGGGCGGCACGAGGACGGTCCCACGCGGGCTGACGCCTGCGGGGGGTCGACGCACAGAAGTCGCGGTGCGTGGTGGAAACTGTCTGGTGGTTACGGACGTTGTCAGAATGTCCGGGTCGGCAGGTGTGTGTATGAGGAGTTCGTCCTGCCCCACGGGCGGGTCTGTTTCGGTCAAGGGGAATCGCCCGTGAAGTTGTTTGAGAAGTTGTTCGGCAAGAAGAACCGCGAGGAAAGCGGTACGGCACGCCACCGTGCGGGCCACGGCGAGGGGGAGGGCCAGGGCGAGCGGCCGCTCTTCCGTGACGAGGTGGCCGGCCAGGGGCCCGGTACCGGGGCGCACGGTGCCCCGTCCGGTGACCCCTCTGCTGCGGGGCGCATAGGTTTCGGAGACCCGGCAGCCCCGAACGCGGGTGGCGGGTACGCCCCCGACCCGTACGCCACCAACGCCTCCGCGGGGCAGCCGCGGCGCGAGGAGCCGTCCATGTCGGCCGAGCAGACGTGCGGCAGGTGCGGGCAGCGCAGCAATGCGGCGAGCCGTTTCTGCTCCAACTGCGGTGCGCCGCTGCGCCCGGGCCTGACGCCCGAGCGCGCCTCGGAGACCACGTCCACCATCTCGATCTCGGGCCTCGAGGCCTACGAGGCCGAGGCGACCGGACAGCACGTCGCGCCCTCGCTCTCGCCCGAGGCGCAGGCCGCGGTCGAGGCGCTGCCCCCCGGTTCCGCCCTGCTCATCGTGCGGCGCGGTCCCAACTCGGGCAGCCGTTTCCTGCTCGACGGCGAGCTGACCACGGCGGGCCGGCACCCGCAGAGCGACATCTTCCTGGACGACGTCACCGTCTCCCGGCTGCATGTCGAGTTCCGCCGGGGTCCGGAGGGCGGCTTCACCGTCGCCGACGTCGGCAGCCTCAACGGCACGTACGTGAACCGCGAGCCGATCGACTCCGTCGCCCTGCACAACGGCGACGAGGTGCAGATCGGCAAGTACCGGCTGGTCTTCTACGCCAGCCTGCGGGGCGTCTGACCCCCACCCCCGGAGAACCTCCGGGGGGACCTCCAGAGGGAAGGTCCCATGCTGCGCACCCCGACCGGCGGTGCCCCGAAGAAGGGCGCCGCCGGAACCGCCCGCTCGTCCGGGCAGCTGGTGAGCATCGGCCAGGTGCTCACGACGCTGCGTGACGAGTTCCCCGAAGTCACGATCTCGAAGATCCGGTTCCTGGAGGCGGAGGGGCTCGTCGAGCCCCGGCGCACTCCTTCCGGATACCGCAAGTTCAGTACCGGCGACGTGGAGCGGCTCGGGCGCATCCTGCGCCTCCAGCGTGACCACTACCTGCCGCTGAAGGTCATCCGCGAGCAGCTCGACGCGCTCGACCGGGGCGAGCAGGTCAGGATTCCGGCCCCGGCCGCGCACGGGGAGTCCGTGGAGGGCGACGCGCGCGGCACCGGGTACGGGGAGGCGGGCGGGGAGCGGCCGGCCGCGGCCCGGGTCGGGCGGGCCGAGCTGATCGCCGCCGCCGAGGTGGACGAGGAGCAGCTCGCCGAGTGGGAGGCCTACGGGCTCCTCTCGGAGGAGGCGGGCGGCGGCTTCGACGCCGAGGCGGTGGCCGTGGCCCGCTTGATCGCCGATCTCGGCCGGTTCGGGCTCGAACCGCGCCACCTGCGGGCCATGAAGGCCGCCGCCGACCGGGAGGCCGGTCTGGTGGAACAGGTGGTCGCCCCGCTGCGCCGCCACCGCAATCCGCAGACCAGGGCGCATGCCGAGGCCACGATGAAGGAGCTCGCGGGCCTCTCCGTACGGCTGCACGAGGCCTTCGTGCAGAGCGCCCTCGGGGTGCGGCTGCACTGAACGCGCACGCCGCGAGCGGGCCCCGACTACCCAAACCTGCCGGGCAGGTCCTAGGGTTGCTGTGTGAACGAGCTCGACGTTGTGGGTGTCCGGGTGGAAATGCCCTCCAACCAGCCGATCGTGCTCCTGCGTGAAGTGGGAGGCGACCGGTACCTCCCCATTTGGATCGGTCCTGGGGAGGCGACCGCCATTGCCTTCGCGCAGCAGGGGATGGCACCTGCCAGACCGCTGACGCACGACCTGTTCAAGGACGTGCTGGAGGCGGTCGGCGAGGAGCTGACCGAGGTCCGGATCACGGATCTGCGGGAGGGCGTCTTCTACGCGGAGCTGGTCTTCGCCAGCGGTGTCGAGGTGAGCGCGCGGCCTTCCGACGCCATAGCGCTGGCCCTGCGGACGGGGACGCCGATCTACGGCAGTGACGGTGTGCTGGACGACGCCGGGATCGCCATCCCCGACGAGCAGGAGGACGAGGTGGAGAAGTTCCGCGAGTTCCTCGACCAGATCTCCCCCGAGGACTTCGGCACGGGCCCGCAGTAGGGCCGGACGCCGTCCCGGCGAGGGCAGCGTCGTCCACCGGGAAGCAGCAGCCCATTCGAGTAGCCTTTCCCGGCTATGGGGTACGGGAAACCACTCTCAGGGTGATTATCACTCGGCGTGCCGAGTGTGGCGATCGTTGACGCACCCCTGGTCACTGCCTACCTTCGAGGGGGCAGGTCAAGGACGGAGGGTCGGCGTGAGGATCACGGGCGACGGTACGACCGGGGGAGTCCCCGTACGGAGTGACGGTGGACCGTCCCCGCTGCTCGGCGGCGGGGCGGGTTCGGCGCACCGTCAGCCGGGGTCGAAACCGGTCGGACCGGTGAACGACTCGCAGGCCCCCGAGCAGATCGGCTACCGCGGACCGACGGCGTGCGCCGCCGCGGGGATCACCTACCGGCAGCTGGACTACTGGGCGCGCACCGGGCTGGTGGAGCCCAGCGTGCGGCCCGCCTACGGGTCGGGCACCCAGCGGCTCTACAGCTTCCGGGACGTCGTCGTCCTCAAGATCGTCAAGCGCTTCCTCGACACGGGCGTGGCCCTGCAGAACATCCGCACCGCCGTACAGCACCTGCGGGGCCGGGGCTTCTCGGACCTGGAGCGGATGACGCTGATGAGCGACGGCGCGACCGTGTACGAGTGCACCTCCCCCGACCAGGTGGTGAGCCTGCTCCAGGGCGGCCAGGGGGTCTTCGGCATCGCGGTGGGCGTGGTCTGGCGGGACGTCGAGAACGCCCTGTCGCAGCTGCACGGGGAGCGCGTGGACACGGGCGAGACCGTGGTCGGCCACAACCCGGCCGACGAGCTCGCCGCCCGCCGGAACCGGGCCGGCTGACGCGGGGGCCCGCCGCGGCGGCCTCGCGGCCCCGGGGGCGGGACCACGCCGGATCACCGTCTTGTCAGTGGCATGCGGCAGCATCGGTGCTGTGAGAACCGCGCCGACCATCCTGCACCTGGACATGGACGCCTTCTACGCCTCCGTGGAGCAGGCGTCGAAGCCCAGTCTGCGCGGGAAGGCCGTGATCGTGGGCGGGCTCGGCCCGCGCGGGGTGGTGGCCACCGCCTCCTACGAGGCCCGGCGCTTCGGGGTGCACTCGGCGATGCCGACGGCCCAGGCCCGCCGGCTCTGTCCCAACGGCGCCTACCTGATCCCCCGCTTCCTGCTCTACCGCGAGGTCAGCGAGATCGTCATGGGCCTGCTGCGGGAGCTGTCGCCGCTGGTGGAGCCGCTCAGCCTGGACGAGGCCTTCGTGGACCTGGAGGCGGGCGGCAGGGCCTTCGACTCCGCGGGCGCCCGGGCCACCGGGGAGCGGCTGCGGGCCGACATCACCGCGGCGACGGGGCTCAGCGGTTCGGTGGGTCTGGCCGGCTCGAAGATGCTGGCCAAGGTGGCTTCCGAGGAGGCCAAGCCGGACGGGCTGCTGCTGATCGAGCCCGGGACCGAGCGCGAGCTCCTCGCCCCCATGTCGGTGCGGACCCTCCCCGGGGTGGGGCCGGCCACCGGGGAGCACCTGCGCCGGGCCGGCATCACCACCGTGGGGGAGCTGGCCGAGGCCGGTGAGGACGAGCTGGTCCGGATGGTGGGCCGGGCGCACGGGGTCGGTCTGTACCGCATGGCGCTGGGCCTGGACGACCGGCCGGTGGTCGCGGAGCGGGACGCGAAGTCGGTGTCGGTGGAGGACACCTTCGACGTGGACCTCCACGACCGGGTGCGGATCCGCTTCGAGGTGCAGCGGCTCGCCGACCGCTGCGTGGGCCGGCTGCGGGCCTCGGGGCACTCGGGGCGGACCATCGTGCTGAAGGTGCGCCGCTACGACTTCTCCACCCTGACCCGCTCCGAGACCCTGCGCGGGCCCACGGACGATCCGGCGGTGGTGCGGGAGGCGGCCGCGCGGCTGCTGGAGGGCGTGGACACCACCGGCGGGGTGCGGCTGCTGGGGGTGGGCGTGACGGGGCTCGCGGACTACACCCAGGAGGACCTGTTCGCCCAGGCGCTCGGCGCCGCGGCCCAGGAGGCGGAGGCCGCCCCGGCGGAGGGGGGCGTGGAGGCGGATGAGGCCGACGGGGTCGCAGGGGCTCCAGGGGCCGCCGAGACGGCCGCGGTACCGGGGGAGGACCCGGCGCGGGCAGCCGCGCGCCACTGGCCCGCGGGGAGCGACGTGCGGCATGCGCTGTACGGGCCCGGGTGGGTGCAGGGCAGCGGGGTCGGGCGGGTCACCGTGCGCTTCGAGCAGCCCGGATCGCCGCCCGGCCGGGTCCGCACCTTCCTGGTGGACGACCCCGATCTGGCCCCCTCCGACCCGCTGCCCCTGGTGGGGCCGGCCCAGGGCGTGTCCTAGTGGTTCTCCGGCGGGGGGAGGTGGAAGTCGCCGGGGAGGGAGACGTCCAGGCCGTAGTGGTGGTAGAGCTTGAGCTCCTGCTCGGGGGAGAGGTGGCGGCCCACGCCGAAGTCGGGGGCTTCTTTGATCAGGGAGCGGTCGAACGGGACGCGCAGGACCTCGCCGTCCACCTCGCTCGGCTCCAGCGGGACGAATGCGTCCCGGCCGAACAGACCGGTACGGACGGCCGCCCACTCCGGGACGCCGGTGGCGTCGTCCAGGTAGACCTCGTCCACGGTGCCGATCTTGGCCCCGTTCCGGTCGAACGCCTTGCGGCCGATCAGGCTGCGCGGATCGATGTCGGTCTGCACGGTCCCTCCACGTGGTCGCAGTCATCCGTAATGACTACAAAAGTGCATATCCGGATAGGGGGCCACTCGAGGGAGGGTCCAGATCCTCGCTGGTAGGCTGGGTGACGGCTGTTGACCCTGTGCGGGAGAGTCCTCCGAGTGAGCTCGACGGAGGCGCCGAAGGAGCAAATCCTCCCCGGAATCTCTCAGGCATACGTACCGCACGCGACGAGGCCACTCTGGAAAGCAGGAGCGGGTCCGGGCGCGCAGTGCCGGTCCCACTCCTCACCGACGGTGAAAGCCGGACGACGGGCGACCCCCGAGACTCCGGTGAAGCTCTCAGGTTGAGATGACAGAGGGGGAGGCCGTCCGGGTGCCCGCGCCGTGGTGCCCCTCGCAGGTCATACGACCAGGAGGCCTCCGTAATGACCGCCAACCGCATTCCGCTCTCCCAGCTCGAGCGGGGCATCCCCTTCGAGCAGCGTCACATCGGCCCGGATGCCGAGGCGCAGGCGAAGATGCTCGCCCAGGTGGGCTACGGCTCCCTCGACGAACTGACCGCCGCCGCGGTGCCGGATGTGATCAAGACCGCCGAGGCGCTGAACCTGCCCGAGGCGCGGACCGAGGCCGAGGTGCTCGCAGAGCTGCGCTCGCTCGCCGACCGCAACCAGGTCCTGTCCTCGATGATCGGCCTCGGCTACTACGGGACGTTCACGCCGCCGGTGATCCTGCGCAACGTCATGGAGAACCCGGCCTGGTACACGGCCTACACCCCGTACCAGCCGGAGATCTCGCAGGGCCGCCTCGAGGCGCTGCTGAACTTCCAGACCGTCGTCGCCGAGCTGACCGGCCTGCCGACCTCCGGTGCCTCCCTGCTCGACGAGGGCACCGCCGCCGCCGAGGCCATGACGCTGGCCCGCCGCGTGGGCAAGGCCAAGGGCAACGTCTTCCTCGTGGACGCCGACGCCCTGCCGCAGACCATCGCCGTGATCGAGACGCGCGCCGAGCCGATCGGCATCGAGGTCGTCGTCGCGGACCTCTCCGAGGGCATCCCCGCCGAGATCGCCGAGCGCGGTGTCTACGGCGTGCTCCTGCAGTACCCGGGCGCCTCCGGCGCCGTGCGCGACATCAAGGCCGTCGTCGACCAGGCCCACGAGCTCGGTGCGATCGTCACCGTCTCCGCCGACCTGCTCGCGCTGACCCTGCTGACCTCCCCGGGCGCCCTCGGCGCGGACATCGCGGTCGGCACCACCCAGCGCTTCGGCGTCCCGATGGGCTTCGGCGGCCCGCACGCCGGCTACATGGCCGTCCAGGCCAAGCACGCCCGCTCGCTGCCCGGCCGCCTCGTCGGCGTCTCCGTGGACGCGGACGGCAACAAGGCCTACCGCCTGGCCCTGCAGACCCGCGAGCAGCACATCCGCCGCGAGAAGGCCACCAGCAACATCTGCACCGCGCAGGTCCTGCTCGCCGTCATGGCCGGCATGTACGCCGTCTACCACGGCCCGGACGGCCTGAAGACGATCGCCCGCCGCACCCACCGCTACGCCGCGCTGCTGGCCGCGGGCCTGCGGGCCGGCGGGGTCGAGCTGGTGCACGGCTCCTTCTTCGACACCGTCACCGCCCGGGTGCCCGGCAAGGCCGCCGAGGTCGTCGCCGCCGCCCGCGAGGGCGGGGTCAACCTCCACCAGGCCGACGCCGACCACGTCTCGATCTCCTGCGACGAGACCACCCTGCGCGCCGACCTCGAGGCCGTCTGGGCCGCCTTCGGCGTCTCCGCCGACATCGAGGCCCTGGACGCCGGCACCGAGGACGCGCTGCCCGAGGCCCTGCTGCGCTCGGACGCGTACCTGACCCACCCGGTCTTCCACCAGCACCGCTCCGAGACCGCGATGCTGCGCTACCTGCGCAAGCTCTCGGACAAGGACTACGCGCTGGACCGCGGCATGATCCCGCTGGGCTCCTGCACCATGAAGCTGAACGCGACCACCGAGATGGAGCCGGTCACCTGGCCCGAGTTCGGCCAGATGCACCCCTTCGCCCCGGTCGAGCAGGCGGGCGGTTACCTCACGCTCATCAGCGAGCTGGAGGAACGTCTCTGCGAGGTCACCGGCTACGACAAGGTCTCCATCCAGCCGAACGCCGGCTCCCAGGGCGAGCTCGCCGGCCTGTTGGCCGTGCGCGCCTACCACCGCGCGAACGGCGACGAGCAGCGCACCGTCTGTCTCATCCCCTCCTCCGCGCACGGCACCAACGCCGCGAGCGCCGTGATGGCCGGCATGAAGGTCGTCGTCGTCAAGACCGCCGACGACGGCGAGGTGGACGCCGACGACCTGCGCGCCAAGATCGAGCAGTACCGCGACGAGCTGGCCGTCCTCATGATCACCTACCCGTCGACGCACGGGGTGTTCGAGGAGCACGTCGCCGACATCTGCGCCCAGGTGCACGAGGCGGGCGGCCAGGTCTACGTGGACGGCGCCAACCTGAACGCCCTGGTGGGCCTGGCCAAGCCGGGTCACTTCGGCGGTGACGTCTCGCACCTGAACCTGCACAAGACCTTCTGCATCCCGCACGGCGGCGGCGGCCCGGGCGTCGGCCCGGTCGGCGTCCGGGCGCACCTGGCCCCGTACCTGCCGAACCACCCGCTCCAGCCGACCGCCGGCCCGGAGACGGGCGTCGGCCCGATCTCGGCCGCGCCGTGGGGCTCGGCGGGCATCCTGCCGATCTCCTGGTCGTACGTGCGCCTGATGGGCGGCGAGGGCCTCAAGCGCGCCACGCAGGTGGCCGTCCTGGGCGCCAACTACATCGCCAAGCGCCTGGAGCCGCACTACCCGGTGCTGTACACCGGCCCGGGCGACCTGGTCGCGCACGAGTGCATCATCGACCTGCGCCCGCTGTCGAAGGAGACCGGTGTCAGCGTCGACGACATCGCCAAGCGCCTGATCGACTACGGCTTCCACGCCCCGACCATGTCCTTCCCGGTCGCCGGCACGCTCATGATCGAGCCGACGGAGTCCGAGGACCTCGCCGAGATCGACCGTTTCTGCGACGCGATGATCGCCATCCGCGCCGAGATCGAGCGGGTCGCGGGCGGCGAGTGGCCGGCGGACGACAACCCGCTGGCGAACGCCCCGCACACGGCGGCGTCCCTGGGCGGCGAGTGGAACCACCCGTACACCCGTGACGAGGCGGTCTTCCCCGGTGGTGTCTCCGCCGCCGAGAAGTACTGGCCGCCGGTGCGCCGGATCGACGGCGCCTTCGGCGACCGCAACCTGGTGTGCTCCTGCCCGCCGCTGGACGAGTACGACAACTGAGCCCTGACCGGCTGAAGGGGCCGGCCCCGGAGCGTTCGCTCCGGGGCCGGCCCCTTCTCGTGTCCGTGCGCCGTGCCTGCTCAGGCCGCCGCGAGCGGGCGGTGCGGAGCGATGATCTTGCCGTCCGGCAGCAGCTCACCGGTGTCCTCGAAGAGCAGGACGCCGTTGCACAGCAGGCTCCAGCCCTGTTCCGGGTGGTTGGCCACCGGGCGCGCGGCCTCCCGGTCGGCGGACTCTGATGACGGGCAGGCAGGCTGGTGCTGGCACATGGATGCGTTCTTTCGCTGCGGTGTGGTCTGTTCGCGGGTCTGTTCGCTACGGCTCGATGCGTGATTCATGGCCGTCCCCCTGGGTCGTCCCCGCACCTGCGGGGAGGATGGTCCTCAGTCTTCCCCCATGACGGCTGCTTCGCAGGGATTTCACGGCAGCAGTCCTCATGGATTGAGGACGCATCACTCGTGCGGGCGGTTCAAGCCAACTGCCCTGTCCTTTCGGATGGTTCGCAGCTGACCCCGGAGGACTAGGCCGAATGGGTCAGGTGGGTCAGGCCGCCGGGGCCGCCAGGGTGGGCGGCAGGGGCGGGGCCGCCGGCGCCAGCCGGTGGGTCAGCACGGGCAGCAGCTCCGAGACGGGATGCGGCCGGTAGGGGGCGATCCCGGGCGGGGCCGGGGCCAGCGGCACGAGCAGGTCGGAGGCGGCGGGCAGGCCGGCGGCGGCGTCGGCGCCGACCGCCCCGTGCAGCCACAGGGTCAGCATGTACAGCTCCGGTACGGACAGCAGGCGGGGCTGGTACCCCTTGCCGAGCTGCTCCGCCTGGCGCAGGGCGCGCTCGGTGGCGGCGACGTAGGGGCCCTCGAAGAAGTGCGAGAAGGCCCAGCCGTCGGGGGTGAGCCGCGTGTCGGCCGCCGCCACGAAGCGGTCGCCGCTGCGGATCAGGAACCGCCATCCGGTCAGGCGGGTTCGGGGCGGCCTGCCGTCGGCCGCGCGGCCGGACATGCTCAGCCGGTCGAGCACGTGCACCGGCAGGGGGAGCTCGGCGGTCATCGGACCCTGGACCGCGCGCAGGGCGGGGGTGTGTGCCTCGTGGACGGCGGTGGGAGAACCGAGTGCCGCGAGAACGCTGCGCAGGGCGGGCGCGGGAGCCGGGGGGACATGCAGCGGCATGGTGGGTCGCCTCTCACTTGGGAGACCTGTGGTGCAGGGGAAGGTGCGGACGGCGCTGTCGCATTCTGGGGTCAGAGGTGGGCATTGGGGCAATGGCCGCGCGCCAACTCTCTGCCTCGTTTGCGGAGTTTATACGACATGTGTTCACACAGTGTTTCGGCTAGCTGTCCCGCCTATTGTCGACAAGGCGCTTACCGGACCCGCTGTCATGGTATTCATGCCGCTCGCGCGTGAAGAACCCGCGCTGACCTCGGAGGTTACCGGAAGGGTGCTCGGCTGGAAAGTGCCGCCAATCATGAACGGGCAAAACCCATGCGGAATTTGCATACCCCGGGTTGCCAGGTGAATGTGCCGGAGCGCCCATCCGGCCACACCGGCGCGCGCTCCGCGCCAAGCCGCGCCCCGCGGCGTTATCGATCACAGGCCCTGGGCACAATCGACCGTAACGTGCGCCCGGGTGTCCCGGGCCGGGCCCGCTCGAGGAGGGACGCTTCGATGGGGGAGAAGGTCGTGGCAGGCGGATTCGACCTGTCCGATCGGCATCGGTATCGGAGGAAGCTTCACGAGTGCCTGGAGGGACTGGAGCGGCTCCTGGCGGAGAAGAGGTTCGACCGCCCCAAGAACATGATGGGGCTGGAGATCGAGCTGAATCTCGCGGGTGCCGACGGTTTGCCGCGCATGGTGAATGCGCAGGTACTGGAGCGGATAGCGAGCCCCGATTTCCAGACGGAACTCGGAATGTTCAACCTGGAGGTGAACGTACTCCCGCACCGGCTCGACGGCCGGGTATTCGACCGCCTCGCGGAGGAGCTGAGCGCGGGCCTGCACTACGCCCACCGGCAGGCCGCCGAGATCGACGCCGGGGTGGTGATGATCGGCATCCTGCCGACGCTCACCCGGGCCGACCTGGCCCTGGCCAACCTGTCCGCCGTCGACCGCTACTCGCTGCTCAACGAGCAGATCCTGATGATGCGCGGTGAGGACTTCCGGCTGGACATCGAGGGGGTCGAGCGGCTGACCTGGAGCACGGGGTCGATCGTGCCGGAGGCCGCCTGTACCTCCGTGCAGCTGCACCTCCAGGTCACCCCGGCCCGGTTCTCGGACGTGTGGAACGCCGCCCAGGCGGTGACCGCCGTACAGATAGCGGTGGGGGCGAACTCGCCGTTCCTGTTCGGGCGCGAGCTGTGGCGCGAGTCGCGGCCGCCGCTGTTCACCCAGGCCACCGACACCCGTCCGCCCGAGCTCCAGGCCCAGGGGGTGCGGCCGCGCACCTGGTTCGGGGAGCGGTGGGTGGACTCCGTGTACGAGCTCTTCGCCGAGAACGTCCGCTTCTTCCCGGCCCTGCTGCCCATCTGCGACGAGGAGGAGCCGCTGCGGGTGCTGGCCGAGGGCGGGGTGCCCAGCCTCCAGGAGCTGGTGCTGCACAACGGCACGGTCTACCGCTGGAACCGGCCCGTCTACGGGGTCGCGGACGGGATGCCGCACCTGCGGGTGGAGAACCGGGTGCTGCCCGCCGGGCCCACCGTCGCCGACGTCGTGGCCAACGCGGCCTTCTACTACGGACTGGTGCGCACCCTCGCGGACGAGCAGCGCCCCGTGTGGACCCGGATGTCCTTCGCGGAGGCGGAGGCCAACTTCGACGCCGCCTGCCGGTACGGGATCGACGCGCGGATCCGCTGGCCCCGCCGGGGGCGCTCGGGGGGACTGGTGAACGTGGCGGCGGCGCGGCTGGTGCTGGACGAGCTGCTGCCGATGGCGGCCGCCGGGCTGGACGCCTGGGGCATCGAGCCCGCCGACCGGGACCTGTACCTGGGGATCATCGAGGAGCGGTGCCGGCGCCGGGTGAACGGGGCGACCTGGCAGGTGGACACCTACCACCGCGCGCTCGCGGGCGGACTGGACCGCGACGCCGCCCTGGCGGCCACGACCCGCCGCTACAGCGAGCTGATGCACCGCGGGGACCCCGTGCACACCTGGCCGGTGGGGCCCGCGGGGCAGGAGGTGGAAGCACCCGCGGCCGCCCGCCGCTGACCCCCGCCGCCGCTCCCGGATCCGCCCCGGCCATGTCCCGGTGATCCCCCCTGGCCCCCGAGGGGGCAGTATGGGGTGGTCGGAGCGTGACGGACGGGGCAGGACGGGAGTCGGGCGTGCTAGCGGAGCCGGAGCCGGGGGTCGTGGAGCCGCGCGAGGACGGGCGGCGCGGTGTCCTGCGCACCGAGACGCTGCTCGTGCTCGCGCTGTCGCTGGGCGCGAGCGGGGTCTCGGCGCTGATCAGTTTCATCGGCTCGCTCACCAAGCCCGGCGGCCTCAAGGACCAGGCCGCCACCCTCAACGGCTCCTACGCCCCCGGGCGGCCCTGGCTGGACCTGGCCTGGCAGCTGTTCGGGATCGCCACCGCCCTGGTGCCCGTGCTGCTCGTCGCGCACCTGCTGACCCGTGAGGGCGCCCCCGGGCTGCGGGTGCTGGGCTTCGACCGGACCCGGCCCGGCCCGGACCTGGCCCGGGGCGCGCTGGTGGCCGCCGGGATCGGGAGCGCCGGGCTCGCCTTCTACCTGGCGGCCCGCGCCACCGGCTTCAACCTGACGGTGGTGCCCGAGGCGCTGCCCGACGTGTGGTGGAAGTTCCCGGTCCTGGTCCTCTCCGCGGTGCAGAACGCCGTGGTGGAGGAGGTCATCGTGCTGGCCTACCTGCTGCGCCGGCTCGACCGGCTCGGATGGTCGCCGACGGCCGCGCTGCTGGCCAGCTCCCTGCTGCGCGGCTCCTACCACCTCTACCAGGGCATCGGCGGGTTCCTCGGCAACGTGGTGATGGGCGTGGTCTTCGTCCTGGCCTACCGGCGCTGGGGCCGGGTGGGGCCGCTGGTCGTCGCGCACGCGCTGCTCGACATCGTGGCCTTCGGCGGGTACGCCCTGCTGGCCGGCAAGGTCGGCTGGCTGCCGACCCCCTAGCCTTTCGCCGTGTTCACGGCGAGGCGTGCAGCTCCCCGTCGATGACGGTGACCGCGTGGCCGGTCAGCAGCGTGCGCTCGCCCTTGAGGCGGACCCGGACCAGGCCCCGGCGCGCCCCGCCCTGCAGGCCGGTCATCTCGGTACGTCCCGTGCGGGCGGCCCAGAACGGGGCCAGGGCGGTGTGCGCGCTGCCCGTGACCGGGTCCTCGTCGATGCCGAGGGCGGGGAAGAAGCCGCGGCTGACGAAGTCGTAGCCGCGGGCGGGGTCCTCGGCGGGGGCCGTGACGATCACCCCGCGGCGGGAGTGGCCGCGCAGGGCCGCGAGATCGGGGGTGAGCTCCCGTACGGTCCGCTCGTCGGCCAGCTCCACCACCAGGTCGCCGATGTGCGCGGAGGTGTCGTGCACCGACTTCATCTCGGCGCCGAGCGCCCGGGCGATCTCCGGGTCGGGCTCGACCCCGGTGAGCGAGGAGGTGGGGAAGTCCATGGTGATCGTGCCGTCCTCGGCCACGTCGGCCGTCAGGAGGCCGCAGCGGGCGGTGAACCGGATCAGCCCCTCGGCCAGGCCGCTCGTGGCCAGGGCATGGGCGGTGGCGAGGGTGGCGTGGCCGCACATGTCGACCTCGGCGGCCGGGGTGAACCAGCGCAGCGCCCAGTCGGCGTCCCCGCCGGGCGGCAGCGGGTGGGCGAAGGCGGTCTCGGAGAGGTTGACCTCCGCGGCGACCTGCTGGAGCCACGCGTCCGGGGGGAAGGGGCCGTCGAGGAGGAGGACTCCGGCGGGGTTGCCGTGGAAGGGGCGGTCGGTGAAGGCGTCGATGATTCGCAGGCGCATGGGCCGACCGTAGGACGCCGCCTCGGACCCGCGCCAAGGCCAATCCGGGATGACTGGCCTTGGCGCGGGGGCGGCGGGGGTCAGGTCCGGGACAGGGCCTTGGTGGCGGACAGGAGGGGGACGAGGGTGAAGTTCCCGTCCCCGGCGCCGCAGGTGTAGCTGCTGTCGGCCGTGGCGGAGACCTTCGTGCCGGTGGTGAAGCGGCCGTCGCCGCTGGGGAGGAAGGTGGTGAAGTGGTCGGTGAGGCGGCTGGAGTAGTACTGGCACTGCTGGAGGTTGAGGTAGCGCCCGGCGGTCAGGTCCAGCGCCTTGACGGAGGACAGCAGGGGCACCAGGTAGTAGAGCCCGCGGCCGGGGCCGCAGGAGACCTGGGTGTCGGGGGTGTTCGAGACGTGGGTCCCGGCGCTCCATTCGCTGCCGCGGCCCGGGACGATCACGGTGAGGTGGTCGTGCTGGAGGTCGGAGTAGTAGACGCACTGGTGCAGGTTCAGGTAGCGGCCGGAGCCCAGGTCGAGCGATTCGAGGGCGGCCCAGGGGAGGACCGGGGTGTAGTTCCCGTCGCCGCCCCCGCAGGACAGGCTCCGGTCGGCCGTGGCCGAGGTGTTCGTACCCGTGGTGAACCGCCCGTCGAGGCTGGGCACGAGCATCGTCATGTAGTCGACCCCCGGGGTGGGGGCGTAGACGCACTGGTGCAGGTTGAGCGTGTTCCCCGCCGGAGGCGGTGCCTGCGCGGCGGTGGCGGTGGCCGCCGGGCCGTGCAGTACGGACAGCAGCGCGGCGGCGCCGGCCGCCGCGGCGAGCCACTTCCTGATCCGTCCCTGATGCCTCACGGATGTCCCCTTTCACTGTTTCCGGTGGATTCCCGTGGAATCGCCCGGCAAGAACAGCACGCACGGACGAGCGTCGACTAGCAGTTCCCTCGTCATTCCACCCCAAAGGGTGCAGGTGAGGAGCGGTGTTGCCGTGTTCACCCGGCGTTCGCTTGCGATAGTTTCCGATATATCGTTGACACGTCGCGATGGGTCAGCGATAGTGGAACGCGTCAAGGAAACCCAGTGAGACGAAAGGAGCGCAGTGATGCGTTCACACGGACAGCACGACCACGGACACGACCACGGACGGGGTCACGGCCACTGCGGGCCGGACCGTCGGGAGGAGTTCAGGGGGCGGCGCGCCGCCTTCGGGCCGTTCGGGCCCGGCTTCGGCGGCGGACCCTTCGGTGGAAGGGGCGGGCGCGGCGGCCCGCGCGGGCGGGCCCGGCGCGGCGACGTGCGCGCGTCCATCCTGGCGTTGCTCGCCGACCGGCCCATGCACGGCTACGAGATGATCCAAAAGATCGGCGAGCGCAGCGGCGGGGCGTGGAAGCCCAGCCCGGGCTCGGTCTACCCGACCCTTCAGCTGCTCGAGGACGAGGGGCTGATCAGCAGCGCGAGCGAGGGCGGCAAGAAGCTGTTCACGCTCACCGACACCGGCCGCACCGAGGCCGAGTCGGGCCCCGACGCCCCCTGGGCGGACGCCGGTCGCGGCTTCGACTTCGAGGCGATGCACGAGATCCGTGCCGCCGGCGTCGGTCTGATGGAAGCCTTCGGGCAGGTCTTCAAGACCGGCACGCCCGAGCAGCGGGAGAAGGCCCTCGCGGTGATCAACGACGCCCGCAAGAAGCTGTACCTGATCCTGGCCGACGAACACTGACCCGGCCGTATGCCGGTGCGCCCCGCGAGAGAGGGCTTTCGCGGGGCGCGCCGTCGTGTGCGGGCGGGGTCAGGCGACCAGGGCGGCGAGCCGGCGCAGCGACTCGTTGAGCGCGGCGGTGGCCGAGTCCTTGAGCTTGCCGGCCATGAGGGAGACGGCGGCGCCGGTGAACTCCCCGTCGATGCGGACCCTGGTGGCCGTGCCGTCGGGGGTCAGGGTGTACCGGGTCAGGACGGCGACCCCCATCGGGCCCTTGCCCGTGATGGCGAACAGGCGCTGGTCCTCCAGCTCCGAGACCGTCCAGAGGACCTCGGCGGGGAAGCCCATCATCTTCATGTTCTCGCTGAAGGTGGCGCCGACCGCGAGGGTCTCGGGGCCGCCCTTGGGGAAGTCGGTGTGGGTCATGCTCCACTGGCCGTACGCGCCCCAGTCGGTCAGCTGGGACCAGAGCTTCGCGGCGGGCGCCTCGATGCGTGATTCCGCGGTGACTTCAGCCATGCGTCCACCCCTTCTCGTCGGTACGTGCGGCGGAACGTAGTCCCGGGGGCCGGAACATTCAATACTGATGACCTGTCAGAAACCGGGGCCGCCGGACCGGCGCCGGGCCCCTCGGTATCGGGTGCGTCTCAACAGGTGTCACCCTGGTGACGGTCCTGACGCGCCCTGTCATGATGGCCCGATGCAAGCGTCAGGTAAGAACGCCGGACTGGGCCTCGCCCTCGTCTCGGCGTGTGCGTTCGGTGGTTCCGGCGTCGCGGCGAAGCCGCTGATCGAGGCGGGTCTCGACCCGCTCCACATGGTGTGGCTGCGGGTGGCGGGGGCGGCCCTGGTGCTCTCCCCGCTGGCCTGGCGGCACCGCGCCCTGGTGCGGCGGCGGCCCCTGCTGCTGGCCGGGTTCGGGCTGGTGGCCGTCGCGGGCGTGCAGGCCTTCTACTTCGCCTCCCTGTCGCGGATCCCGGTCGGCGTGGCGCTGCTCCTGGAGTACCTCGGCCCGGCGCTGCTGCTGGGCTGGATCCGGTTCGTGCAGCGCAAGCCGGTGACCCGGGCGGCCGCGGCCGGCGCGGCGGTGGCCGTGGCGGGGCTGGCCTGCGTGGTCGAGATCTGGGCCGGGCTCAGCCTGGACCCGCTCGGGGTGCTCCTCGGTCTCGCCGCCGCCTGCTGCCAGGCCTTCTACTTCGTCTTCGCCGACCAGGGCACCGACGGCGAGGACGTGCCCGACCCGATGGGCGTGATCGCGTACGGCATGATCGTCGGCGCCCTGGTGATGACCGTGCTGGCCCGCCCCTGGCAGATGGACTGGCAGGTGCTGGGCGGGGACGCGGCGCTCGGGGACCTGCGGGTGCCCGCCCTGGTGCTGCTCGGCTGGGTGGTGCTGGTCGCCACCGTGGCCGCGTACCTGACCGGCGTGGTCTCGGTGCGCATGCTCTCGCCGCAGGTCGCGGGTGTGGTGGCCAACCTGGAGGCCGTCGTGGCCACGGTGCTGGCCTGGGTGCTGCTGCGCGAGCACCTGTCGACCTGGCAGATGGTCGGCGGCGCCCTGGTGCTGGGCGGCGCCTTCATCGCGCAGTCCTCGCGGCCGGCCCCGGCGGTGGTGGGGGAATCCGTTCTGCCGGAGGTCGAGGCCCAGGGCGAGGTCGAGGTCGAGGCCGGGGCCGGCGCCGAGCCCGAGCGGGCCAGGGCGTAGGGCCGGTGGGCCCGGTCCGATCCGGAGCGCCCTGGTCCGGACGGCTGACAGGGCGTAGGGTGCTCGGCATGTACGACACCGTGCTTTCGCCGCCGGCCGCCTAGCGCGGGCGGCCGCCGCCGAACGACAGACCTGCCACGGGTGTTCCCGGGCCGGTCCGTGCTGCCCGCGAAGCGATGACCCGCAGTCCTCATCCTTCACGCAAGCGCGGAGAAACACGTGTCGAACCACTCGCCCGCCACCGGGCGCAGCCTGCTCTACCTCGTCGTCGCCGGAGTCGCCTGGGGCACCGCCGGGGCGGCCGCCTCCCTCCTCTTCCTCGCCAGTGACCTCGGTCCGCTCTCCCTGTCCTTCTGGCGCAGCGCCGGCGGGCTGGCGGTGCTGCTGGCGGTGCTCGCCGTACGCCGTCCCGCGCGGGGGGCGCGCGGACGCCGGCCGTCGGTCCGCTCGCTGATCGGGACCGGTCTGATGTTCACCGTCTTCCAGGCCGCCTACTTCGGGGCCGTCCGCGAGACCGGCCTGGCCGTCGGCACCGTGGTCACCCTGGGCGCGGGGCCCGTCCTGATCGCGCTGGGCGCGCGGTACTGGATGGGCGAGCGGCTCGGCTGGGGCGGAGTGGCCGCCGTCGGCGGCGCCCTGGGCGGGCTCGCCGTCCTGGTCCTGGGGTCCGGGGGCGGTGAGGTGAGGCCGCTCGGGGTCGGCTGGGCGCTGCTGTCCGCCGCCGGTTACGCGGGGATGACCCTGCGGGCGCGCTGGCTCGGGCGGCGCGGGGCGGGCGGTGACCCGCTGGTGACCACCGCCTGGTCGGTGGGGGTGGGCACGGTGTGCCTGCTGCCGCTGGCCGCGGTGGAGGGGCTGCTGCCGCACACCGCCATCCGGTGCGGGTGGCGGGGCTGATGGTGTACGTGGCCGTGGTGCCGACGGCCCTGGCGTACGCCCTGTACTTCACCGGGGCCGCGGCCGTACGGGCCGCGACCGTGTCGGTGATCATGCTGATCGAGCCCGTGAGCGCGGCCGTCATCGCCGTCGCGGTGCTCGGGGAGCGGCTGACCGGCGCCGTGGTGCTGGGCACCGTGCTGCTGTTGTCGGCGGTGGGGGCGCTGATCGTGGCCGAGGCGCGCAGGCCCGCGGAGCGGGCGGACCGGTCCGCGGAGCGGTCCGCCCGTGAGGCTCAGAGCGCGCTGACGTAGTCCGGGACGGCGATGCCGGGGGCCAGGCCGGCGGCCGGCAGGGGCGTCCCGTACGCCGGCGCCACCGGGACCACGCCCGACCAGAAGGGCAGGTCCAGGTCCTCGGCGTCGTCGTTCGGGCCGCCCGTGCGGACCTTCGCGGAGACCTCGTTCAGGTGCAGCCGGATCACCGCCGTCGCCGCGAGCTCCCTGGCGTTGGCCGGCCGGGAGTCGGCGGAGCGGCCGGGCACGACGTGGTCGACCAGCGCGTTCAGGGCCGTGCGGCACTCCTCCTCGTCGGTGACCTGGTACGCCGTCCCGTGGACGACCACCGAGCGGTAGTTGATCGAGTGGTGGAAGGCCGACTTGGCCAGCACCAGCCCGTCCACGTGCGTCACGGTCAGGCAGACCGGCAGGCCCGGGTCCTGCTGCCCGGCGGCCAGGAGCGGCCGGGAGCCGGTCGAGCCGTGCACGTAGAGGGCCTCGCCCACCCGTCCGAAAAGCGTCGGCAGCACCACCGGCGCGCCGTCGCGGACGAAGCCCAGGTGGCAGAGGTAGGTCTGGTCGAGTATCGAGTGCACCGTCTCGCGGTCGTAGCGGGCCCGCTGGCGGGAGCGGCTCGGGACGGTGCGCCCGGTCGGCGCGTAGTCGGCGGGGGTGACGCTCATGATGCGGACTCCGTTGTACTAGTGCATAATTACCTTTGTGCTAGGAGAATATACGATCAGTGGGCGCCGTGCATCGGACATCGCGGCCAGCATCGAGGCGGGCGTCGGATCGGGCGCCCTCGCACCCGGAGCCCTGCTGCCGCCGATGCGGGAACTGGCCGGCGAGCTGGGGGTGAACCCCAACACCGTGGCGGCCGCCTACCGGTCGCTGCGCGAGCGCGGGATCATCGAGACCGACGGGCGGCGCGGCAGCCGGGTGCGGGGGCGGCCCGCCAGCGCCCCGCGCGACGCCCTCCGCCCCGCGGTGCCCGAAGGCGTGCGGGACCTCACCCACGGCAACCCGGACATGTCGCTCCTGCCCTCCCTGGACGGGCCCCTGGCCGCCGCCGCCCGCCGGTACGCGCAGGCCCCCACGCGCTACGGGGACGACCCCGTGCTGCCGGACCTGGCCCGGCTGGCCCGCGCCGGCTTCGATGCCGACGGGGTCCCGGCCGGGGCCCTCGGGGTGACCTCGGGCGCGCTCGACGGCATCGAACGGGTCCTGGCCGCGCACCTGCGGGCCGGGGACGCGGTGGCGGTCGAGGACCCGGGCTGGGGGAGCGTGCTGGACCTGGTCCCGGCGCTGGGCCTGCGGGTGCTGGCGGTGGCCGTCGACGACGAGGGGCCCCGGCCGGAGGCGGTGGAGCGGGCCCTTGCGGCCGGGGCCCGGGCGCTGGTGGTGACGGCCCGCGCGCAGAACCCGACCGGGGCGGCGGTGAGTCCGCGACGGGCGGCCCTGCTGCGGGAGCTGCTGGCCGGCCGTCCCGAGGTGCTGGTGATCGAGGACGACCACGGCGACGGCATCGTGGACCTGCCCCTGTCCCCGCTGGGCGGGGTCACCCGGCACTGGGCGCTCGTCCGCTCCACCGCCAAGGCCTACGGCCCGGACCTGCGGCTCGCGGTGCTCACGGGCGACGCGGTGACCATGGACCGGGTCCGGGGCCGTCAGCGCCTCGGCCCCGGCTGGGTGAGCCGCTTGCTCCAGAGCACGGTCGTCGAGCTGTGGGCCACCGGCGCGGTGGACCGGACGGCGGTGGCCCGTTCGTACGGGCTGCGCCGGGACGGGCTCGTCGAGGCGCTCGCCGAGCGGGGGGTGGTGGCGCACGGGCGCAGCGGGATGAACGTGTGGGTGCCGGTCGCCGACGAGACGGCGGTGGTCACCCGGCTGCTGACGGCGGGCTGGGCGGTGCGGCCGGGGGCCGTCTACCGGGTGGAGGCGGGGCCGGGGGTACGGATCACGGTCTCGCCCCTGCACCGCCGGGACGTGGATCCCCTGGCCGATGCCGTGGCCGCGGCGGTACGCCCGGCGGCGGGCGCGCGCTTCGACTGACCGTACGCACGCGAAGGCCCCGGCCGCAGGGTGCGGCAGGGGCCGGGCGGTGTCAGCTGTAGGCGGCTTCCAGCAGGCCTCCGAGGGTGAGGACCAGTCCGCACAGGGCGATCACGGCGCCTATGTACCGGTAGACCACTGCCGACATGACCCGCTTCGGCGGACCGAGGTCGCCGCGGGAATGCATGGCCAGCTCGGCATTGGCCGCCGCCCAGCGTTCCAGTGCGCCGGCGGCCCCCCGGACGTTCAGGGCGACCGCCCCGCCCGCGACGACGCAGGCGGGACCCGCGGTCAGTAGTGCAAAGGCCAGACTCAAGGCATGCCCCCCAGGCGATGTGGTGATCGCACGGAGTCTAAGACAGCGGGTCAAGCCGCTTTCCGGGGCTGCGGCCGGGCTTGGGTCAGGGCCGCGCCCGCGAGGACCACCAGCGCGCCCACCGGGGTGTTCCAGTGCAGCTGCTCGCCCAGGACCAGGACGCCCGCCGCGGTGGCGATCACCGGGATGAAGTACGTGACCATCTGCGCGGTGGTCGGCCCGATCTCCGACACCAGCCCGTACTGCATCTGCAGCGCCGCCCCCGTGCCCAGCGCCCCCAGGGTGACCACCGCGAGGGTGGGCCACAGCGGGAACGACGTGGGGGCCGAGGTGAACAGGGCGCTGACGGCGGCCAGCTGGACCGTCGAGACCATCAGCTGCGCCCCGGTCATCGCGACCGGGGAGCCGGAGGTCCCCGCCAGGGTGCGGCGGACGTAGATCCAGCCGATCGGGTAGCAGAGCGAGGCCAGCAGGGCCAGGGCGGTGCCCTTCGCGTCGACGCCGGTGAAGCCCTGCCAGGCGCCGAGGACGGTCAGCACCCCGAGGAAGCCGATGCCCAGGCCCGCAAACCGGCGGCGCGTGGGGCGGTCCTCGGAGAGGGCGACCAGGGAGAGCGCCATGCCCCACAGCGGGGAGGTCGCGTTGCAGATCCCGGCCAGGGTCGAGGAGATGGTCTGCTCGGCGTAGGCGAAGAGGGCGAAGGGGGCCGTGTTCAGCAGCAGGGCGGCCACCGCCAGGTGCCCCCAGGTGCGCCGGCCCCGCGGGAGCGGCTCACGGCGCACCAGCAGCACCGCCAACAGGGCGAGCGCCCCGAAGAACACGCGGCCGAGGGCGACCTGGAAGGGCGCGAAGGCCCCCGTGCCCACCTTGATGAACAGGAAGCTGAACCCCCACACCACCGAGAGCAGGGCGAACCGGACGCGCCAGTCGAGGCCGCCGGTACGGGCGGATCCGCGCGGCGGGGCGGACGGGCGTGTGGCGGAGGGGGAGGGGGAGGGGGAGGGGCGGCGGGGTGTGGCGGGTGCGCTCATGGGCCTCACTCTCCTGCGCACGATCTCGTAGGACAAGCGAGATCTTCTGAGAGCGACGGCGTAGCATCGCTTACATGTTGAACCTGGAGCGCCTACGCACCCTCGACGCCCTCGCCCGCCACGGCTCGGTCAGCGGGGCGGCCTGCGGCCTCCATGTGACCACGTCGGCGGTCTCCCAGCAGATGGCCAAGCTGGAGCGGGAGGTCGGCCAGCCCCTGCTGGCCAAGAACGGCCGGGGGGTCCGGCTCACCGACGCCGGGCGGGTCCTCGCCGACCACGCCGCCCGGATCATCTCGCAGGTGGAGCTGGCGCAGGCCGACGTCGAGGCCCAGCGCGGCCGCGCGGTCGGGGAGCTGCGGATCGGGGCCTTCCCCACGGCCATGCGCGGACTGCTGCCCCGGGCCCTGACCTCCCTGCGCGCCGAGCACCCCGAACTCCGGGTGCTGGCGCGGGAGAAGGAGCCCGAGGAGGCCATGCTCGCCGTGGTGCGGGGCGACCTCGACATGGCCCTGGCCATCGACTGGCACAACAGGCGGATGCCGGTCCCGGCCGAGCTGACCCGGACCCACCTCCTGGACGACGGCGCCGACATCGCCGTCCCGCACGACCACCCGCTCGTCGGCCGGACCCAGATCTCCCTCGCCGAGTTCGCCGAGGACGACTGGATCTCCTGGAACGAGGGGCAGTTCTGCCACGAATGGCTGGTCTTCACCCTGCGCGGCACCGGCGTCGAACCGCGCGTCGCGCACATCGCCGAGGAGCACCACACCCAGCTCGCCTTCGTCGAGGCCGGGCTGGGCGTGTGCGTGACGCCCCGGCTGGGCCGCGGGCCGGTGCCGCCGGGAGTGCGCCTGCTGCCCGTGTGCGACACCGTGCGGCGCCACGTCTACGCCGTCTGGCGCGCCGACGCCGACCGGCGGCCCTCCATCCGCGCGGCCGTCGAGGCCCTGCGGGAGGCGGCCGCCGCGGTGGGGGCCGAAGCCTAGATCTTGCTGAAGTCCCAGGAGACGATCGTCTCCGGGGTCAGGCGGATCCAGGCGTGCCGGCCGTCGTGCGGCATCTGTTCCAGGCCGAAGTTCTTCCGGGGGAAGAGGCGTTCCGCCTCCTCCAGCTCCGGGCACGGCTCCCCGGTGCGCGGCGCCTCACCGACGAAGACCGCCGTCCCGGACAGCTCGACCCCGCGCAGCTCCCCGTACTCCTCTCCCGCGTCCACCACCACCGAGATCCGGGGGTCCTCGCGCAGGTCGGACCAGCGGCGGCTGCGGGTGATCGAGTACAGCCACAGCGAGGTGCCGTCCCAGGCGAACCACAGGGCGCCCACGTGCGGCCGGCCGTCCGGGGAGACCGTGGCCACCCGGCAGGTGCGCTGCTCGCGCAGGAAGGCGTCCACCTCCCCGTCGGTCATCATGATGCGCCGGCCCCGCCGCTGGCCCCGCTCCTCGCGCGTCCCGTCCATCCGTCCCGCACCCCTTCACATCTGACTGTGTGTCAGGAATCATGCGTCCTCTTCCGTCGACGCACCAGGGGGAGCCATGCCGGAGTTCGATCCCGCCACCACCGCGCTGCTCACCGTCGAGTGCCAGAACGGGGTCGTCGGCGAGGAGAGCGCCCTGCCCGAGCTGGCCAAGGAGGCCCGGGACTCCGGGATGCTCGGCCGGGTGGCGGCTCTGGCCGCCGCCGCGCGCGGGGCCGGGGTGCAGGTGGTCCACGCGGTCGCCGAGCGGCGCCCCGACGGGCTCGGGGCCAACGCCAACGCGCGGCTGTTCCGGGCGGCCGGAAGGCTGCCCGTGCGCCAGCTGACCGGCAGCCGGGCCGTGGAGGTGGCCGCCCCGATCACGGTGGAGGCGCGGGACCTCGTGGTCCGCCGGCTGCACGGACTCTCCCCGATGGCCGGAACCGATCTGGACGCCCTGCTGCGCAACCTCGGCGTCCGGACCCTCGTCGTCACCGGGGTCTCGTCCAACATCGCGGTCCCGAACACCGTCTTCGACGCCGTGAACCTCGGCTACGAGGTGGTGGTCCCGGCCGACGCCATCGCCGGCGTGCCCGCCTCCTGTACCGCCGAGGTGATCCGCAACTCGCTCGTCCTGGTGGCGTCGATCACCACGGCCGACGAGCTGCTTTCGCAGTGGGCGCCAGGCCGCTGACCGCCGTAACCTGGCCGGATGTTGTCCGAAGTGATCGCGACCCGCTACGTCACGCCCCTGCGTGAGGGCGGCTCGCTCCCGGGAATCGTCGAGGCCGACGACCTCGGTACCTACGTCATGAAGTTCACCGGAGCCGGCCAGGGGCGCAAGACCCTGGTCGCCGAAGTCGTCTGCGGGCGCCTCGCCCAGCGCCTGGGGCTGCGGGTCCCGCGGCTGGTGCAGATGCAGCTCGACCCCGTCATCGGGCTCGCCGAGCCCGACCAGGAGGTCCAGGAGCTGCTCAAGGCCAGCGGCGGGCTCAACCTCGGCATGGACTACCTGCCCGGCTCGATCGGCTTCGACCCGCTGGCCTACCGGGCCGATCCGGTCGAGGCCGGGCGCGTGGTCTGGTTCGACGCGCTGATCAACAACGTCGACCGGTCCTGGCGCAATCCGAACATGCTGGTCTGGCACGGGGACCTCTGGCTCATCGACCACGGCGCCACGATGATCTGGCACCACAACTGGCCCACCGCCCAGGCCGCGGCCGCCAAGCCCTACAACGCCTCCGACCACGTCCTGGCCCCCGTCGGCCCGGACATCGCGGCGGCCGCCGCCGAGCTGGCCCCCCTCGTCACCGAGGAGCTGCTCGCGGAGGTCGCCGCCGACGTCCCCGACGAGTGGCTCGTCGACGAGCCCGGCTTCGACTCCACCGACGCGGTGCGGCGCGCCTACGTGGAGGCGCTGCTGCCGCGCGCGGCGACGATCCACGAGAGGATCACCATGGAGGCCGAGGTCCGGCCGCGGTCCGGTCCGCCGGGCTGGCTCGCCGAACGCCTCCCTCCCCAGTCGGACAAGAACAAGAACAAGCAGAAGAGCGGCGACGAGTGACCAAGCGGGACGTGTTCGAATACGCGCTGGTGCGCGTGGTGCCCCGGATGGAGCGCGGCGAGTGCTTCAACGCCGGCGTCATCGTCTACTGCCGGGCGCACTCCTACGTCGCCGCGCGCACCCATCTCGACGAGGCCAAGCTCCTCGCCCTGGACCCGGGGGCCGACGTGGCCGGGGTCCGGGCCGCGCTGCGCGGGGTCGAGGGGCTGTGCGAGGGCGGCGAGCGGGCGGGCCAGGCGGCGGGCGACGACCCGGGGCGGCGGTTCCGCTGGCTGATCGCCCCCCGCAGCACCGTGGTCCAGCCGGGGCCGGTGCACACCGGCCTGACGGCCGATCCCGCCGCGGAGGTGGAGCGGCTGCTGGACCTGCTGGTCCGCTGACCGGGCGGCCCCCGGCCCGCGGCGCGGACGCCGCCGGGCCGGGCCCCGTTGACACGCGGTGCCACGGCTCCTAGCGTCTCCTCAGCTGAAGCTACTAAGCGGTTGCTCACCTCGGGCGGCCGTCTCTCAAGGGCGAGGAGAACCAGCATGTCCACCACCGAGCAGCGCGTCGCGATCGTCACCGGGGCGGCCCGGGGCATCGGCGCGGCCACCGCCCTGCGCCTGGCCGCCGAGGGCCGGGCGGTCGCCGTGATCGACCTGGACGAGGCGGCCTGCAAGGACACCGTCGAGGCCATCACCGCGGCCGGCGGCAAGGCCCTGGCGGTCGGCTGCGACGTCTCCGACGCCGCCCAGGTGGAGGCGGCCGTCGAGCGGGTCGCGAGCACGCTCGGCGCTCCGACCATCCTTGTGAACAACGCGGGCGTGCTCCGCGACAACCTGCTCTTCAAGATGAGCGACACCGACTGGGACACCGTCATGAACGTGCACCTGCGTGGTGCGTTCCTGATGGCGCGGGCCTGTCAGAAGCACATGGTCGAGGCCAAGTTCGGGCGCGTGGTCAACCTCTCCAGCAGCTCCGCGCTCGGCAACCGCGGCCAGGCCAACTACGCCGCCGCCAAGGCCGGGCTCCAGGGCTTCACCAAGACCCTGGCCATCGAACTCGGCAAGTTCGGCGTCACCGCCAACGCCGTCGCCCCCGGCTTCATCGCGACCGAGATGACCGCGCAGACCGCGGCCCGCGTCGGCATGGGCTTCGAGGAGTTCAAGCTCGCCGCCGCCTCCCAGATCCCCGTCCAGCGCGTGGGCGTCCCGGCGGACGTGGCCAACGCCATCGCCTTCTTCACCGGCGAGGACGCCGGCTTCGTCTCCGGCCAGGTGCTCTACGTGGCCGGCGGCCCGCTCAACTGACGACCACACCCCGGAGAGGCAAGGCGTAGGCATGACGTACAACGGCACGGACAGCGGCAAGGTCGCACTGGTCACCGGGGCGAGCCGGGGCATCGGCTACGGGATCGCCGAGGCGCTGGTCGCCCGCGGCGACCGGGTCGTGATCACCGGGCGCAACGAGGACGCGCTCAAGGAGGCCGTCGAGAAGCTCGGGTCGGACCGGGTGATCGGCGTGGCCGGCAAGGCCCACGACGAGGCCCACCAGGCCGTCGCCGTGGAGCGGGCGATGGAGGCCTTCGGCCGCGTCGACTTCCTGGTGAACAACGCGGGCACCAACCCGGTCTTCGGGCCGATCGCCGACCTGGACCTCCAGGTGGCGCGCAAGGTCTTCGAGACCAACGTGATCTCGGCCCTCGGCTTCGCCCAGCGGACCTGGCACGCCTGGCAGAAGGACAACGGCGGGGCGATCGTGAACATCGCCTCGATCGCCGGGGTCTCCGCCTCGCCCTTCATCGGGGCGTACGGGATGAGCAAGGCCGCGATGATCAACCTCACGCTCCAGCTCGCGCACGAGATGGCGCCCCGGGTCCGGGTCAACGCGATCGCGCCGGCCGTGGTCAAGACGAGGTTCGCCCAGGCGCTCTACGAGGGCCGCGAGCAGGAGGCCTCGGCGGCCTATCCGCTCGGCCGGCTCGGGGTCCCGGAGGACATCGGGGGAGCGGCCGCATTTCTTACATCTGCACAAGCGGAATGGATTACTGGACAAACCCTGGTCGTCGACGGGGGAATGTTCCTGAATGCCGGTGTGCACTGACCGATAACCGGACGTATTTGCCTCCCAAGGGGAGGCAAATACGTATCGAACGCGCGCGAAATCGGTCAAGAGCCTCATGAAACCTGCCCCTTGGATGTGTGACGCTCTGCGGTAGGGTCTGCCGCACCCGGTGGCTGATCGAGGAGCGTGCACGTGTTCAACCGGACCAGATGCCTGCAGATCACTGCGGCCCTTGCGTCCATATCCCTGCTCGCCGGATGCGGTCTGCTTTCGGACGACGCCGACGCTGCGGCGAAGAGGATCACCGTCGGGACCACGAGCGCGCCGAGCACCCTCGACCCCGCCGCGGCCTGGGACGGCTCCTGGGAGCTGTACCGGAACATCTACCAGACCCTCCTGGCGTTCCCCACGGGCAGCACCAAGCCGCAGCCGGACGCCGCGCAGAACTGCGACTGGACCGACACGGCGAACATGGCCTACCGGTGCACCCTGCGCAAGGGCCTGAAGTTCTCGGACGGCGAGCCGCTCGACTCCAAGGCGGTCAAGCACTCCCTCGACCGGATCAGGACGATCAACTCCCAGGTCGGCCCCAAGGGCCTCTTCGAGAGCCTGGACAAGGTCGAGGCCCCGGACCCGCTCACCGTCGTCTTCCACCTGAAGACCCCCGACGCGACCTTCCCCTACGTCCTCGGCTCGCCCGCCGCCTCGCTGGTCGCGCCCAAGGAGTACCCGGCCGACAAGCTCCGCTCGGACGGCAAGGTCACCGGCTCCGGCCCGTACCTGCTCACCTCCTACAAGGAGGGCGGCGAGGCGGTCCTCGACGGCTACGAGGGCTACCAGGGCTTCGCCAACCGCCGTAACGACGCGGTCACCATCCGCTACTTCAAGAAGTCCGACCAGATGGTGGCGGCGCTCAAGGGCAAGGAGATCGACGCCACCTACCGAGGCCTGTCGGCGCCGGAGATCAAGGACCTGCAGAGCCCCGCCTCGCACAACCAGGGCGTCCAGGTCGTCGAGAACGTCGGCTCCGAGATCCGCTACCTGGTCTTCAACCCCCAGGACCCGCAGGTCGCCAAGTTGCCGGTGCGCCAGGCCATCGCCCAGACCCTCGACCGCGGGTCGCTCGTCACCAAGGTCTACCAGGGCACCGCCGAGCCGCTGTACTCGATGGTCCCCAAGGGGGTCGTCGGCCACAAGACGCCCTTCTACGACATGTACGGCAACGCCGACGCGGCCAAGGCGCGCAAGATCCTGCAGAGCGCCGGGATCCCCACGCCCGTGGAGCTGACCTTCTGGTACACCACGGACCGCTACGGCGGCTCCACCGCCGACGAGTTCACCGAGATCAAGCGGCAGCTGGACGAGAGCGGCCTGTTCAAGATCACCCTGCGCAGCAAGCCCTGGAAGGACTTCCAGGTCGGCTACAAGAACGGCGAGTACCCCGTCTTCGGCCGAGGCTGGTTCCCCGACTTCCCGGACCCCGACAACTTCATCGCGCCGTTCGTCGGCAAGGAGAACGCGGTCGGCACCCCGTACGAGAACCCCACGATCCAGAACGACATCCTGCCCAAGTCCCGCCGTGAGGGGGACCGCTCGGCCGGCGTCAAGGAGTTCGAGCAGGCCCAGCAGATCTTCGCGCAGGACGTCCGGCTGCTGCCGCTGTGGCAGGGCAAGCTCTACGTCGGCGCCCGCGAGGACATCGCCGGGGCCGAGCGGGCGCTGGACCCCCAGACCGCCATGCAGATGTGGGAGTTGTACCGCAAGACCAGCTGGTGACCGCCGGCCCCGGGCGCTCGGGCGCCCGGGGGATGGCGTTGTCAGTGGGGCCCGGTAGGTTCTGAGGAGTTGCACGAACTTGTACCGGAGGTTGTCGACGTGACCCAGATGCTGCCCGAGTCGTGGCTGCCCGTCCTCGGCGGGGAGCTGGACCAGCCCTACTTCAAGGAGCTCACCGAGTTCGTCGAGAAGGAGCGGGCGAACGGGCCGGTGTACCCGCCGCGCGAGCAGGTCTTCGCGGCCCTGGAGGCCACGCCGTTCGACAAGGTCAAGGTGCTCGTCCTCGGCCAGGACCCGTACCACGGCGCCGGCCAGGGGCACGGCCTGTGCTTCTCCGTGCGGCCCGGGGTCAAGACCCCGCCCTCGCTGCGCAACATCTACAAGGAGATGAAGGAGGAGCTCGGCCTGGAGGTCCCGGACAACGGGTACCTGATGCCGTGGGCCCAGCAGGGCGTCCTCCTGCTGAACGCCGTGCTCACCGTCCGCGAGGCCGAGCCCAACTCGCACAAGGGCAAGGGCTGGGAGAGGTTCACCGACGCCGTGATCCGCGCCGTGTCCGACCGCCCCGACCCGTCGGTGTTCGTCCTGTGGGGCGCCTACGCCCAGAAGAAGATCCCGCTGATCGACCAGGACCGGCACGTGATCGTCAAGGGGGCCCACCCCTCGCCGCTGTCGGCCAAGAAGTTCTTCGGCTCCCGGCCCTTCACGCAGATCAACGAGGCCGTCGCCGCGCAGGGCCATGAGCCGATCGACTGGCGGATCCCGGACCTGGGCTGACACCCCACCGCGCCTCGGCGCCAGAGCCGGTGCCTCCGGTTAGCTTCTTGACGACCGGACCGGATCAGGTCCGGCAGAGCAAGCCGGAGGCCCCGTTGACGGAGCAGCAGCAGGAGGCGTCGGAGGACGCCGTCATGACCAGGATCGGCCAGGCGGTCATCCTGCTGCACGCCGGGGATCGCGAGGAGGCCCGCAACCGGCTCCGCGAGATCTGGTCCGAGATCGGCGAGGAGGGCGACTCCCTCCACCGCTGCACCCTCGCGCACTACATGGCCGACACCCAGGACGACCCCGCCGACGAACTGGCCTGGGACCTGAGGGCCCTGAACGCCGCCGACGGGCTCGGCGAGGCGGTGCGCGTCTTCTACCCCTCGCTGCACCTCAGCCTCGCGGCCGACTACGTCAAGCTGGAGCGCCCCGAGGCGGCCCGGGCGCACCTCGCGCGGGCCCGCGCCGCCACCCGGGCCCTGCCCGACGACGAGTACGGCAACGGGGTCCGCGACGCCATCGCCCGCCTGGAGCGCCGGCTCGTGGCGGAGGCGGGGCCGGGACCCCGACCCTTCCCCGAGCAGTCGCCCTAGGGTTTGGTCTGGGCGCTTTCAGCCCTCGTGGACGCCCGCGCAGATGCGGGCCTCCGGGCTGTCCGGCTTCCAGTGCCCGTGCCGGCGGCCCAGCGCGCACACGTCCGCCGGGCGGACCGGGAGCTCCCGCACCAGCTCGCGCGGCACCCGCGCGTCGGGCCGCACCGCCCCGGGAAGGCCCCCGGGCAGCCGCTCGGCGTGTCCGGCGGGCCTGCGCGGCTCGGGGATGTCGGGCACCGCCCCCGGGGCCTCCTCCGCCTCCGCGGCCCGCGCGGGGCCGCCCGGTGCGGTGCGTGCCGTACCCCGGCCGGCGGCCGTCGGCGCCGACGGCCGCGCGGCGCCCTCCCGGGGGACCGCCTTCAGCGCCTCCAGGGCGGGCGCCTGGACCACCACCGGCAGCGCTCCGGGGCCCCCGCGCGGCTCGTGCCGGGGGGCAGCCGCGTCGGAGGGGGAACCGGCCGGCCGCATCGGCGCGGGGCTCACGTTCACGCAGCCGGAGACCGCCGAGGCCGCCGAGACGGCGCAGGCGGCTCCGAGGAGCAGTTTCGTCGAGGTTCGGGTTGGATGCACCCGCGCAACTCTGCTGTGCGAGGGCCCCGTTGCGAAAACCCTGAGCCGATATTCACCCCGCACGGGTGACGCGGAGGGGGTGTCCGGCGGACACCGGCCGCCCCGTGGCGCCGCTACTCGCCGGTGACCCCGTCGATGTGCTCGCGCAGCAGGTCGGCGTGCCCGTTGTGCCGGGCGTACTCCTCGATCATGTGGGTGTAGATCCAGCGCAGGCTGAACACCTCGCCCCGGTGGTGGCTCGCCGCGTCCGAGACCGCGTCGAGCGGCCGGCCCGCGGCGGCCCGGCGGGCCAGCCCGACCTCCTCGTGCCAGACCTGCTCCGCCTCGGCCCAGGTGTCCGCGTCGCCGAACTCGAAGTCCCCGTCCCGGTGCTCCCGGGTGCTGTACAGGTCGGGCAGGTCCTCGTCGAGGAAGACCTCCCGGAACCAGTACCGCTCCACCTCCGCCATGTGCCGGACGAGGCCCATCAGGCTCAGCGCCGAGGGCCGCAGCGGGGTGGCGCGCAGCTGTTCGTCCGAGAGGCCCTCGCACTTCCAGGCGAGCGTGGCGCGGTGGTAGTCCAGCCAGCCGTCCAGCATCTCGCGCTCGCCGGCGGTCGTGGAGGGTTCGGTGCGGTGGTTTCCCCGGGAGATCGTCATGGCCGCCATCCTGGTCGAACGCGCCACCGGCGACCAGCGATTATGCTGCGGAGTCCCACACGGCACACGGCACATACCAGGAGGCTCCCGGTGAAGGTCGGCGTCATCGGACTCGGCGACATCGCGCAGAAGGCGTACCTGCCCGTCCTCACCACCCGCCCCGGGGTCGAACTGCACCTGCAGACCCGTACCCACGCCACGCTGGAGCGGCTCGGCGCGGTCCACCACGTCCCCGAGGGCCGCCGCCACGCCTCCCTCGGCGCGCTGATCGCCCAGGGCCTGGACGCCGCCTTCGTGCACGCCCCGACCGGTGTCCACCCCGAGATCGTGGAACGGCTGCTGGAGGCGGGCGTGCCCACGTACGTGGACAAGCCCCTCGCCTACGAACTCGCCGACTCCCGCCGCCTGGTCGAGCTGGCGGAGGAGCGCGGCACCTCCCTCTTCGTCGGCTTCAACCGCCGCCACGCGCCCGGGTACGCCCAGTGCGCCGACCTCCCGCGCGATCTCATCGTCCTGCAGAAGAACCGGGTCGGGCTCCCCGAGGACCCGCGCACCCTGGTCCTCGACGACTTCATCCACGTCGTCGACACCCTGCGCTTCCTGCTGCCCGGCGAGGCCGACCACGTCGACGTCCGCGCCGTGGTGCGCGAGGGGCTGATGTCACAGGTGGTGCTCCAGATGTCCGGTGAGGGGTTCACCGCCCTCGGCATCATGAACCGGCTCTCCGGCTCCACCGAAGAGGTCCTGGAGGTATCCGGGCAGGACTCCAAGCGCCAGGTCGTCAACCTCGCCGAGGTCATCGACCACAAGGGGCAGCCGACGGTGCGCCGGCGCGGGGACTGGGTCCCCGTGGCCCGCCAGCGCGGGATCGAGCAGGCCGTCGACACCTTCCTGGAGGCCGTGGAGGGCGGCAAGGTGCTCAGCGCCCGGGACGCGCTGCTCACCCACGAGCTGTGCGAGCGGGTGGTGCTGACGGCGCTGGAGCAGAGCGCGCGCCCCTGACCGCCCCGGCACCCCGGACCGCGCAGTACAGGCCGAGCACGGCCAGACAGGCCCCGCCGGGCCAGTTCCCGAACCGGACGAAGAGGGTCGTGCCCCGGGCCAGCGGCACCTCGTACACGGCCGCCGTGCTCGCCGAGGTGGGCAGGGTGGCGCCGATCCGCTCGCCCGTGGGCCCGTAGACGGCGCTGATCCCGGTCAGGGTGGCGTGCACCATGGGGCGGCCGGTCTCGGCGGCGCGCAGGGCCGCCAGCGAGGCGTGCTGGGCCGGCGCCCAGCTGTGCTGGAAGGTCGAGGTCGACGACTGGGCGACCAGCAGCCCGGCCCCCTCGTCGGCCAGGTACCGGCTCATGTCGGGGAAGGCGGACTCGAAGCACACCAGCGGGCCGATCCGGGTCCCGCCGGGCAGGTCCATGATCACCGGCCCGGCGCCCCGCATCCGGTCCTCGCCCGCCGCCTTGCCCACCGAGGTGGCCCAGCCCAGCACGGAGCGGGCCGGTATGTACTCGCCGAAGGGCACCAGCCGCATCTTGTCGTACCGGTCGCCGGTGGGCCCCTGGGGTCCGACCAGCACCGAGCTCTTGTAGATCCCCGGCCGGTCCGAGCGGCGGGCGTCCACGTTGACCAGCACCGGGGCGCCGACCCGCGCGGAGAGTTCCGCCAGCCGCCGGGACAGGTCGGGCCGCGCCGCCAGGTCCGCGCCGACGCTGCTCTCGCCCCACACCACAAGATCGGGGTGCGTGCCCGCCAGCTCCGACGTCAGGCGCTCCTCGACGGCGAACCGCCGCTCCGCGCCGCCGTCCGTCCCGTCCACCGGACCGGGCTGCACGACGGCCACGCGCAGCCCGCCCGCCGGCTCCGGGCGCGGCAGCCACAGCCACACCACGCCCGTCAGCACCGCACACCCCGCCACGGAGGCCACCGCCGCCACCCGCGCCCCCGGCGCGGCGGCCAGCAGCACCACGGCGCAGTTCACGGCGACCACCAGCAGGCTCACCAGCCACACCCCGCCCACGGAGGCCAGCCGCAGCGCCGCCGGGACCTGCCACTGGCTGGCCCCGAGCAACCCCCACGGCCCGCCCAGCCCCTGCCAGGACCGGACCAGCTCCGACAGCAGCCACCCCGCCGGTACGAGGAGCAGCGCGACCGCGGCCCGGCCCGGACCGGGAGTCCCGCCCAGCAACTCCCGTACCAGCAGCGCCCAGGGGACCCACAGCAGCCCCAGCAGCGCGGCGAGGGGCAGGAGGAACACGTGCAGGCTCGGCAGCAGCCAGTGGTGCACCGCGACGATGAACCCCGCCCCGCCCAGCCAGCCCTCCAGCGCCGCCCGTCGCCCGGTGGGGGCGGAGCGCAGCAGCAGCATCCAGGGCACGAGGGCCACGTACGCCAGCCACCACAGCGCCGGGGCGGGGAAGGCCAGGCAGGGCAGCGCCCCGGCGGCGACCGCGCCCACGGCCCGCCCGCCGCGCCCGTGGGCCCCGTTCCGCCCCCGGGCCCCGTTCCGCAGGCTCCGCCCGCTCAGCTCCGCGACCATGACGTGCCTCCGCCTCCAGTGTGGGACCGCATCCGGCGGGCCGCGCCCGCAACCTCCCGGCCGGCGTTCAGGCCTGCGTGTGGCGCCACTTCTCGTGCACGGTGACCCCGGTGAGCCGCCAGCCCGCGGCGGTGCGGGCGAGCGTGAAGGTGTAGCGCCCGGCGGCGACGAAGTTGGGGGCGGTGGCCGTGTCCCCCTCGCCCGCGAGCCGCATCGGGTTCAGGAAGTCGGCCAGCACCCGCGCCGTGTCACCGGGGGAGCCGTCCCGGTCCTCCAGCAGGATCCGCCGGTTGACGACGAGGTGCTGGCGCACCGGGAACAGCCGCATGGTCTCCGCGAGCCAGTCGGCCACCTCCCCGGCCGGCCCCTCGATCCCGCCCGCGGAACCGTAGTCGGCCCGGCCGTCCGGGGTGAACAGGGCGCGGTAGACCGCCCAGTCGCCGTCGTCGACGGCCGCCGCGTACCCCGAGACCACCTCGTCGACCGCCAGCCGGTCCATCACCGTCGCAAGGTCCACACGCTGCGTCATCGGGTCAGTGTGCGGCCGGCGGGCCACGAGGCCAAGGGGCATGCGGCCACGGGACTTCCGGACGCGGCTCAGTGGCCGGAACGCACCTCCCGCTGGCGGAGCACGACCAGGAACGCGTCACTGGCCAGGTCCATCACCACCTCCGCCGGCACGCCCTCGCGCGTCCGCTGGGCCGCGTACTCCTCCGCGGGCCAGCTGCCGCGCGGACTTCCGGCCGGAAAACGCTCCAGTACCACCCGACCCATGGGACAACCCCCAGTCGCTCGCCGTTCAGGTCTCACCGGGCACAACGACGCGGAGGCCGCCCGGGAACGTTCCCCGGGCGGCCTCCGTCACGTACGCGTGCGTCCTAGCTGCCGGACGCGCCCGCCTCCGCCTCCAGCACGCCCATGCCGATCAGCACGAACAGCGCGATGCCGAGCAGGATGCGGTAGATCACGAAGGGCATGAAGCTCTTGGAGGAGATGAAGCGCATGAACCATGCGATGACGGCGTAGCCGACGAAGAAGGCGATCACCGTGGCGAAGATCGTCGGCCCCCAGGTGATGTGGCCGGGGCTCTCGATCACGTCCTTGATCTCGAAGGCGCCCGACGCCAGCACGGCCGGGATGGCCAGCAGGAAGGAGTAGCGGGCCGCCGCCTCGCGCGTGAAGCCCAGCAGCAGACCGCCGGAGATCGTCGCACCCGAGCGCGAGACGCCCGGGATCAGCGCCATCGCCTGGCACACCCCGAAGATCAGACCGTCCTTGACGCCGAGCTCCCTGAGCGTCTTGCGCTGCTTGACCACCCGGTGCCGGCCGCCCTGCTCGTCCCGCGAGGCCAGCCAGTCGGCGAAGCCGAGGATCAGGCCCATCACGATCAGGGTGGTGGCGGTCAGCCGCAGGTCACGGGCCGGGCCGGTGATCTGGTCCTTGAACGCGATGCCCAGGACGCCGATCGGGATGGAGCCGACGATGACCAGCCAGCCCATCCGCGCGTCCTGGTCGGAGCGCAGCGACTTGGTGTAGAGCGAGCGGAACCAGGTCGACACGATCCGCGCGATGTCCTTGCGGAAGTAGATCAGCACGGCGGCCTCGGTGCCGATCTGGGTGATCGCGGTGAAGGCCGAACCCGGGTCGTGCCAGCCGGCGAAGGCGGCCGTCAGCCGCAGGTGCGCACTGGAGGAGATCGGGAGGAACTCCGTGAGACCTTGGACGAGACCGAGGATTAGGGATTCGAACCAGCTCATGTCGGTGGGTGTTCGTCCTTGTGATCGTCGGGCAGTTCGGGTCCGATGCTAGGGCCCGTGGGGTGCGGCACCGACCACAGGGGGGTGTACGGACGAGGGCTCGCGCACGGCCGGGGCCGCGAGGCGGTCCCGCTTGCGCCAGGCGACCGCGGCGGCGACCGTACCGGAGACGGTGATGAACCCGGACGCGACCAGGAACGCGGGGGATCCGGGCGCCGAGGCACTGGCTCCCGCGATCACGTACGCGGCCGTGTTGGGCACCGTGCCGAGGGCCGTGGCCAGCAGGAACGGGAGCCAGCCGCAGCGGGAGACCGCCGCCAGGTAGTTGGCCGCGGCGAACGGCACCCCGGGGAAGATCCGGACCGCCAGCACGGAACGGAAGCCGTGCCCGCTCAGTTGGGCGTCGGCCGCCTTCAGCCAGCGCCCGCGCAGGAACGGGCGCAGCGCCTGCTGGCCCATGGCCCGGCCCAGGCCGAAGGAGATCCCGGCCCCCAGCACCGTGCCGCCGACGGCCGCCACGACGCCGAACTGGCTGCCGAAGACGGCGCCCGCGGCGAGGTTCAGCAGCGGGCGCGGCACGAACGCCGCCGTGCACAGCCCGTAGGCCCCCGCGAACAGCGGCACGGCCACGCCCACGGGGAGCCCCGTCTGCCAGCCCTGGGAGAGCAGCCGCTGGGGCTCGTAGACCAGGACGCAGACCCCGGCCGCCACGAGCAGTACGACGAGCAGCGACAGCCGCGTCCACGGCGCGAGGAGGAGGGACATCCGGGGAGATTAACCGACAGGCGCGCCGCCCCGCCGTAATCCGGACCTCACCCGGACGAAGGGAGCCGGGCACGGCCGCGCGGGGCGGCCGCCAACCGGCCCGGGCCCGGCGGTAATTCGTTCGACGCGCACCGCCGCCTCGGGCAGGATCAGGGGCATGTCCCGGTACGCCTTCCCCGCAGCGCCGTCCGCAGTCGCGGACGCGCCGAAGGCTGCCCTCCCCGCCTCCGCGGCACCCGCCCTGGCAGAGGCCTTCGCCGCAGCGGCCTTCGCCGCGTTCGACGGCGCACGAAGCTGACCCTTCCCGGATCGTCCGGCGGACCCCGCAGGGGGAGGGTCGGTTCGTTCCAGGGGTCCCGTTCCAGCTTCCAGACACGGGAAAAGACATCATGGCCAAGACGGCCTTCGCCCGCACCAAGCCGCACCTCAACATCGGCACCATGGGGCACGTCGACCACGGCAAGACCACCCTCACCGCCGCCATCACCAAGGTCCTCGCCGAGCGCGGCGGCGCCTCCTTCGTGCCGTTCGACCGGATCGACCGCGCCCCCGAGGAGGCCCGGCGCGGCATCACCATCAACCTCACCCACGTCGAGTACGAGACCGACACCCGCCACTACGCCCACGTCGACATGCCCGGCCACGCCGACTACATCAAGAACATGGTCACCGGCGCCGCCCAGCTCGACGGGGCCATCCTCGTCGTCTCCGCCCTCGACGGGGTCATGCCCCAGACCGCCGAGCACGTGCTCCTCGCCCGGCAGGTCGGCGTGGACCACATCGTCGTGGCCCTCAACAAGGCCGACGCCGGCGACCCGGAGCTGACCGACCTGGTCGAGCTGGAGGTCCGCGAGCTGCTCAGCGCCCACGGCTACGGCGGCGACGAGGCCCCGGTCGTAAGGGTCTCCGGGCTGGGGGCGCTGGAGGGCGACCCGCGCTGGACGGGGGCCATCGAGGCGCTGCTCGACGCGGTGGACACGTACGTGCCGATGCCCGTGCGGTACACGGACGCGCCGTTCCTGCTGCCGGTCGAGAACGTCCTGACCATCACCGGCCGCGGCACCGTCGTGACGGGCGCCGTCGAGCGCGGCACCGTCCGGCTCGGCGACCGCGTGGCGCTCCTCGGGGGCGACGGCGAGCCCGTGGAGACCGTCGTCACGGGCCTGGAGACCTTCGGCAAGCCGATGGAGTCCGCCGAGGCGGGGGACAACGTGGCGCTGCTGCTGCGCGGGGTGCACCGCGACGGGGTGCGGCGCGGGCACGTGGTCGCCGCCCCCGGCAGCGTGGCCCCGCGGCGGCGGTTCACCGCGCAGGTGTACGTCCTCTCCGCGCGGGAGGGCGGCCGGACGACGGCGCTGTCCTCCGGCTACCGGCCGCAGTTCTACATCCGCACCGCCGACGTGGTCGGGGACGTGGACCTCGGCGCGGCCGGGGTGGCCCGGCCCGGGGAGACGGTCACCATGACCGTCGAGCTGGGCCGGGACGTGCCCCTGGAGGCCGGCCTCGGCTTCGCGATCCGCGAGGGCGGGCGCACGGTCGGCGCGGGGACGGTGAGCGAGGTGCTCGGGTAGCCCCGGCTGTGGTGGCGGCGGTCCGGCTTTGCCAGACTGCCGTCACCCCACGGGCGGCCCGTGGGCGGAGCGAGGGGCGGGCGGGGATGAGCGGCGAGACGGTACGCGACACGGCACTGGTGCTCGGCGGCGGCGGGCTCACCGGCGTCGGCTGGGAGGCCGGGATCCTCTACGGGCTCGCCCGCGCCGGAGTGGACCTCACCGGCGCCGACCTCGTCGTCGGTACCTCCGCCGGCTCGGTGGTGGGCGCCCAGGTCGCCTCCGGGCTGCTCACCCCGCGCGAGCTCTACGAGCGCCAGCTCGCCGACCCCGCCGGGGAGATCGCCGCGAAGTTCGGCGCGGGCCTGCTCGCCCGGTACGCCCTCGCCATGGTCCGCTCGCGCGACGCCGCCGAGTACGGCCGGCGGGTCGGCGCCCTCGCCCTCGCCGCCGACACCCCCGACGAGGCGGAGCGGCGCGCGGTCCTGGCGGCCCGGCTCGTCTCGCACGAGTGGCCCGAGCGGCGGCTGGTCGTCACCGCCGTCGACGCGCTGACCGGCGAGAGCGCCCTCTTCGACCGGGAGCACGGGGCCGGGCTGGTGGACGCCGTCGCGGCGAGCTGCGCCGTGCCCGGGGTCTGGCCGCCCGTCACCATCGACGGCCGCCGGTACGTGGACGGCGGCGTCCGCTCCGCCGTCAACGCCGACCTGGCGGCCGGCTACCGGCGCGTGGTGATCCTCGCCCCGCTGCCCGTCGGCGTGGGGAAGCTCCCCTCGCCCGTCCAGCAGGCCGAGCGGCTGCGGGCCGAGGGGGCCCGGGTGCTGCTGATCGTCTCGTCCCCGGAGGCCCGCAAGGCCTTCGGCCGCAACGTGCTCGACCCCGCCCGGCGGGCGGCCGCGGCGCGGGCGGGGCTGGCCCAGGCCGCCGCGCACGCGGCCGAGGCGGCGGCCGTCTGGTCGGCGGCCTGAGGGGGCGTGCGGCGGGCCCGACAATGGTGGGGTGAGCGACGAACAGATCCCGGTGATCCGGGAAACGGGCCAGGGCACCGCCAAGCTGATGCCGGACGTGGACCGGGAGCGGGCCTGGCTGCTCACCGTGAACGGGGCTCCGCAGTCCTACGTCGACCTCGACGAGCCGGAGCACCTGGAGTTCGAGTACGTACGCCGTCTCGCGCACGTACTGGACTGCGCGGCCGAAGCGGGGGCCGCGCTGGACCTGCTCCACCTGGGCGGCGGCGCGCTGACCCTGCCCCGCTACGCCGCGGCGGCCCGGCCGGGCTCCCGCCAGACCGTGGTCGAGTTCGACGCGGGGCTGGTGGAGCTGGTGGCGGAGCACCTGCCGCTGGCGGCCGGGGCGCGGGTGGAGGTGCACGCCGCCGACGCCCGGGCCTGGCTGGAGCGGGCCCCGGGGGCGAGCGCGGACGTCCTGGTGGCGGACGTGTTCGGGGGCTCGCGGGTGCCGGCCCAGCTGACCTCGGTGGAGTACGCCCGGCAGGCCGCCCGGGTGCTGCGGCCCGGCGGGCTCTACGCGGCGAACCTGGCCGACGGGGCGCCGTTCGGCTTCCTGAGGGCCCAGCTGGCCAATTTCGCCGCCGCGTTCGGCGAGCTCGCGCTGATCGCCGAGCCCGGGGTGCTGCGCGGGCGGCGCTTCGGGAACGCGGTGCTGCTGGCCTCCGACGCCCCGCTGCCGGTGGCGGCGCTGGCCCGGCGGTGTGCCGGGGACGCGTTCCCGGCGCGGGTGGAGTCGGGGGAGGGGCTCGCGCGGTTCATGCGGGGGGCCCGGGTGGTGGCGGACGCCGACGCCGTCGCCTCGCCCGAGCCGCCGGAGGGGGCGTTCAGCCTGGGGTGAGGGTGCCGGGGGTGTCCCGGGGGCTCCGCCCCCGGGCCCCGGGCCTCACACGCCGGCGGGACTGGAGGGAGCCGGGGCGGGCGGGCTGGAACCGGCTGCGGCCGGTGTGGCGGGGGCCGGTCGGCGGGTGATGTGGCGGACCTCCGGGACGAGGAGGACCAGGGCCGTGGGGACGATCACCAGGGCCGCGCAGCCCCACAGGGCCGGGGTGCGGCCGACGGCGCTCTCGGCCGGGCCGGCCAGGGCGGTGGCCAGGGGGAGCAGCGAGAGCGAGCCGAACCAGTCGTAGGCGGAGACCCGGGAGAACTTCTCCTCGGGGATCTCCTGGTGCATGGTCGTCATCCAGTTCACGCCGAACACCTCGACGGCGGTGCCGCTGACGAACATCACCGCGCACAGCCCCCAGCTGGGCAGCGGGACCGCGAGGCCGGCCGAGGGCAGCGCCAGCGGGAACACGCACAGGGTGCCGACCAGCAGCAGGCGGCGCGGTTTCCACAGCATCATCAGAACGGCGCCGGCGATGGTGCCCACGCCGAAGAAGGCCAGGGCCACCCCCCAGGGGGCCGGCCCGCCCAGCCGGTCGCGGGCCACGAGGGGCCCGTACACCGACTCGGCGGCCCCGACCACGGCGACGACGACGGAGAACTGGAGCACGATGCTCCACAGCCAGGCGCGGGAGCGGAACTCCACCCAGCCCTCGCGCAGGTCGGCCAGCAGGCCCCCGCCCGGGGTCCGTTCGGCGATGTGGCCGACGTCGAGGAAGGCGCGCAGGGCGCCCGCTACGGCGAAGGCGGCCGCGTCCACGGCCAGTACCCAGCCGGGGCCGATCGCGGCGATCAGGGCGCCGCCCAGGGCCGCGCCGCCGATGCCCGCGCCGTTCATCGCCATCCGGAACATCGCGAAGGCGCGGTGGGAGTGCTCGCCCGAGACGCTGGACAGGAGCATGCCCTCGGCGGCCGGGTTGAAGAAGGCGGTGCCGGTGCCGCAGAGGGCGGTGAGCAGCATCATCTGCCACAGCCGGGGCTCGCCGGTGAGGACCAGCACGGCGAAGGCGGCCTGCGAGAGGCAGTTCAGGGCGTTGGCCGCGACCATCACGCGGTGGCGGGGGAGCCGGTCGGCGAGGGCGCCGCCGACGAGCAGGAAGAGGACCAGGGGCAGCGTACGGGCCGCCGCGACGAGGCCGACGTCGCCTCCGGAGCCGCCCGCGTCCATGACGGCGAAGGCGGAGGCGATGAGCGCTCCGTGGCTGCCGAGGTTCGTCACGACGGCCGCGCCGGTCAGCAGGGTGTAGTTGCGGCCCGCCCAGGCCGGGAGGCGGCGTGAGGGAGCGGCGGAGTCGGCGGGGGGAGAGCTCACCCGGGGACTATCCCTGCCCCGGGCCGAGAATCCAAACGAATAACCGGAAAACGGATAATCGGCCCGAGGGTGGGGTGGGGCGTGAGGTCAGTTGGCGATGAGGCGGACCGAGCTCATGATCTTCTCTTCGGTGGCCTGGTCCACCTCGCCGGGGACCCCGGCGGCGCTCCACAGGACCCAGCTGGCGAAATCACCCTTGGAGTTGCGGAAGCTGAAGGCGATGCTCTTGCCGTCCGTAGAGCACTTGTTCTCCTTGGGGATGTCGCTGACGGTCGCCGTCGCGTAGTGCCCCTTGAGGCCGGAGAGGGTCGTGAACTCCTTGGACTCGGAGATCTTGACCCGGTCCTCGGGGAGCTTCTGCGAGAAGGCGGCGAACACCCAGGTGCCCGCTTCGCTGTGCGCGGCCCCGGCGGTGTCCTTGGCGCCCTGGCCGCCCTTGGTGCCGGTGCCGGCCAGTCCGGTGCTCTCCTCCTTGCCGTCCTTGTTGGAGTCCACCTTGCACCAGTCCTCCTTGAGGAAGGCGGGTGCGGAGAACGTCACGAGGGGGGAGCCGTCGCCCTTCTTCGAGTCCTCGAAGCCGGCGATCACCCCGGAGCTCGCCACGTTCCACTCCGGCGGGACGTCGAAGGCGGTGCCGTGCTTCGGGTTCATGACCACCTTCCAGCCCGGGATCACGGGCTTGGCGTCGCCGCCGCCGCGCGGGTTGCCGCTCGGGGCGGGCGGCGCGGCGGAGGTGGGGGGCGCCGAGGAGGAGGCGGCGGCCGGCTTGTTGCTCGCCTGGTTGCTCCCCTTGTCATCCCGGGTGAGCACGAAGGCCCCGGTCGCGGCCGCCGTCACGACGACCGCCGAGGCGGCCACGATGGCCACGGTCTTCGTCGAGAACGGGCTCCCGCCGGAAGCCCGCGGCGCGGGCGGCTGCGGGGTGGGCTGGCCCCACGGCTGGACCGGCGGCGGGGTCTGGTAACCGCCCGCCTGCGGGTATCCGTAGCCGGGCTGCTGCTGACCGAATCCCGGCTGGGGCTGCTGCTGGTACGGGTTCGGCTGTCCCGGCTGCTGCTGGTACGGGTTCTGTTGCGCGTCCTGGGGGCCCTGCTGTCCCCCGGGCGGCTGCTGCTGTCCTGGCCACATGGCCGGTAACCATAGTGCGCGTGGCCTGCCGGAGCCACGTCCGCCCCCTCGCGGGCTCTGGCCAACCTCATCTACTCGTGGGTAACATCGCCTGCCATGAGCGCAGAACAGATGAACGTGGGCGAACTGCTCGCGAAGACCGTGCCGATGGCCGGGACCCTCAACCTCCAGTTCCTGGAGACCACCGCGGAGCGCGCCGTCGTCCGGCTCCCGGACCAGCCGGCCTTCCACAACCACCTCGGCGGCCCGCACGCCGGCGCGATGTTCACCCTGGCCGAGTCCGCGAGCGGCGCGATCGTCCTGGCCGCCTTCGGCGACCAGCTCTCGCGCGCGGTGCCGCTGGCCGTCAAGGCCGAGATCGGCTACAAGAAGCTCGCCAAGGGCGTCGTGACGGCCACCGCCACCCTCGGCCGCCCGGCCGCCGAGGTCGTCGCCGAACTCGACGCGGGCGGCCGCCCCGAGTTCCCCGTCACCATTGCCATCCAGCGCGAGGACGAGGCCGTCACGGGCGAGATGACGGTCGTCTGGACGCTGCGCCCCAACGCCTGACCCCGACGCCCGCCGCCGGCGGTGCGGTCCGCGCCGCCGGCTGGTGTTCGCCGGTCGTTCGCCCCGCGAACCCGTGCTGCGGGCGGGGCCCGTGGCGGGGAGCGGATAGGCTGCTCGTTCGGCGTGTCCCCGGGGCGCGCCGGTGAGACGAGGGAGGGCGAACCGGTGGATGTCCAGGAATGGCTGGAGACGATTCCGGCGATCAGTGTCTATCTCCTGGTGGGTCTGGTCATCGGACTGGAGAGCCTGGGCATCCCGCTGCCAGGGGAGATCATCCTCGTCAGCGCGGCCCTGCTGGCCTCGCAGCAAGGGCACATCGACCCCGTGGTCCTCGGGCTCTGCGCGATCGCGGGGGCGATCGTCGGCGACTCCATCGGGTACGCGATCGGCCGCCGCGGCGGCAAGCCGCTGCTGGAGAAGCTGGGCCGGCGCTTCCCGAAGCACTTCGGGCCGGAGCAGGTGGCCGTGGCGGAGCGCTCGTTCGACCGGTGGGGGATGTGGGCCGTCTTCTTCGGCCGGTTCGTGGCCCTGCTGCGGATCTTCGCCGGGCCGCTCGCGGGCGTGCTGCGCATGCCGTACTGGCGGTTCCTGATCGCCAACGTCCTCGGCGGCGTCCTCTGGGCCGGCGGCACCACCGCGGTCATCTACACGGTCGGCATCGTCGCCGAGCCCTGGCTGAAGCGGTTCTCCTGGCTGGCCCTGGTGGCGGCCCTGCTGCTCGGGCTCGTCGTCACGCTGGTGGTGCGCGCCCGGATGAAGAAGGCCGCGGCCGCCGCCCGTGCGGAGGCGGCCCAGCGGGTCACGGCTTCGGCGGGCGCAGCGGACTGAGCCCACGGCGCCCGGGGCTCCCGCCCCGGGAGCCCCGGCGGCGGTCAGGACTCCGGCGTCACCGAGGCGCGGTGCTGCTTCGCCAGCTCCGTGTACATCGCGGCGTTCAGCTTGATGTGCTCGCGCTCCTCGGCGGTGAGCTCCCGCCGTACCTTGGCCGGCACGCCCGCCACCAGCGAGCCCGGCGGGACCACCATCCCCTGGGGGACCAGGGCCTGCGCAGCCACCAGCGAACCGGCGCCGATGACGGCTCCGTTCAGGACCGTCGCGCCCATCCCGATCAGGCAGTCGTCCTCCACGGTGCAGCCGTGCACGACGGCGTTGTGGCCGATCGAGACCCGCTCGCCGACGGACACCGGGAAGCCGGGGTCCACGTGCAGCGTGCAGTTGTCCTGAACGTTGCTGTCGGCGCCCAGCGTGATCGGTCCGCAGTCGCCGCGCAGCACCGCCGAGTACCAGACGCTGGCGCCCGCGCCCAGGGTGACGTCGCCGACCACGACCGAGGTCGGGGCGGTGAACGCCGTCGGGTCCACGGACGGCCGCCGGTCGCCCACGGCCGCGATGAGAGCTCCGTGACCGGCCTGGCCCGGGTGGTCCGTGTGGTTCGTCATGATCGTTTCCTCTGTTTCCGGATGCCGCGCTACCGGCACCGTAGGGCACGGGCCGCCCCCGGGCGTCGATGGGGTGAAGATCACAGGAACGCGGTCCGGACGTCCGGGGCGCGGCCCACTACCGTGGCCGGGTGCCGAAGAACCAGAACACGTTCTCATCCCTGGCGGCCCTGCGCCGCCGTGTCGCCAGCCGCGCGGTCCACGCGGGCTGGCGCTGGATGCAGCAGGCGGGCGCGGTCACCGCGCAGAACCCGGGCCGGCTGCGTTTCGGGGCGATCGGCGACGGCACCCGGCTCGCCTTCCCGCAGGGCACCGTCTTCGGCGAGCCGTGGATCCGCATGGGCGGCCACTGCATCATCGCTGAGCAGGTCACGCTGACCGCCGGGATGATGCCCGGCCTCGACCTCGGCCCCGACCCGGTGCTGGTCCTGGGCAACGGCGTGGTCCTGGGCCGGGGCAGCCACGTCATCGCGGACGCCCGCATCGCCATCGGAGACGACACCTTCTGCGGGCCCGGGGTCTACATCACCTCCACCAACCACAGCTACGACGACCCGCACGAGCCCGTCGGCAAGCAGTGGCCGCGCAGCGCCCCGGTGGAGATCGGGCCGGGCTGCTGGCTGGGCACGGGGGCGGTGATCCTCCCCGGGGCGAAGCTGGGCCGCAACGTGGTGGTGGCGGCGGGGGCCGTCGTACGGGGCGAGGTGCCGGACCACGCCGTGGTGGCGGGGGCCCCGGCCAAGGTCGTGCGCCGCTGGGAGCCGGAGACCGGCTGGCAGCCACCGCTGCGCACCCCGGCGCCGGTACCGATCCCCGACGGGGTCACCTCGGCGCAACTGCGCGGCCTGGCGGCGCTGGCGGAGGCGGGCGAGCCGTAGCGCGCCGGGGGTCGGGTCAGCCGGCCGCGAGGAGGACCGTGCCGGCCAGGGCGAGGCCGGCGCCCGCCGCCTGGACGCCGCGCAGCCGCTCCTTGAGCACGGCGAACGCCGTGAGGGCCGTGACCACCGGGTAGAGCGAGGAGAGTACGGCGGCCACCGTGACGGGGCCGCTCTGCGCGGCGATCGAGTAGGTGCCGTTGGCCGCGACGTCCGCCAGGCCCACGAACGCCAGCGCCGGCAGCAGCCCCCACAGGACGCGCGGGCCGGCGCCCTCCGGCAGCGCCGGGGCGCCGCGCCGGGTCCGCGCCCACAGGGCGGCGCCGCCGACGACGACGTTGGTGACCCGCTGGACGAGGAGCGCGAGGAACAGGCCGGTGACCGTCGTGGAGGCCTGCGAGATCAGCGCCATCACCGCGCCGAAGCCGAAGGCGGCGACCAGGGTCAGCAGGACCGCCTGCCGCTGCACGGGCGCGCCGCGCAGCTCGGGGCCGCCGGCGAGGACGATGCCGGTGACGGCGACCGCGATCCCCGCGAACTGGCCCGCTCCCGGCCGCTCGCCCAGCGCCAGCCCCACCCCGACCGGCACGACCACGCCGACGGAGCCCAGCGGCGAGACCACGCCCATCGGGCCCAGGGCGAGCGCCTTGTAGAAGCTGAGCATGGCCGCCGGCCCGACCAGCCCCGCCGCCACCGCGAACCACAGCTGCGGGCCGGCCTCGTGCCAGGCGCCGGTGGCGAGCACGACGGAGCCGAGCACCAGGACCGCGGCGACCTGCGAGACCACGACCACCGTGAGCGCCGGCAGGCGGCGCGTCAGCAACCCGCCGCCGAAGTCGGCGAGGCCCCAGAGCAGGGCGGTGGCCAGGGCGAAGAGGGCGGTCATGGCAGGACCTCGCAGTACAGTGCGGTGAACGGTGGAGTGCAGCATCGAATACGCCGCAGGTTAGTTCACTCTGTTGAACTGTGTCATCCAAAATATTGGACGGAATGGTGTCGGATCTCGAACAGCTCACCCAGGCGCTCGCCCGCAACCTCAAGCGGTGGCGCGGGGAACGCGGATTCACCCTGGACGCGCTCGCGGCCCGCGCGGGGGTCAGTCGCGGCATGATCATCCAGATCGAGCAGGCCCGTACGAACCCGAGCGTCGGCACGACGGTCAAACTGGCCGACGCCCTCGGGGTGAGCATCACCACCCTGCTCGACCACGACCGCAGCCCACAGGTGCACGTGGTGCTCCCGGGGCAGGGGGTCCGCATGTGGTCCGGAGAACCGGGCAGCGAGGCGCGGATGCTCCTGGGCGACGACCGCCGCGGCCCGGTGGAGATGTGGACCTACCGGCTGGAGCCCGGCGACGGCACCGCGTCCGACCCGCACCCGGCCGGGACGTTCGAGATGCTGCACGTCACGGCCGGGGAACTGACCCTCGAGATCGCCGACGACCGGCACGCGGTGCCGGCCGGCGGGGCCGTCTCCTTCGAGGCGAACGTCCCGCACGCCTACCGCAACGAGGGTGCGGTGGCGATGGAGATGACGATGGCCGTCTCGATCCCGCCCGTCCAGCGGGCGGAAGGCCACCGCTGACGGGCGTCAGAGCGCGGGGATCTCGATCGCCGGGCAGCGGTCCATCACCATCGCCAGCCCGGCCTCCCGGGTCCGGGCGAAGGCGGCCTCGTCGATCACGTTCAGCTGGAACCAGACGGCCTCGGCCCCGGCGGCGACCGCCTCGTCCGCGACCTCACCGGCCAGCGTGCTGTTCACGAACACGTCCACCACGTCCACCTTGAAGGGGATGGCCTCCAGCGAGGGGTAGCCCGGCTCGCCGTGTACCGTCTCCGCCTTCGGGTGGACGGGCACGACGCGCTTGCCGAACCGCTGGAGCACCTTGGCCACGCCGTAGGCCGCCCGGTCCTCGTTGTTCGACAGCCCGACCACCGCCCAGGTGTCGCCGAGCTCGGTGAGGATCCTGCGGATGGTCTCCTGATCGCCGTACACGCGCCGCCTCCTGCTGCCGCTTGCCCCGGTGGGGGTTCCTCCGGTTCCGACGGATCAACGAAAAGGACACCTGTCCGATTCCCCGTAGGGTGGAGCGGTGAAGGCAGACCAGTACGAGACGGTGGCCCGTGAGGGATCGCACGAGTCCGAGATCAACCGCTCGCGCTTCCTCTGCTCGCTCGCGCCCGCCGCGACCGAGCAGGAGGCGCAGGACTTCATCGCGCGCATCCGCCGCGAGCACCCCACCGCCACGCACAACTGCTACGCCTACGTGATCGGCGCCGACGCCTCCGTCCAGAAGGCCAGCGACGACGGCGAGCCGGGCGGCACCGCCGGCGTGCCCATGCTGCAGATGCTGACCCGGCGCGACGTCCGCTACGCGGTGGCCGTCGTCACCCGGTACTACGGCGGCGTCAAGCTGGGCGCCGGCGGACTGATCCGCGCCTACGGCGGGGTCGTCGGGGAGGCCCTCGACGCGCTCGGCACCGTCACCCGCCACCGCTACCGGCTGGCCACCGTCACCGTCGACCACCAGCGCGCCGGCAAGACGCAGAACGACCTGCGCTCCACCGGCCGCACCGTGCTGGACGTGCGCTACGGAGAGGCCGTCTCCATCGAGATCGGCCTCCCCGAGGCGGAGGTGGAGTCCTTCCGGGCCTGGCTGAACGACGTCACCGCCGGGACCGCCGGGTTCGAGCTCGGCGGAGAGGCCTACGGCGAGGGCTGAGGCCCGGGCCGGCCGTCAGAGGCGGCCGGACAGCAGCCGGTCCGCGTGGCGCAGCGCATACCGGCCGACCGCGTCGCCGAGCCGGGCGCCCGCCTCGTCGGCGGAGCGGCTGTGGATCCCCGAGTACACCCGGGCGTCCACGTTGTCCCGGGTCAGCTGCGCCCACCCCGTGTACGCGCGGTGCACACCCGGCGCGGTCGGGCTGGTCAGGTCGAAGGGCTCCGTCACCGGCCCCGCGAGGGCGTCGAGGACGGCCTGCGCCGCGCCCGCGTAGGTGGCGTGGCCGCTCGGGTAGTCGGGGTGGGCGGGGGTGTTGTGCAGCGGGCGCCAGGCCGGGTCGGTGCCGATCGCGCCCGTGCGGATCGCCGTCACCGGACGCCAGCGCAGGTACGTGTACTTGCCGTCGGAGGTCGCGATCTGGGTGTCGACGGACGCCGCGTGGAAGAGCGCGAGCAGCGCCGCCCGGTCGGCGGTCGAACCGTGCGAGCGGGCCACGGCCACGCGCAGCGCATCGGTGTAGAGGGTGAGCGAACCGCTGTACCAGAAGTTCGCCGTCTCGCTCTGGCGCGCGGTGCGTACCGCGCTGTCGGCCGCGCCGTACGCGCGCACCTCCTCCAGGTCGGCCCGGTAGCGGTCGGAGTCCAGCGCGGGCGGCGGGCCCGGCCGGAACTGGTCGGCGCGCTCCAGCAGGAAGGGCCTGGCCAGCCGGTTGCCGTACTGGATGGCGGGCGCGTAGCCGTCGGGGGTCGGCTGCCAGACCCCGGGGGCGGCCGGCGGCACGGGGAAGGGGGCGTTGGAGGAGGCCGGATCGAGGCCGTCGCCGGCCCGGGCGGCGAGCACCGCCCTGGCCTGGCGGGCCCCGGCGGCCACGCCCCGGTCCTCGGCCGGGCCGTCCGGGATGCCGGCGAGGGAGGCGGCCAGGGCCGTGTCGAGGTCGTCCTTGCGGGAAGGGGCGACGGCGAGCAGGACGTCGTGGACCGCGGAGGCGACGGCGGCGTCCTGGAACCGGGCCCGGCCCGGCCCGCCGCCGGGGGCCTCACGGGCGGCGCGGGCGGCGGCGATCCAGCCGACCGCCCAGGTGCGGCTGTTGGTGATCTGCGTCGGGGCGGCCGTCGCGGCCACGGTCCGCGCGGTGGTGTCGTACCAGTCGAGCACCACGGAATCGGCGGCGGCCGGCTCCGGCCGCAGGGGAGCGGCGGCCGAGGGCACGGCGGCGGTCAGCGCCAGCAGCGCCGCGCAGCCGGCGGCGAGCAGCGCGGGACGGGTACGGGCCCGTCGGGGGCGGAACGGTCCGGCGGGACGGGGCAGCGGGGCGCGGGAAGGTCGCGGGAGCGGCATGCGGCGAAGCCAACCAGCGGCCGGGACGGCGGACAAGCGCGCGAAGCCGCCGGCGGGGACCGGCCACGGAACGTTGTCACGGCCGCCATCACCCCGTAACGGAACGGGCCGGTTCCTCCTTCCGGCAGGGGCGGACCCGCGGACGGGTTACCTTGGATGGCCGGCGCGCAGGTGTGCCGGTGCGGAAGGCGTGGAGGAGCGGGCGTGCGGGTCGGAGCGGTCGAGTGAAGTTCCTGCACACCTCCGACTGGCACCTGGGCCGGTCCTTCCACCGCGTGAACATGCTCGGGGCGCAGGCCGCCTTCGTCGACCACCTCGTCGAGACCGTGCGGGAGCACGCGGTCGACGCGGTCCTCGTCGCCGGGGACGTCTACGACCGCGCCGTGCCCCCGCTGCCCGCCGTCGAGCTCTTCGACCGCGCCCTGCACCGGCTCGCCGACCTCGGCGTGCCCACCGTGATGATCTCCGGCAACCACGACTCCGCCCGCCGGCTCGGCGTCGGCGCCGGACTGATCGGCCGGGCCGGGATCCACCTCAGGACCGACCCGGCGGGCTGCGCCGACCCCGTGCTGCTGGCCGACGCGCACGGCGACGTCGCCCTCTACGGGCTGCCCTACCTCGAACCGGCCCTGGTCAAGGACGAGTTCGCCGCGGAGAAGGTCAGCCACGAGGCCGTTCTCGGCGCCGCCATGGACCGGATCCGCGCCGATCTGGCGGGCCGCCCCGAGGGCACCCGCTCCGTCGTCCTCGCGCACGCCTTCGTCACCGGCGGGCAGGCCAGCGACAGCGAACGCGACATCGCCGTCGGCGGGGTCGAGGCCGTCCCCGCCTCCCTCTTCGAGGGGGTCGACTACGCGGCCCTCGGCCACCTCCACGGCTGCCAGACGATCAACGAACGGGTCCGCTATTCCGGTTCCCCGCTCGCCTACTCCTTCTCCGAGGCCGGCCACCGCAAGAGCATGTGGCTCGTCGAACTCGGCCCCGCCGGGGAGCTCACCGCCGAACGGCTCGACACCCCCGTCCCCCGCCCCCTCGCCCGGCTCCGCGGCCGCCTGGAGGACCTGCTGGCGGACCCCGCGCACACCGGCAGCGAGGACAGCTGGGTCGAAGCCGTCCTCACCGACCCCGCCCGCCCCCAGGACCCCATGGCCCGGCTCACCGCCCGCTTCCCCCACACCCTCAGCCTCGCCTTCGACCCCGAGGGCCGCCAGGACGACGGCGCCGCCTCCTACGCCCAGCGCCTGCGCGGCCGCAGCGACCAGGAGATCGCCGAGGACTTCGTCGCCCACGTCCGCGTCGGCGCCGCCGCCGACGAGGCCGAACGGGCCGTCCTGCGCGGCGCGTTCGAGGACGTACGGACCGCGGACGTTCGGGCCGCGGACGCGCGGACCGCGGACGCGCGGACCGCGGACGTCCGGGTCGAGGGCGGCCTTCCGGAGGCCGGCCGATGAGGCTGCACCGGCTCGAGGTCACCGCCTTCGGCCCCTTCGCCGCCGCCCAGACCATCGACTTCGACGCCCTGTCCGGCGCCGGGATCTTCCTGCTGCACGGCCCCACCGGCGCCGGCAAGACCTCCGTCCTCGACGCCGTCTGCTACGCCCTCTACGGCTCCGTGCCCGGCTCGCGCCAGGCCCCCGGCACCACCCTGCGCAGCGACCACGCCGCCCCCGACACCCCGACCGAGGTCACCCTCGAACTCACCGTGGGCGGCCGCCGGCTGGAGATCACCCGCCGCCCCGAACAGGACCGCCCCAAGAAGCGCGGCACCGGCACCACCAAGGACAAGGCCCAGTCCTGGCTGCGCGAGCACACCGGCGCCGGCTGGACCGCGCTCAGCCGCTCCCACCAGGAGATCGGCGAGGAGGTCGAACAGCTCCTCGGCATGAGCCGCGAACAGTTCTGCCAGGTGGTCCTCCTCCCGCAGGGCGAGTTCGCCCAGTTCCTGCGGGCCGGCGCCGAAGCTCGCGGCCGGCTCCTCGGCCGCCTCTTCGACACCCGCCGCTTCGCCGCCGTCGAGACCCTGCTCGCCGAACGCCGCCGGGCCGCCGAGGCCAAGGTCCGGGCCGGCGACGAGAAGGTGCTCGCCGCCGCCCAGCGCCTCGCCCAGGCCGCCGGCGACAGCGCCGACCTGCGGGCCTGGCCCCTGCCCGCCCACCAGCCCGGCGACCCCGGCCTCGCCGGTGCGGTCCGGGCCTGGGCGGCCGTCGCCCGCTGCTCCGCCCGCGAGCGGCTCACCGTCGCCGAGTACGCCCTCGCCGCCGCCGAGGGACGGCACGCCGCGGCCCGGCGCGCCGCCGAGGAGGCCCGGGAGCTCGACCGGCTCCAGCGCCGCCACGCCGAGACCGCCCGCCGGGCCGACCTGCTGGCGCAGGCCGAACCGGAGCGCGCCCGGGTGCGGGAGCTGCTGGACCGGGCCCGCCGCGGCGCCCTCGTGGCCCCCGCCCTGGAACTGCGCGGGGCCGCGGCCGCCGCCCACCTCACCGCCGCGCACGCCGAGAGCCTCGCGCGCGCGGAGCTGCCCCCCGCCCTCGCCGGGGCCGGCGCCGAGCAGCTCGGCGCCGTCGAGCAGCGGCTGCGCGAGGACCTCGGCGCGGCCGGCGCCGCCCAGCGGGCGGAACAGCGCAGCGCCGAGATCGGCCGTGAGCGGGCCACGCTGGAGCGGGAGTCCCGTGACGCCGAGGAGCAGCACCAGGAGTCGGCCGAGTGGCTGGCCCGCTGGGAGGCCACCCGCGCCGCCCTGCAGGAGCGGGTCGACGCCGCCCAGCAGGCCCTCACCCTCGCCGAGCAGCTCGCCGGCCGGCTGGAGCCCGCCCGGGCGCAGCTGGCCGCCGCCCGGCGCCGCGACTCCCTCGCCGCCGACGCCGAAGCCGCCGCCGGGGAGCTGGACTCCGTACGCGAGGAGTCGTTCGCCGCGAAGGAACGCTGGCTGGACCTCAAGGAGGCCCGGCTGCGCGGTATCGCCGCCGAGCTGGCCGCCGCCCTGACCGCCGGGGAGCCCTGCACGGTGTGCGGCTCGCCGGAACACCCCGCGCCGGCCCGCCCCGCCCCCGGGCACGTGGACCGGGCCGCCGAGGACGCCGCCCACGCCCGCTACGAGCAGACCGAGGAGCGCCGCACCGCCGTCGAACGCCGCCTCGCCGCCGTCCGCGAGGCCGAGGCCGAGGCCGCCGGCGCCGCCGGGGACGCCACCACCGCCGGACTCCTCGCCCTCACCGCCGACCTGGGCGAGCGCCACGCCGCCGCCCATGCCGAGGCCGCCGGGCTCCACACCGCCCGCGAACGCCTCGCCCGCGCCGAACGGGAGCACGAGGCGCGCAGCTCCGACCGGCTCGAAGCCGAACGCCGGGCCGCCGCCCGGGCCTCCCGGCGCGAGGCCCTCGACCAGGAGCAGGCCGCCCTCGAAGCCGAACTCGTCCTCGTCCGGGGCGACTCGCCCAGCGTCGCGGCCCGCGCCCGCACCCTGGAGGACCGCATCCGCATGGTCACCACGGCCGCCGCCGCCCTGCGCCGCGCCGAGGAGACCACCGCCCGGCTGAAGGAGGCCGACGACCGGCTCGCCGACGCCGCCTTCAAGGCCGGCTTCGACACCGTCGAGGCCGCCGCCGACGCCGTGCTCCCCGAGTACGAGCGCACCGCCCTCCAGCACCGCCTGGACGCCTGGCAGGCCGAGGAGGCGATGCTCGCCGACCGCCGCGCCGAGGCCGACACCGCCGCGGCCGCCGCCCTGCCCCCGGCCGACCCGGCCGCCGCCGAGGCCGCCGCGGAACGGACCGCAGCCCGGCTGCGCACCGCCGGCTCGGCGGTGGACGCCGCCCGGGTCCGCTGCGCCGAACTGGACCGGCTCTCCCGCCAGGCCGAGCAGGAGCTGCGCGCCCTGGGCCCGCTGCGCGAGGCCTACGAGCGCGTGGCCCGCCTCGCCGGGCTCACCGCGGGCACCTCCGCCGACAACGAGCGCAAGATGCGGCTGGAGTCCTACGTCCTGGCCGCCCGGCTGGAGCAGGTCGCCGCCGCCGCGACCGTACGCCTGCTGCGCATGTCCGGTGGCCGCTACACCCTCGTCCACTCCGACGCCCGGGCGAGCGGACGCGGCCGCTCGGGCCTCGGGCTGCACGTGGTGGACTCCTGGACCGGCAGCGAACGCGACACCGCCACCCTCTCGGGCGGCGAGACCTTCTTCGCCTCGCTCGCCCTGGCCCTGGGACTGGCCGACGTGGTCACGGACGAGGCGGGCGGCATGCGCCTGGACACCCTCTTCATCGACGAGGGCTTCGGCAGCCTCGACGACCAGGCCCTGGACGAGGTCCTCGACGTCCTGGACTCGCTGCGCGAACGCGACCGCAGCGTGGGCATCGTCAGCCACGTCGGCGACCTGCGCACCCGGGTCCAGGCCCAGCTGGAGATCGTCAAGCAACGCGGCGGCTCCGTGGTGCGCCACCGCACGGCAGGGGTCACGGACTGAGCGGGATCACGGACTGAGCGGCCTGCGTGCCAGCGGGGACGAGTACACGATGCTGGTGGTCACCGGGCCGAGGCCCGCGATCCGGCCGGTGACCTCCTCCAGGTGCGCCATCGAACGGGCGGCCACCTTGAGGACGAAGCAGTCGTCCCCCGTGACGTGGTGGGCCTCCAGGATCTCCGGGGTCGCCTCCAGGAAGTCGTGGAACGGCTTGTAGTTGCCGTGCGGATAGCGCAGCCGCACCAGCGCCAGGATCGCCTTGCCGAGCTTCTCGTGGTCCACGACGGCCGTGTAGCCGGTGATGATCCCGGCCTCCTCCATCCGGCGGACCCGCTCGGTGACGGCGCTCGCGGACATCGACACGGCCCGGGCGAGATCGGTGAAACTGGCCCGGCCGTCCTGCTGGAGGGCCGCCAGGATGCGCCAGTCGGTGGCGTCGGGGGAATAGCCGCTCATGCCGCAGGTCTAGCAGGGGATTCCCCGGCCGAACAAGCCGAAGGCCGGGGAATCCCACTTCCCGGGATGATCAACGGTTCATAGATTTTGAGCCATGACGACGACGAACACCACGACCGCCTCCACCTCCGTTTCCGCCTCCGCCCCCGCCAACCCCGTCCTCCGGGTCCCCCCGGCCAGCCCGGCGGCGGCCGCCGCCTACTTCGCCGCCAGCCTCGCCTTCCACGCGGACGTGTCCGACGTCGCCGCCGCCTTCAAGGCCCACCGCGAGCAGGGCGCCGACCTGGGCTTCCAGCTGATCGACTCCCGCTCCACCCCGTCCTGGGACCAGGCCCACGTGCCCGGCGCGATCCACCTGCCCACCGCCCTGATCCCCGAACAGGCCGAGCAGCTCCTCGACAAGAGCGTGCCCGTGGTGACCTACTGCTGGGGCCCGGGCTGCAACGGCGGCACCCGCTCCGCCCTCGCCCTGGCCGAACTCGGCTTCCAGGTCAAGGAGATGCTCGGCGGCATCGAGTACTGGATCCGCGAGGGCTTCGAGGTCGAGACCTGGCAGGGCCGGGAACAGCGCGCCGAGGCCGACCCGCTGACCGCCCCGACCGACTCCGACGACTGCGGCTGCTGAACCGCCCCCTCGTACGACGGCCGCCCGCCCCCCTCGCACGGGGGAGCGGGCGGCCGTCGGCGCGTGCCGGAGCGGTCAGAGCCGCGAGAGCTCGTCCACCAGGTCGTCCAGGCCGAGCGAACCCTGCGACAGCGCCGCCATGTGCCAGGCCTTCAGGTCGAAGGACTCCCCGCGCGCCGCACGGGCGTTGTCCCGGCCCAGCAGCCAGGCGCGCTCGCCCAGCTTGTAGCCGATGGCCTGCCCCGGCATCGACAGGTAGCGGGTCAGCTCGCTCTCGATGAAGTCCGCCGGCCGGCCGCTGTGCATCCCGAAGAACTCCTGCGCCAGGGCCACCGTCCAGCGCTCGCCCGGGTGGAACGGCGAGTCCGCCGGGATCTCCAGGCCCAGGTGCATGCCGATGTCCACGATCACTCGGGCGGCGCGCATCATCTGGCAGTCCAGGTAACCCAGGCGCTGCTCGGCGTCCTTGAGGTAGCCCAGCTCGTCCATCAGGCGCTCCGCGTACAGCGCCCAGCCCTCGCAGTTGGCGCTGACCCAGCCGACGGTGGCCTGGTAGCGCGACAGCTGGTCCGCCACGTGCGTCCACTGCGCCAGCTGGAGGTGGTGGCCCGGAACGCCCTCGTGGTACCAGGTGGAGACCAGGTCGTACACCGGGAAGCGGGTCTGGCCCATGGTGGGCAGCCAGGTGCGGCCCGGGCGGGAGAAGTCCTCGGACGGGTTGGTGTAGTACGGGGCCGCCGCGCCGCCCGAGGGGGCGATCTTGGACTCGACCCGCTTGACCCGCTCGGCGAGCTCGAAGTGGGTGCCGTCGAGGTTCTCGATGGCCTCGTCCATCAGGCCCTGCAGCCAGGCCTGGACCTCGTCCACGCCCTCGATGTGGGTGCCGTGCTCGTCCAGGTGGCGCAGCACGTTCCACGGGTTCGGCTCGTCCGGGAGGATCTTGGCCGACTCGGCCTTCATCTCCCCGAGCAGGCGGTGGTACTCGGCCCAGCCGTAGGCGTACGCCTCGTCCAGGTCCAGGTCCGTCCCGTTGAAGTAGCGCGACCAGCGGGCGTAGCGCTCGCGGCCCACCGGGTCCGGGGCGTCCGCGACGGCCGGGGCGTACACGTTGCGCATCCAGTCCCGCAGCCCGATCACGGCGGCGGTCGCGACGGCGGCCGCCGCGTCCAGCTCGGCGCGCAGGGACTCGGGTCCGGCGGAGGCGAACTCTCCGAAGAAGTCCCGCTCGCCGTCGCCGTCCTGGCCGGCCCAGGTGGTGAGCTGGCCGATGAAGGTGGCGGTGGGCCGGGGGCCGCCGAGGAGCCCGCGCTCCAGGCCGAGGGCGAGGCTCTCGCGGTAGCCGTCGAAGGCGGCCGGGACGGCGCGCAGCCGCTCGGCGATCGCGGCCCAGTCCTCCTCGGTGTCGGCGGGGGTGAGGGTGAAGACCTCGCGGACCTCGTGCGCCGGGGAGTGGATGTTGCTGACGGTGCGCAGGTCCTCGTCGGCCTCGTGGACGGCGAGTTCGGCGTTCAGGCGCTCGCGCAGCAGACGGCCGCAGCGCCGCTCGGCGTCGGTGTCGGCGCCGGGCAGCCGCTCGGCCTCGTCGAGCCGCGCGAGGGTGTCGCGCGACAGCCGGGCGGCGGCGGCCCGGCCGGCGGGCGAGAAGTCCGGGAGGCTGCCGGAGCTGGCGGCGACACCGAGGTAGGTGCCGATGATCGGGTTGATGGCGATGAGTTCGTCGACGTAGGCATCGGCGACCTGGCGGGGCAGAAGGGCTGCGCTGTCGCTGTGGAGGGTCTCTGACATGCGGACATCTTCGTACGGAGGGGCCCCCTCCGTCATCACCATACGGGCTTGTTCTCCTGTCGGAGCACGGACTCCGGGCGCCTGGCGGGCCGGGCCCGCTCCAGCCGGGCCGTGATCACCAGGGTGCCCTCCTCGATCTGGTAGTCGAGGGGCAGGCCGAGGCCGCGCATGGCTGCGACCATGCCGGTGTTGGAGGCCTGGGTGACGGCGTACACGCTGTCGGAGCCGGCTTCGACGGCCAGCGCGAGGAGCCGGCGCAGCAGTTCCGAACCGATGCCCCGGCGCTGCCAGTCGTCCTCGATGAGCAGGGCGACCTCGGTCTCGTCCCCGTCCCACAGCAGGTGGCCCAGGGCGACGAGCCGGCCGGAGGCGGTGGTGGCGGCCAGGGTCCGGCCGAAGCGGGGGCTGAGCAGGTGGCCGAGGTAGCGGTCGGCGTCGGCGACGGGGCCGTGGTAGCGCAGGGCGAGGGTGCGCTCGCTGCACCGGTCGTGCATGGCCCGGGCGGCCGCGAGGTCGTCGCCGTCGGCGCGGCGGACGGTGATCTCGTTGCCCTCGGGGAGGGTCAGCACGTCCCGGCTGCGCGGGACGCGGGGGCCCAGGCGGGCGTCGAGCTCGACCAGGGCGCGGGCCCGGGCGAACTCGGTGGGGGTGAAGGGCAGATAGGGGCGCTCCACGGTGATCGCGCCGCCCGACGGGTCGCGCAGCCGCATCACCGTGGCCTCCAGGACGCCCTCCACGGGGGCGTCGCCGCCCGCGTTGGGGCGGCCGGAGAGGGTGGTGGCGGGGACCGACTGGATGGTGCACCGGCCGAGCAGCTGGCGCAGGGCGAGGGGGAGTTCGGCGGCGTCCAGGGCGGTGCGGGTGGCCAGGCCCAGGACCCGGGTGGGGGTGTCCACCAGGTCGTGGGCGTCGGCGCGTTCGATCCAGGTGCTGCGGCCGCCGGCCCGCGCGACGGCCCGGGTCAGGTCGGCGGAGGCCAGCTCCCGGGGGGCGCGCAGCAGGAACTCGTCGACCGTGCCGCCCTCGGGGAGGGGGTGGGTCTGCAGGGTCAGGATGTCCACGCCGGCCCGGGCGAGGGCCGTGCACAGCGAGGCGAGGCTGCCGGGCTCGTCGCGCACGGTCGTCCGCATCCGCCACAGGGCGCCGCCCGTGGCCGGCGCGTCGGTGGCCTCCTGCGGGGCCTCCTGCGGGGCCGGCACCGGCGGACCGGAGGACGGCGCGCCGCCGGGCGGCGGCGCATGGCTGTGCCGGCGGGCCCACCAGGTGTGGAAGCCCGCCGTGACCAGGAGCGCGACGGCGGAGGCGACGAGCAGGAACGGGCCCCTCGGGCCGTGCGCGACGAGGTTGGCGATGCCGTCGGCGACCGCGACGGCGCAGAAGAGGGCGGCGAGTTCGACGAGGTCCCGGCGCCAGTGGTGGCGGTGGGGACGCGGGGCGCGGGAGTCAGGGGCAAGGTCAGTCATGCACACCACTGTGGCGCCCGGGTGTTGCGTGATCGCGAACGATCTGTGACCGACTGGTTAAGTGTCGATCTAGCCGGTTTCTCCCGGTTCTTGCCGATTGCGGCCGCTCGCGGTCAGGGCGGGTGCGGGTGCGGTGCGGGTGCGGGGGCGAGGCCCGCGAGGCCGATGGGGCCCGCGGTGCTCACGACTGGCCCACGCGGCCCGGCTGGAGCACCTGGGTGAAGAGTACGCCGCCTCCCTGCCGGCGCAGCCGCACGGTGAGTTCCCCGCTGCCCCCGTCGATCTCGACCTCGCCGTAGTACGGGGGGTTCTCCGCCGGGGACATGTTCGCGACCGGCGCCGACTGCGCGTACGCGGTCCGGGGCCCGAAGGTGGCGTCCAGTTTGCCGGCCGGGAAGCCACCCGCGCCGATGGGCCCCGAGACGAACTCCCAGAACGGGGCGAAGTCGGAGAACGCCGCGCGCTCGGGGGCGTAGTGGTTGGCGGCGGTGTAGTGGACGTCGGCGGTGAGCCAGAGGGTGCCCGTGATGTGCTGGTGCTTGATGTGGCGCAGGAGGTCGGCGATCTGGAGCTCGCGCCCGAGCGGGGCCCCCGGGTCGCCCTGCGCCACGGCCTCGAAGTCCGTCGCCCCGTCCGGCACCACGATGCCCAGCGGCATGTCGGCGGCGATCACCTTCCAGGTCGCCCGCGAGCGCGAGAGCTCCCGCTTGAGCCAGGCCAGCTGCTCGGTGCCGAGGATGCCGACCGGGTCGTCGGTCTGGCGGCCGGGGGAGTTGGCGTCGCGGTAGGTGCGCATGTCGAGCACGAACACGTCCAGCAGCGGGCCGTGCCGCAGCACCCGGTACATCCGGCCCTCGGCGCGCCCGCCCCGCAGGTCGGTCACGGGGAAGTACTCGCCGAAGGCCTGGCGGGCGTGGGCCGCGAGGGTGTCGACGTCCTTGACGGTGTAGCGCGGGTCGTCGAGCAGCTGGCCCGGGTACCAGTTGTTGCGCACCTCGTGGTCGTCCCACTGGGCCAGGACGGGGACCTGGGCGTAGAACTCGCGCAGGTTGTGATCGAGCAGGTTGTAGCGGAAGTTCCCGCGGTATTCGGCGAGGGTCTCGGCGACCTTGGCCTTCTCCTCGGTGGTGACGTTGTGCCAGACGCGGCCGTCGGGCAGGGGTACCGCCGCCTTGAGCGGTCCGTCGGCGTAGATGGTGTCGCCGCTGAAGAGGAAGAAGTCGGGGTCGCGCAGCCGCATCTCGTCGAATACGCGGTATCCGCCCAGCTCCGGGTTGATGCCCCAGCCCTGGCCCGCCAGGTCCCCCGACCACAGGAAGCGCACGTTCTGGCGGCGGGAGACGGGTGTGGTGCGGAAGCTGCCGCGCACCGGCTCGCTGCAGCGGCGGGGGTCGTCCGGGTCGGTGAGCACGACGCGGTAGTGGAGCTGCCGGCCGGGAGGGAGGTCGCGCAGGGTGGTGGTGCCCGTGAAGTCGGTGGCCGGGCCGAGGAAGGGGCCGCCGTGGCGGCGGACCCCGTAACGGAACGACTCGCTCGGGGAGGTCTCGACGTACATCCGCGCCGGCCGGTCGGACCGCGTCCACACCGTGGCCGAGTGCGCGGTGATCTCCCCGGACTGGACGCCCCAGAGGGCGGCCGGGCGGCCGGAGCGGGTGAAGGCGGGGACCCGGGTCGGGGCGGCCAGCGCGGGCGCGGCGAGCGCCGTGGACAGGGCCAGGCCCACCGGGACGGCGAGCGACCCGCCGAGCAGGGACCGTCGGGTGTGCGGCATCGAGGCCATGGGTGCGTCTCCAGGGACGGCTGGGGGGATGGCCGGACCAGTGTGCCGTCGCACACCAGACCGGCCGAGTCGCCCACACGAACCGTGGGTGAACACCCGTCAGCCGATCATGACCGGGCCCGGTTCCGCGGTCAGGCCCCGATGCGGGCGCCGTCGCCGGAGGCGGTGCCGTGCTCCGTGCCGGCGTGCGCCGTGTCGCCGATGACCCGGGCGACCAGGGCCGGGTCGTCGTTCATCGGGACGTGCCCGCAGCCGGGCAGCCGTACCAGCCGGGCCCCGGGGATCGTCCGCTTGGCGCGCGGTCCCTGGCGGGGGAACAGCAGCCGGTCGCGGGAGCCCCAGGCGATCGTCACGGGCATACCGGGCAGGTCATGGCTGAAGCGGACCGGGCCGCCCGCCGCCAGCGTCGGCCCGAAGCCGGTGGCTCCCCGCAGGGCCAGCGTCTCGGCGACCACGGCCTCCGGGGCGCGCCGGCCCGGGCGGGCGTAGATGCTGCCGGTGAGCGCGGCGCGGCCGGGGGCGCTCCGGGCGAGCCGATCCAGGACGGCGGGGGGTAGGGACCGGGCGCCGGCGCGCATCGCGTGCAGGGCGGAGAAGGCGTAGAGCCGCTCGGCGTCAGACCAGAAGCCGGCGGGGGAGAGGGCGGTGACGGAACGGGCGAGACCGAGGCGCCCCATCTCCAGGGCGAGCAGCCCGCCCAGGGAGTTCCCCGCGACGTGCGGCCGCTCGACGCCGAGCGCAGCACAGAGCGCGCCGAGCGCCGTGGCGACGGTGGCGAGGTCGTAGGGGACGCCCGGTGGCAGGGGCTCGGAGGCGCCGAAGCCGGGCAGGTCGACGGCGATGACGTCGAACTCGGCCGACAGGATCCCCGAAACCGGGTGCCAGGCCTGCAGGTGGTGTCCGATGCCGTGCAGGAGCAGGAGGGGCTCGCCCGTGCCCTCGCGCTCGTACGTGACGGCGGCGGTGCGGGGGCCCAGCGGCGAACCGATGGGGAAGGAGACGGTGGCGGTCATGCTGCTCCTCGTCGGGGTGGCGTGCGGGGACGGGCCGTCGGAGATGACCGCCCCATCATTACCGTCGGGTAGCGGTCGCCGTGGGCGCTTCGGAAAACGTGCGGGGGCCACGAACATCCCGTGAACGTCTTGCTACATATGCCCGATCTGCCCGGCAGACTGGCCAGGATTGGTCTTGACCAAGGGGGTGCGCCGTCCTATCGTCGCAGGGATAGTGCAGGAACCTTTAATAAACAAAGGCGCGGAACTGCGGCGCGGAACTGCCGCTGGAACCGCCGCCGGACACGGCGACGGCGGCGAACGCAGGAGGAGTCAGGGTGGGGACCACGCAGCTCGAATCGGTACCGGAGCCGAAGTACTGGCACCTCAAGACCGTGCTCAGCGAAGCGCTGGACCGGGACTTCGCGGTCGGCGAGGTCCTGCCCAACGAGCGTGAGCTGGCCGCACGGTTCGGAGTCGCCCGCGCCACCCTGCGGCAGGCCCTGGAGCAGCTCGAACTCGAAGGCCGCCTGCAGCGCCGCCGCGGTGTCGGCACGACCGTCGCCCCGCCGCGCGTGGGCGTGGCCGTCGGCAGCACGGGCCAGGGCTGGCCCGGCGAGGACGTGGACGGCTGGGAGGCCGTCGACGCCGTCGAGGCCGTTCCGGCCGGCGCGGTCCTCGCGCTGCTGGGCACCGACGAGGGCGCGGCCGTCCACACGGTGCGCCGCACCCGCGTGACCCAGGGCCAGGCCGTCGCGGCCGAACTGCTGTACGTGCCCGCCGCCTCCGTGCCCGGGCTCTCCGCCATCGACGCCCCGGCCGGACCCGCGCGGGCGCGCGCCGTCCTGCGGGAACTCCAGCGGCTCGCGCTGGACGGGCAGGACCGCTCGGTGGAGCTGGGCTCCGCCCGCGCCGACGACGCCAAGGAACTGGACCGGCTGCCGGGCGCCCCGGTCCTCGTCGTCACCACCCGCTACTTCACGGCGGAGGGCACGGCCGCCGTCTCGGTGGCCACCTACCGCGCCGACACGTGCCGCCTCACCTTCGGCGACTCGGGCATGGAAATCACGGAAACCCGCGCGGCGTCCTGACCGCACCCCAACCCGCCCGCCCCAGCCCCGCCGGCGTATGAGTCGCCGGGGGCAGGGGCACCTCCGGAAGGGCGGGGCGGGGAGAAGGCTCCGCGCGGCGGCACACGCCCACCGGGCGGCACCGCCATCCGCCCGCCATCCGCCCGCCCGCCCGACGGAGTCACCTGGCGGTGACGGTCCGCTCCACCGCGAACAGCTCCCGCTCCACATGGTCCAGCGCGAGCCGCAACGCCCCCGTGGCCACAGCGGCCTCACCCAGCATCGACAACGCCACCCGCGGCGGCCGCAGGCAGTACCGCTCCAGCTCCCGCCGCAACGGTTCGAGCACCCCGTCCAGTCCGGCGGCCCATCCGCCGACCACCACCAGCTCGGGGTCCATCGCCAGCACCAGCGCCGCCACATCGTGCACCAGCCGCTGGAGGAACCGTTCCACCGCGGCCACCGCCCGCTCGTCGCCCCGCTTGGCCATCGCGAAGACCTCGGCGACCGCCGGCTCGTCCAGCGGGTGCAGCGGTTCGCCCGTCGTCGACAGCAGCCGCTCCGGTGTGGCTTCGCGACCCAGCAGGTGCAGTGCGCCGATCTCGCCCGCCGCACCGCCGAAGCCGCGGTGCAGCCGGCCGCCGATCAGGGAGCCCGCGCCCGGGCTGAGCCCGGCCATCACGAACACCATGTCGTCGGAGTCCCGGGCCGCGCCCTTCCAGTGTTCGGCGACGGCCGCCGCGTTGGCGTCGTTCTCCACCCGGACCGGACAGCGGAACGAGCGCCGCAGCCGCTCCCCGAGGGGCAGCCCGGTCCAGCCGGGCAGGGCCGTCCCGAGGCGGACCGTGCCGTCGGCCTCCACGATGCCCGGACTGCCGACCCCCACCGCCCGCAGGGAGTCGCGTGGAATACCGGCCCGGCGCAGCAGATCGGCCACCGCCACCCGGACGCGCTCCAGCCGCTCGTCGGCCGAAGCGGTCTCGGCCACGTCCTTCGTCCCGGCCCCGATCACCCGGCCGTCGAGGCCGGACAGCAGTACCGCGACCCGGTGCGAGCCGATCTCGATGCCCAGCAGGTGGCCGGCCTCGGCCCTGAAGCGGAACCGTCTCGCCGGGCGCCCCTGCCGTCGCGCGCCTTCCTCCGCGTCGGCCTCGACCACCAGACCGGCGCCCATCAGGCCCTCCACCACCCCCTCGACCGTCGGCCGGGAGAGCCCGGTCACCCGGGTGAGGTCGGTGAGCGTCGGCGATTCGGCGGCGCGCAGCGCACGCAGCACCACGGCCGAATTGATCCGCCTGAGCAGAGAGGGATCCCCGCCGGTCAGCTGCCCCAACGTGTGTCCTCCCAGCTAGCGGCCCTGTCAGCCGGATCGTACTGCGCCTGCGGCGTCACGGCGAGAAGCGGCCCCCTCACGCCGGCGAGACGAACCCGGACTCGTACGCGGTGATCACAGCCTGGGTGCGGTCACGCGCCCCCAGCTTTCCCAGGATGGCGCTGACGTGCGACTTGACCGTCTCCGTGCCGACGATCAGCTCGCGGGCGATCTCCACATTGGTCAGCCCGCGGGCCATCAGCCGCAGGACCGCCTCCTCCCGCTCGGTCAGCGCGGCCCGCTTCAGGACGGCGCGGGCCTGACGGTTGCCGTACTCGGCGGCGAGGGACCGCACGGCCGCCGGGAACAGCAGGGTCTCCCCCTCCGCCACCAGCCGCACCGCGTGCACGATCTCCGCCGGCCGGGCCCGCTTCAGCAGGAACCCGTCGGCCCCCGCGCGCAGCGCCTGGTAGACGTACTCGTCGTTCTCGAAGGTCGTCACCACGATGATCTTCGGCGGTGAGTCCACCGACCGCAGGACCGCCCGCGTCGCCTCGATCCCGTCGAGCAGCGGCATCCGCACGTCCATCGCCACCACGTCCGGGCGCAGTTGGCGCACGAGCGGGATGACGGACGCCCCGTCCGCCGCCTCGCCCACCACCTCGATGTCGGGCTGGGAGTCCAGGACCGCGCGCAGACCCGCGCGCACCAGGGGTTCGTCGTCGACGAGCAGTACGGTAACCGGCATCCGGTCAGCGTATTCGCTCCAGCGGAAGCCTCGCGCGCACCCGCCAGCGCCCCTCGTGGGGGCCGGTTTCCGCCTCGCCGCCGAGCAGCGACGCCCGCTCCCGCATCCCGCGCAGCCCGCTCCCCCCGCCCATGCTGACGGAGGGGCGCTCCGGCAGCGGGTTCGTCACCTCCAGCTCCAGCCGGCCCTCGGCCATCTCGACCCGCACCCGGACCGGCACGGGACCGCAGTGCCGCAGCACGTTCGTGAGCGCCTCCTGCAGGATCCGGTACCCCTCCCGGGTGACGGGACCGGGCAACTCCTCCAGCGCACCCGACAGTTCGGCCTCCACCGGAGCGCCCGAGGCGCGCGCCGACTCCAGCAGCCGGTCCGCCTCGGCCAGGGTCGGCCGCTGCGAGGCCGGCAGCGCCGACTCCCGCAGCACCAGCAGCACCCGCTCCAGGTCCTCCAGCGCGGCCCGGCCCGTCTCCTCGATCGCGCTCAGCGCGCGGTCGGTGAACTCCGGGTCACCGGCGGCCCGCGCGGCTCCCGCCTGCACCACCGCCACCGTCAGCGCGTGGCCGATGGAGTCGTGCAGCTCCCGCGCGATCCGGGTCCGCTCCAACAGTTGTTCCGTACGCGCCTCCAGCGCACTGAGCCGCTCGGCGGCCGAGGGGCCCAGCAGCCGGTGGGCGATCGCCGTGATCAGCTCACCCAGCAGCACGACGACCACGATCAGCACCACCAGCGGCACCGGCGCCAGCAGGGCCGCCGCCCAGGGCGGCGGAACGACCGGCACCATCGGGTCGGCGTTCAGCGGACGCCCGAGGGCGAGAGAGATCAGCTCGACGGTCACCAACGGCAGGCTCACGGTGGCGAACATCGCCGCCCCTGACAGCACCAGCCGTATCTCCAGCCACAGCACGGTCCGCCACCGGTCCGCCCAACGCGCCGAAACGGCGGTGCTGATGCCGCCCTCCCCGGCCTCCCGCTCCTCGGGGGTCAGCAGGAACTGCGCCTGGAGCCCCTCGGCCAGCCGCACCCACGGCACGAAGCCGAACGGTATGACGATCAGCAGGGGCATCCACGGCCAGCGCGGATTGATGAACATCCACAGGGCGAGCAGCAGCAGCGGGACGCACAGGTGCAGCCAGCGCGAGTACGTCACCGGCCGCAGCGGTGCGCGGAGTAGTCGGTCCATGCCTTCATCGTGTCAGGGGGCCCACCGGCAGCGTCTCCCCCACGTGGGGGAGACGGCACCCTCGCACGGGGGAGGAGCGAGGGGTGGCCGGGCGGTGAATCTGGAGCCATGAACCGCATCGAGATCCGCGAACTGACCAAGGACCACGGCACCCGACGGGTCGTGGACCACCTCACCTTCGACGTCCTGCCGGGAAAGGTCACCGGCTTCCTGGGGCCCAACGGAGCCGGCAAGTCCACCACCATGCGCATGATCCTGGGCCTGGACCGGCCCACCGCCGGCAGCGCCACCATCGGCGGCAGCCGGTTCACCGCCCTCGACCGGCCCCTCCGCCAGGTGGGCGCCCTGCTCGACCCCCAGGCCGCCCACGGCGGGCGAAGGGCCCGCGACCACCTGCTGGCGCTCGCCGTCAGCAACGGCATCCCGCCCGCCCGGGTGGACGCGGTCCTGGAGCAGACCGGCATCGCGGCCGTCGCCCGGCGCCGCGTCGGCACCTTCTCACTGGGTATGCGCCAGCGCCTGGGCATAGCCGCCGCGCTGCTGGGCGACCCGGCGGTCCTGCTGCTGGACGAGCCGACCAACGGCCTCGACCCGGAGGGGATCATCTGGATCCGTGAACTCATGCGCGCCCTCGCCGCCGAGGGGCGCACGGTGTTCGTCTCCAGTCATCTGATGGCCGAGTCCGCCTCCTTCGTGGACCACCTCGTCGTCCTGGGGCAGGGCAGGCTGCTCGCCGACACCCCGCTCGGCGCCTTCATCGACGCCCGCAGCACGCCCAGGGTGCGGCTGAGGACGACTGATCCGGCCCGGCTGCAAGCGGCTCTGGCGCGCTCCGGGCTGACGATGACCGACGCGGGGGAGGGCCGCTGGAGCGTCGACGGCATCCGGGCCGAGGGGCTCGGCGCCCTCGCCGCCGTGGAAGGAATACCGCTGCTGGAACTCTCCGACGAGCGGGCCTCCCTGGAGCAGGCCTACCTCGAACTCACCGCCGCCCACGCTCCGTTCTCCGCAGCAACCGCCTGAAACCGAAGGGAGTCACAGCCGTGATCACCGCCGCCCTGCCCACCGTCCCCGTCCTGAGATCGGAGTGGATCAAGATACGGTCCGCCCGGGCCGTCCTCGGCGCACTCCTCGCCGTCTTCGCCGCCACCGCCGGTGTCACGGTCCTCACCGCCGCCGCCATAGGCACCTCGGAGCCGGGCGCCCTCGGCGAGGACCGCCTGTCCGGAGCCTTCTTCGGCATCAACCTCGGCCAGGCGGCGGCCGTCGCGTTCGGCGCCACCGCCTTCGCCGCCGAATTCCGGGGCGGGGCCCTGCGCGTCTCCCTGACGGCCGTACCCAACCGGACCCGGCTGTACCTGTCCAAGACCGCCGTGGTGGCGGTGCTCTCCTTCCTCGTCGGCCAGCTCACCGGGCTCGTCACGTTCGTCGCCGGCCAGGCCTTCATGGGGCGGTACGCCCTCGCCCTGGGAGACCCCGGGGCGCTGCGGGCCGTCTTCGGCAGCGGGATCTACCTGATGCTGATCGCCCTGTTCTCCGCCGGACTGGCCGCCCTGGTGCGCAGCGGCACACTGGTGATGGGCCTGCTCATACCCTTCCTGCTGATCGTGCCCTTCGTGGTGGGCCAGGTCGTGGAGGGGGCCGGGCAGTTCATGCCGGACCGGGCCGGGCAGATGGTGATGCGGGCCCAGGCCGAGGGGTCGCTCGGCCCCTGGAGCGGCCTCGGGGTGATGGCGCTGTGGGCCCTCGCCGCCCTGGTCGGCGGATGGCTGGCGGTGCGGCGCCGGGACGCCTGAGAGGACGGCCTGACGCAGGGCCAGTTGTCAGTGGTCCCCGCGATACTGACGGCATGACCACGGCAGAGCACCTCGACACGATCGACCGGCTCCGGGCCACGGCCTTCCCGACCGCGCCGGAGGGAGGCCCGGGGCAGGGCGGCGGCCCGGGGCACCTCCTGGTCACGCTCAGCCGGACCCGGGAGTTCTGGGACGACGACGGGTCCGGCCGGGAGGAGGCCGCCGACCAGATCGACGCCGAGTACGGGGCGCTGGTCCAGGCCCTGACCGACCGGTGGGGCGAGCCGCAGGTCTTCGCCGTGGACTCCCTGCTGGACCGGGAGTTCGCCGGCGAGGAGATACCGGAGCCCTGGAGCGAGGTCTGCAACACCACGGGCCATGTGCACCTGTGGCGGGTCGAGGAACGGTGGCTGGTCGTGTACGTCGCGCAGTGGGACAAGGAGTTCCCCTACCTGCTGACCGCGGCGAGCACCGTGACCGACCCGCCCTAGGGGCCGTCCGCGGCCTCGCGGAGGCGGGCGAACTCCTCGGCCATGGAGGCGGCGGTCCAGTGGGCGTTGAGACCGCTCGGGTTGGGCAGGGCCCAGATCCGGGTGGTGCCGATGGTCCGCTCCTGGGGGCCGACGACGGCCTTCGGCTCGTGGAAGGCGGTGCGGTAGGCGGTGATGCCGACCACGGCCAGCCACTGGGGGCGCAGCCGTTCCACCTTGGCCGTCAGGAGCCGGCCGCCCTCGCGGAACTCCTCGGCACTCAGCTCGTCGGCGCGGGCGGTGGCCCGGGCGACGACGTTGGTGATGCCCAGGCGGTAGGTGAGCAGTTCCTCCTGCTCGGACGGGGCCAGGAGGCGGGGGGTGAAGCCGGACAGGTGCAGGACCGGCCAGAACCGGTTGCCGGGGCGGGCGAAGTGGTGGCCCGTCGCGGCGGAGAGGAGGCCCGGATTGATACCGCAGAACAGCACACGCAGACCGCCCGCGACCACGTCCGGGAGGACGCGGTCGCGGGCGGCTTCGAGCTCGTCGGGGGTCAGAGGATCGACCCGGGGGCGTAACCGGCGGCTTCCGGGTGCTCCTTGGCGATGGCCTCGATGCGGGAGACCACGCTCGCTACCTGGTCGCCGGCCGCGCCGGTGAAGGACAGCTTGTCGGCCATCAGGGCGTCCAGCTGCGCGCGGTCCAGCGGCATCCGGTCGTCGGCCGCGAGCTTGTCGAGGAGCTCGTTGCGCTCGGCGCCCTGCTCGCGCATGGCCAGGGCGGAGGCGACGGCGTGCTCCTTGATGACCTCGTGCGCGGCCTCGCGGCCCACACCGGCCCGCACCGCGCCCATCAGGACCTTGGTGGTCGCGAGGAACGGCAGGTAGCGGTCCAGCTCGCGGGCCACGACGGCGGGGAAGGCGCCGAACTCGTCGAGGACCGTCAGGAAGGTCTCCAGCAGGCCGTCGAAGGCGAAGAAGGCGTCCGGCAGGGCCACCCGGCGGACCACGGAGCAGGAGACGTCGCCCTCGTTCCACTGGTCGCCGGCCAGCTCGCCCGTCATCGAGGCGTAGCCGCGCAGGATGACCATCAGGCCGTTCACGCGCTCGCAGGAGCGGGTGTTCATCTTGTGCGGCATCGCCGAGGAGCCGACCTGGCCGGGCTTGAAGCCCTCGGTCACCAGCTCGTGGCCGGCCATCAGGCGGATGGTCTTGGCGATCGACGACGGGGCGGCGGCCAGCTGCACCAGGGCGGTGACCACGTCGTAGTCGAGGGAACGGGGGTAGACCTGGCCGACCGAGGTGAAGGCCTGGGAGAAGCCGAGGTGGGTGGCGATGCGCTGCTCCAGGTCGGCCAGCTTGGCGGCGTCCCCGCCGAGCAGGTCGAGCATGTCCTGGGCGGTGCCGACCGGGCCCTTGATCCCGCGCAGCGGGTAGCGCTCGAGCAGGTCCTCCAGCCGGTCGTAGGCGACCAGCAGCTCGTCGGCGGCGGTCGCGAAGCGCTTGCCCAGGGTGGTGGCCTGCGCGGCGACGTTGTGGGAGCGGCCGGCCATGACCAGCTCGGCGTGCTCGCCGGCGAGCTTGCCCAGGCGGGCGAGGACGGCAACGGTGCGGTCGCGGGCGAGCTCCAGCGAGAGCCGGATCTGCAGCTGCTCGACGTTTTCGGTGAGGTCGCGGGAGGTCATGCCCTTGTGGACGTGCTCGTGGCCGGCGAGGGCGTTGAACTCCTCGATGCGGGCCTTCACGTCGTGGCGGGTGACCTTCTCGCGCTCGGCGATGGAGGCGAGGTCGACGGTCTCCAGGACGCGCTCGTAGTCGGCGAGGGCAGCGTCCGGGACCTCGATGCCGAGGTCCTTCTGGGCGCGCAGGACGGCGAGCCACAGCCGCCGCTCCAGCGTCACCTTGTACTCGGGGGACCACAGGACGGCGAGCTCCGCGGAGGCGTAGCGGCCGGCCAGGACATTGGGGATGCGGGGCTTGGCTGTCACGTGTAGGGATTCTACTGGGGCTTGAGCTGTGCGTTTGCGCAGGTGGGGGCCGGGCTCGCAATTGTGGGTTGCTACAAGGGCGGCAGGGTTCCGTAGGGCAGAAGCTCCGGGCGCTTGGCGGGGCGGCCGTCGCCCGAGGAGCGGCCCGTCAGCCGCCGGCCGATCCAGGGCAGCAGGTGCCGCTTCGCGAAGCGCAGGTCCTCGGTGCGCCGCACGCCCCAGCCCGGGGCGGAGGCGGGCGCCAGGGCCGCCGTCCAGTCCTCCTCGGCGGGCAGCCCCAGGGCCTGCCAGACGGCCTCCGCAACCCGGCGGTGCCCCTCGGCCGTCAGGTGCAGCCGGTCGGCGTCCCACAGGCGCGGGTCGCCGAGCACCGGCGCCCCGTACAGGTCCACCAGCAGCGCCCCGTGGCGTGCGGCCAGCTCTTCGAGGATTTCGAAGAGCTCCTCCATGCGCGGCCGGAAGCGCTCCATCACCGGACCGTGCCGGCCCGGCGAGCGCATCAGGACCAGACGCCCGCAGGAGGGGGCCAGCAGCTCCACCGCGGCCTCAAGATGGCCCCGGACCCGTCCCATGTCCACCTTCGGCCGCAGGGCGTCGTTGAGGCCCCCGACCAGGGTGACCACGTCCGCCCCCATCGCCGCGGCGGCGGGCGCCTGGTCCTCGGCGATCTGCCCGATCAGCTTCCCGCGCACCGCGAGGTTGGCGTAGCGGAAGCCGGGCTCGCGGGCCGCCAGCCGGGCGGCGAGGAGGTCGGCCCAGCCCCGGTAGGAGCCGTCCGGGAGCAGGTCGGACATGCCCTCGGTGAAGGAGTCGCCGACCGCGACGAAACTGGTGTAAGACGCATTCATCCCCATGGCGCTGCGATGCTACCGCGCGGTACCCCTGCCCTGCCCGGCCGGGACCGGGAGGCCGGGGAACAGGGGCCGGGGGGCTGGGGGCCGGGCTACGCCGAGGTCGGTTTCCCGAACAGCTCGCGCAGCACGTCCTCCATCGTCACCAGCCCCGTCATGGCGCCGTCCGCCCCGAGGACCGCCGCCAGGTGGGTCCGGCTGGCCCGCATGGCGGTCAGCACGTCGTCCAGCGGTGTCTCCGCCCGCACCTGGGCGATCGGCCGGAGCGCGGCCACCGGGAAGGGCTCGGCCCGCTCCACCACGTCCAGGGCGTCCTTGACGTGCAGGTAGCCGAGGATCCGCCGCTGCCCGTCGACCACCGGGAAGCGGGAGTAGCCCGACTCGGCCGACAGCCGTTCCAGCCCGGCGGCGGTGATGCCCTGCCGGGCCGTGACCACCCGGTCCACGGGCAGCACCACGTCGGCGACGGGACGGCGTCCCAGCTCCAGGGCGTCGTGCAGCCGCTCGCTCGCCCGGCCGTCGATCAGCCCGGCGGCGCTGGAGTCCTTGACCATCCGGGCCAGCTCGTCGTCCGAGAAGGTGGCCGCGACCTCGTCCTTCGCGTCCACCCGCAGCAGCCGCAGCAGGGTGTTGGCGAAGGCGTTGATCGCGAAGATCACGGGCTTCAGCGCATGGGCCATCGCCACCAGGGGCGGACCCAGCAGCAGGGCGGTGCGCACCGGCTCGGCCAGGGCCACGTTCTTGGGCACCATCTCGCCGAACAGCATGTGCAGGTAGGTGGCCAGGGCCAGCGCGATCACGAAGGAGATCGCGTGCGTCACCCCGGAGGGCACCCCGGCGGCGTCGAGCAGCGGGCTCAGCAGGTGCGCGATGGCCGGCTCGGCCACCACGCCCAGCACCAGGGTGCACAGGGTGATGCCCAGCTGGGCCGCGGCCATCAGCGCCGACACGTGCTCCAGGCCCCAGACGACCGCGCGGGCCCGCCGGTCGCCCTGTTCGGCGTACGGTTCGATCTGGCTGCGCCGGACCGAGATCAGCGCGAACTCCGCGCCGACGAAGAAGGCGTTGACGACCAGCGTCGCCAGGCCGATCAGCAGCTGGATCGCGGTCATCGGTCCCCCTCCGGGCCCTCGTCGCCGGGCACTTCGACCGGCGTGTGCAGCAGCACGCGGGCGGCGCGCCGGCCGCTCGCGTCGACCACGTCCAGTCGCCAGCCGTCCAGCTCCAGCCGGTCCCCGACAGCCGGGATCCGGCCCAGTTCGGCGGCTATCAGCCCGGCCAGCGTCTCGTACGGGCCCTCGGGCACCCGCAGCCCGATCCGCCGGAGCTGGTCGGTGCGCGCCGCGCCGTCGGCGGAGTACAGGGGCCGGCCGTCCTCGTCCGTGCCGGCGGGGGCCAGGTCGGAGGTCTCGTGCGGGTCGTGCTCGTCGCGGACCTCGCCGACGACCTCCTCGACGATGTCCTCCAGGGTGGCCACGCCGGCCGTGCCGCCGTACTCGTCGATCACCACGGCCATCGTCTGCCTGCCGGACAGCCGGTCCAGCAGCCGGTCGACGGTCAGCGATTCCGGTACCAGGAGCGGTTCGCGCAGCAGCTGCGAGACCGGGTGGCGGTGGCGCTCCTCGGCGGGCAGGGCCAGGACGTCCTTGATGTGGACCGTGCCGACGACGGTGTCGAGGCTGCCCCGGTAGACGGGGAAGCGGGACAGACCGGTGGCCATGGTCGCGTTGGCCACGTCCTCGGCGGTGGTCTGCACGTCGAGGGCGGTGACCTGCACGCGCGGGGTCATCACGTTCTCGGCGGTGAGGTCGGCCAGGTTCAGGGTCCGCACGAACAGCTCGGCCGTGTCCTTCTCCAGCGCGCCCGCCTTGGCGGAATGCCGGGCCAGGGCCACCAGCTCCTCGGGGCTGCGCGCGGACGCGAGCTCCTCGGCGGGCTCCATGCCCAGCCGCCGGACCAGGTGGTTGGCGGTGCTGTTGAGGTGGCTGATCAGCGGCCTGAACGCACGGCTGAACAGCCGCTGCATGGTCGCGACCCGCTTGGCGACGACCAGCGGGGAGGAGATCGCCCAGTTCTTGGGGACCAGCTCGCCGACGACCATCAGCACCACCGTCGACACGACGGTGCCGAGCACCAGGGCGGTGGAGGAGGCGGCCGCGGCGGACAGGCCCATGGCCTTGAACGGGCCCGTGAGCAGGGCGGCGATCGACGGCTTGGAGATCATGCCGATGACCAGGCCGGTCACGGTGATGCCGAGCTGGGCGCCGGAGAGCTGGAAGGTCAGGCTGCGGACGGCGGCCAGGGCGCTGTCCGCGCCGCGCTCGCCGCGCTCGACGGCCCCTTCCAGCTCGCTGCGCTCGACGGTGGTCAGCGAGAACTCGGCGGCGACGAAGACTCCACAGGCAAGGCAGAGCAGCAGCGCCACGACGAGCAGGAGCACTTCGGTCATCGGTCGATCACCTCCGTCCCATGATCGGCCAGGGGGAGGGGTACCGCGCGATGTCGCGGGCGGGGATGCCGGGTACTGGGAGGCTCGCCCATGGGCGGACGCTCACACCTTTCGGTCGGGAGGGCCCGGACGGGTGGTCCGGGGCCGGGGCCCGGGAGGGTCCCTGAGCACAGGGTAAAGGAAAGGCAAAGGGAATGGCTCCTCCTTTCGGCCCGGCGAGAGCGGTGGTGGGATCGTCGCATGGACGATCTTCATATCGGGCCGGCGTCCGCCGCCGACCTGAGCGCCGTACTGGACTTCTGGAAGACCGCGGCCAAGGGCGCCAGCATCAGCGACGACCTGGCCGGGATCGAGCGGCTGCACTCCCGAGACCCCCAAGCCCTGCTGCTCGCCCGGAGGGGTGGGGAGCTCGTCGGTACCGTGGTCGCGGGGTTCGACGGCTGGCGCTGCCACCTGTACCGCCTCGCGGTCCACCCGGCCCACCGCCGGCGCGGGATCGGCTCGGCGCTGCTGGCGGCCGCCGAGGCGCGGTTCGTGGAGCTGGGCGGCCGACGGGCCGACGCGATGGTGCTCGACGCGAACGAGCAGGCGCACGGCGCGTGGGACGCGGCCGGCTACCGCCCCCAGGAGATCTGGACCCGCTGGATCAAGCCGCTGGTCGGTGAATAAGGGGTTTTCGGCCACGGGGCGCCATGCCTAACCGTTTATTCCGGGAATATTGGCTCGATATCGAGCACATCCAGGCGCCCTGGTTATGGCGGAGTCGGATAGTCGGGTGCGTGACGAAAAGGAATTCCTTCCCGGGGTGGACTGGCTGCGGTGCGGGGGAATGCGCAGGTAGAAGTCATGGTGGGCGATCATCGGATGATCCCGGTACTGGGCGCATCGGGTGACAGGGCGGGGGATTTCGTCAATCGTCCGGTGATCGCTGATATCAATTTCCCTGCGCTTGGATCCGAGCCGAATAACCCCTCCTTCAGGGTCGTGTGCCCATCGCTCCGGCCTGCCTCGAGAACGGAATCCGCATCATGGGAATCTCCTTCCGCAAGACCGTCGCCCTCGCCGCCCTGGCCCTGACGGCCTCCCTGCTGCCGGTGGGCCAGGCGGGCGCGGCCCCGCAGGCCGCCGTCCCCGGCCGGTACTGCCTCGCCAACGCCTGGGGGACCGCGAACGTCTCCTCCAAGCCCTGCGACTCCGCCGACCAGGGCCAGCACTGGGTGGTCTCGGGCAACCAGATCTCCCTGGCCGGGGCCCGCGCCTACTGTCTGGCCAACACCTGGAACAGCACGCAGGTCGGCACGAAGCCCTGCAACCCCAACGACCAGGGGCAGTACTGGAACGTCTCGAACCAGCAGATCGCCCTCACCTTCGCCCCGGCCTACTGCTTCGCCAACGCCTGGGGGACCCCGAACGTCTCCACGAAGCCGTGCGACCAGGCCGACCAGGGGCAGAAGTGGGTGGTCTTCAACGACCAGATCAGCCTGGCCCAGGGCTGATCCCAGGGGCGGCACGGCCCCGTCGCGGCCCGCTAGTCGTGGGAGCGGCGGGCCGAGCCGATGACGCAGTACGAGGTCGGGAGGGCCGGGCCGCGCTCCGGTAGCCGGAAGGAGCGGTGCGCGGTGATCCGGAACCCGGCGGCCTCGATCGCGGCGAGCGGGTCGCGGGCGGTGTGGCAGCCACCGAACAGGCGGGGCCACACCGTCCGGTCCAGCGCCCGCTGCACCGAGGCCATCCCGGGCCCGGGGGCGAGGCCGTGCTCCAGGAACCGCAGCTCGGCGTCCGGGCGCAGGACCCGGTGCAGTTCGCCGAGGGCGCGCGGCAGGTTCCGTACGGTGCACAGCACCAGCGAGGCGACGGCCGCGTCGAATGCCTCGCTCTTGACCGGGAGGGCCTCGGCCACACCTGGTACCAGGTCCACCGGCACTTCGGCACGCAGAGCGGCCGCCGCCGCGAGACGGCGCAGGGTGCGCTCGGGTTCCACCGCGACGACCTCGGAGACGGCGCGCGGGTAGTGCGCGAAGTTCAGGCCGTTGCCGGCCCCGATCTCGATGACCCGGCCGGACACCCCCCGCAGGAGCTCCTCGCGCAGTGCGCCGATCCCGGCGCGGTTCTCGGCGGCGGTGCTGGCGCGGGCGTAGAACCGCGCGAAGCAGGGGTGGTGGACCGGATCGGGGGGCTGGGCGGGCATGGGCGGCCTCCGGGCACGGGTCGGGGGCTGGCGGGGGACACTCGGGCGCACGTGTACCCCCCGCGTGTTCCCCGCCGGGCCGGGCCGTGAAACCGCCCGGCCGACGCCGGAGGTCCGACGCCGGAGGCCCGGCGCCGGCGGCCCGGGCCGGGGCCCGCCCCCGTCAGGCGGGCCAGGCGGCCAGGAAGGACTCCGCCGACCACGTCCCGTACAGGTCCGGGGCCAGCCAGCCCGGAGCGGCCGCGCGGAAGGCCGCCGGGGCCAGGGTGCCCGAGCCCTGCGGGACGGCGCCCAGCAGGGGCAGGCCGGAGACCTTCGGCAGGTCGGCCAGGTTGCACCGGGAAGCCAGGTCGGGGGAGTCGGGCCAGCTGCCCACCACCACCCCGAGCCCGTGCAGCCCCCGGGCGGTCAGCGCCTCCGCCGTCAGGGCCGTGGAGTTGAGGGTGCCCAGCCCCGCGGGGGCCACCACCAGCACCGGGGCCTCAAGCAGCCGTGCCACGTCGGCCAGGGTGTGGCCCTCCTCGTCGAAGCGGACCAGCAGCCCGCCCGCGCCCTCGACCAGCACCAGCTCGTGCGAACCGGCCAGCTCGGCGGCCGCCTCGGCGATCCGCGACGGAGCCAGGGTCGCCAGCCCGGAGCGCCGAGCGGCGGTGTCCGGGGCCAGCGGCTCGGGGTAGCGGGCCAGTTCCCGCGCGGTCACGGCCGGCCCGGCGAGGCGGACGGCTTCGGCCGCGTCGCCCGGCTCGTCCGGACCCACCCCGGTCTGCGCGGGCTTGAGCACCGCCACCGAGAGCCCGGCGGCCACCGCGGCCGCCGCGACGGCGGAGGTGACCACGGTCTTGCCGATTTCCGTGCCCGTACCGGACACGACGATCACGGACATCTCAGCCCTCCCGGGCCGCGGCGACGGCCGCGCGGCAGATGCGGGCGACATCGGCGTCGCCGGTGACGAACGGGGGCATCGTGTAGATCAGGTCGCGGAACGGGCGCAGCCACACGCCCTCCCGCACCGAGGCCCGGGTGGCGGCCCAGACGTCGACCGGGTGGTCGAGCTGGATCACGCCGATCGCGCCCAGCACCCGTACGTCCTTCACGCCCGGCTGCCCGGACGCCTCCGCGAGGCCCTCGCGCAGGCCGGCCTCGATCCGCTTGACCTCGCCCGCCCAGTCCTGGCCGAGCAGCAGGTCGACGGAGGCCAGGGACACGGCCGCGGCGAGCGGGTTGCCCATGAAGGTCGGCCCGTGCGCGAGCACCGGCACCTCGCCCCGCGAGATCCCGTCGGCGACCTTCTCCGTGCACAGGGTCGCGGCGAACGTGAGGTAGCCGCCCGTCAGGGACTTGCCCAGGCACATGACGTCCGGGGTGATCCCCGCGTGGTCCGCCGCGAACAGCGCGCCCGTGCGGCCGAAGCCCGTCGCGATCTCGTCCAGGACCAGCAGCACCCCGTACTCGTCGCACAGCTCCCGCAGCACCCGCAGGTAGCCCGGGTTGTGGAAGCGCATGCCGCCGGCGCCCTGCACCACCGGCTCCACGATCACCGCGGCCAGCTCGTCGGCGTGCGCGGCGACCAGGGAGCGCAGGTGATCGACGTACGCCGGATCCACGGGGGAGTCGAAGCCCCCGGGCGGCGCGTCCGCGAAGACCTGCCGGGGCAGGTGGCCCTGCCACAGCTCGTGCATGCCGCCCTCGGGATCGCAGACGGCCATCGGCTGCCAGGTGTCGCCGTGGTAGCCGCCGCGCCAGGTCAGCAGCCGGGTCTTGCCCGTCCGGCCCAGCGAACGCCAGTACTGCAGGCACATCTTGACGGCGACCTCGACCGACACCGAGCCGGAGTCGGCGAGGAAGACGTGCTCCAGCCCGGGCGGGGTGATCTCCACCAGCCGGGAGGCCAGCCGGACGGCGGGCTCGTGGGTGAGCCCGCCGAACATCACGTGCGACATCCGCCCCAGCTGGGCGGCGGCCGCCTCGTTGAGCACCGGGTGGTTGTAGCCGTGGATGGCCGACCACCAGGAGGACATCCCGTCGACCAGCTCCTCCCGCCCCTGCGCCGGGGCGGCGAGCCGCAGCCGGACCCCCGAGGCGGAGGAGACCACGAGGTTCTCCTGCCGCCCGGGCATCGGGCCGTACGGGTGCCAGACGTGCTGCCGGTCCAGGTCCAGCAGGCCCGCCGTGGACGAGGCGGGGTCGAGCGGGTCGTGCAGGGGGTACGGGTCACGCATTGGGGGCGAGATCCGTCCCCGCGCCGCGGCGGCGCACCGCCACGAGGTCCGGCCGTACCTCGCCGGGCTCGGCCTGGGCCGGGGCTTCGGCCGGGGCCTCGGCGTGGGCGTGCCCGGAGCAGCCGCCGCAGGCCGAACCGCAGCCGGGGGCCTCCGCGTCCGCGGCCGAGCCGCAGCCGCCGGCGCCCGCGGCCGACCCGCACACCCCGCCCGCGCGGGCCGCGGCCGCGGCCTCGGCGGCGTCGGCGCGGTGCGCGGGCAGGGTGGTGGTGCCCGCGCCCTCCACCTCGAAGCCGGCGTCCGCGATCATGTCGAGGTCGGCCTGGCCGGCCTGGCCCTCACTGGTGAGGTAGTCGCCGAGGAAGATGGAGTTGGCGATGTGCAGCGCGAGCGGCTGCATCGAGCGCAGGTGCACCTCGCGGCCGCCGGCGATCCGGACCTCCACGTCGGGGCAGACGAAGCGGACCATCGACAGGATCCGCAGGCAGCGCTGCGGGGTGAGGTTCCACTCCTTGGCCAGCGGGGTGCCCTCGAAGGGGATCAGGAAGTTGACCGGCACGGAGTCCGAGTCCAGCTCGCGCAGCGAGAAGACGACGTCGACCAGGTCCTCGTCGCTCTCGCCCATGCCGGCGATCAGGCCCGAGCAGGCCGACAGGCCCGCCGCGTGCGCCTTCTGCACGGTGTCGACGCGGTCCGCGTAGGTGTGCGTCTTGGTGATCTGCCCGTACGTGGCCTCGGAGGTGTTGAGGTTGTGGTTGTAGGCATCCGCACCCGCGTCGCGCAGCTTCTCGGCCTGGCCGTCGGAGAGCAGACCCAGACAGGCGCACACCTCCACGCCCTCGTTCTGCTCCTTGATGGCGGCGATCGTCTCGCCGACGCGGGCCACGTCGCGGTCGGTCGGACCGCGGCCGCTCGCCACGAGACACACCCGCTTGGCGCCGCCGGCGACGCCGGCCGCGGCGGCCTGGGAGGCCTCGTCCGGCTTCAGCCACGTGTACTTGAGGATCTCGGCCTTCGAGCCCAGGCGCTGGGAGCAGTACGAGCAGTCCTCGGGGCAGAGCCCCGACTTCAGGTTGACCAGGTAGTTCAGCTTGACGCGACGCCCGAACCACTGGCGGCGCACCTTGCCGGCAGCGGCCACCACGTCGAGCAGTTCGTCGTCGGAGGTCGCCAGTACGGCGAGCGCCTCTTCGCGGGTCGGCAGCTCGCGCCGCAGCCCCTTGTCCACCAGGGTGTTCAGCAGGTCCATGAGCCCGATCCTGTCCCACGCGACCACTCCCGGCCAAGGAGAGATCGGACAACATGGCCGGAAGGGAGTGTGTGGATCGCCACACCGGCCCCGCGGGTCACGTCCGGATAGGGTCGAGCAGATCTGTCGACTGCCGACAAAACGCGAGACGCATCGCGAGACGCGACACGAGGACCGCCGATGACCCAGCCCAGCCCGCAGCCCGAGGACGTCTTCGCCTGGATCGACGGCGCGGAGCGGCGGCGCGAGGAGGCGGGACTGGTGCGGACCCTGCGCCCGCGCCCGTCCGACTCGCCCCTCCTGGACCTCGCGAGCAACGACTACCTCGGTCTCTCCCGCCACCCTGAGACCGTCCGCGGTGCCTGCGGGGCGGCCGAGCGCTGGGGCGCGGGTGCCACCGGATCGCGGCTGGTCACGGGGACGACCGAGCTGCACACCGAGCTGGAGCGGGAGTTGGCCGCTTTCGCGGGGTTCGAGGCTGCTCTGGTGCTTTCGTCCGGTTATGCCGCGAACCTCGCGGCGGTGACCGCGCTGAGCGGCCGGGGCACCCTGGTCGTCTCCGACTCCGGGAACCACGCCTCGATCGTCGACGGCTGCCGGCTCTCCCGGGCCGAGGTCGAGGTGACCCCGCACGGGGACGTCGAGCAGGTCCGCAAGACCCTCGCCGGGCACGCCGGCCGAACCCTGCTGGTGACCGACTCGGTGTTCTCCGTCGACGGGGACGCCGCCCCGCTCGCCGCCTACGCCGCCGCCTGCCGGGAGGCCGGCGCGGCCCTCATCGTGGACGACGCGCACGGGCTCGGGGTGCTGGGCGAGGGGGGTCGGGGCGCCCTGCACGCCGCCGGGCTCGCGGGTGCGCCGGGGGTGGTCGCGACGATGACCCTCTCGAAGTCGCTGGGCAGCCAGGGCGGAGCGGTCCTGGGGCCGGCCAAGGTGATCCGGCACCTGGTCAACACCGCGCGGGCGTTCATCTTCGACACCGGGCTCGCCCCGGCCGCCGCGGGCGCGGCGCTGGCGAGCCTGCGGCTGCTGGAGCGGGAGCCGCAGCGCGCGGCACGGGTCCGGGAGGTGGCCGCCGAGCTGTACGGACGGCTCACCGCGTCCGGCCTGACCGCGGCCAGGCCGGACGCGGCCGTCGTGTCGGTACGGGCCCCGTCGGCCGCGGCGGCACTGCGCTGGGCCGCCGACTGCCGCGAGGCGGGACTGTCCGTGGGGTGCTTCCGTCCGCCGTCGGTGCCGGACGGCATCTCCCGGCTGCGGCTGACGGCTCGGGCGGATCTCACGGGGGACGAGATCGGCCGGGCCGTCGGGACGGTCCTGCGGACCGCTCCGGCCGGGGCCACGGAAACGGAACCGGTTCAGCGGTAGGACGTCATACGGGCACGTCCGTCCGCACGGAGGCGAGGAAGCCGTCCCAGGCCGGCCCGGTGAAGAGCACGGCCGGGCCGTCCGTCCGCTTGGAGTCGCGGACGGCCAGCAGGCCGCCGTCGAGGGCGGCCGCTTCCACGCAGTTGTTCATTCCGGTGCTGCGGCTGCTCCGCCGCCAGCGCGCGCTGCTCAGAAGTCCGCCGGTGGATAAGGGGGTTGCGGACACGGGGGGTGCCTCCTTACGCGTCCTCAGCGAGTGAGCTGATGAGGTCCGACGAGTCACGGGGCGAAAGGGCGTGCGCCTGGATGGTGCGGAACGCGGCGCTGTACGCCTCAAGGTCTTCCTTCCGCTCCAGATAGAGGCTACTCGTCAAATGGTCGAGCACCACCACATCCAGATCGGCGATGTTCGGAAATGAGAAGATGACGAACGGTCCGGTCAGGCCGAGATGGCCCCCCACGGTGAACGGCAGCACCTGGAGGTGCACTTGGGGCAGCCGTGCCACCTCCACCAGGTGCCGCAGCTGCTCCCGCATCACCCCCGGGCCGCCGATCTGCCGCCGCAGCACCGCCTCGTCCAGGACGGCGCTCAGCTCCAGCGGGGGATCCGCCCGCAGCACCGCCTGCCGGGCCAGCCGCACGTCGACCAGCGCGTCCACCTTCGGCTCCGGCAGCCCGCCCAGCGCGGCCCGGGTCACGGCCCGGGCGTACTCCGCGGTCTGCAACAGGCCGGGCACCACCGAGAGTTCCACCGTCCGGGCCGAGCGGGCCCCCGCCTCCAGGCTGATGAAGTCCCGGTACTCCTGCGGCAGCAGGCCCCCGGTAGTCGTGCCACCACTGCCGCCCGCGCGCCTCCTCGCCGCCCGCCGCGGGTCCGGCCGCCGACGCGCCCAGGGCCTCCAGCAGGGCGCGTTGCTGCGGGCTCACCACGTCCCCGTAGGCGTTCAGCAGCAGCCGGATGTCCTGCGTCTTCACGCCACTGCGGCCCGTCTCGATCCGGCTGACCTTCGACTGGTGCCAGCCGACGATGCGGGCCACCTCGCCGCTCGTGAGCCCGGTCCGGTCGCGCAGCGCGCGCAGTTCCTCGCCGAGCTTGCGCCGGCGCACCGCGGGACCGTGCTGCATACCCGCCCTCCTTCCACCGGCATGGACCGCACCAGTCTGCCGTCCAAATACGCTTTTCCGTAGCAGAGTTCACCGCATTGAGCGACAGATATATGCATATCTTGGGGGAATGGCGGAAACGGCGGCAGGATGGGTGGCACTCTGGCGCTCAGCGCAGATCCGGGGCGGCTCCGTCCCGGTGGGAAAGGGACGTCGCCATGGCAGATCAGCTGGAAGCATCCGTCACCCTGCCGAGCGACCCGGTCTCGGTGGCCGCCGCCCGCCGCTACGCGGCGCGGGTGCTGAGCGACTGGGGACTCCCCGAGGACGCCGACACCGCCGACACCGTACGGCTGGTCGTCTCGGAGCTCGCGACCAACTCCGTGCAGCACACCTTCGGGCAGTCGCCCACCTTCACCGTCGACCTGCGCCTGGAGCGCGAGGAGTGGCTGCGCGTCGGCGTGACCGACAGCCACCCGCGCTGGCCCAAGCGGCTGCCCGCCGCCGTCCAGCAGGACAACGGCCGGGGCATGGTCATCATCCGGTGGCTGGCGGCGGAGGCCGGCGGCCGGCTGTCGGTCAGCCCCACCGAGGACGGGGGCAAGACCGTGTGGCTCGCCCTGCCCTGGCCGGCCGGCGCGGCCGCCGCCGCGGGGGCCGTTCGCGGCCGTTGAACCGGAGGAACCGGCGATCGTATGACGAAGTCGGCGCCGCACCCGCCGACGGGATGAACCGGGTCCCTCCCGGAAACGTGGGTTAACGCGGCGGAAAAGTGTCGCCCCTAGGGTGTGCCGGGCGGCCCTTCGCCAATGGCCGCCCATGGACCGGTAAAGCGTCGGTGATCGGGATGGAAAGCCTCGCTCTGCGTTGGGCAAGACATGCTTGGCATGGATATGCGCAGGTCAACAAAGTGTTGACGACCGGTACGGTTCGCCACGGCGCGATGAGATCTTGTCCCGGAAGCTTGGTGATACAGGTGCAGTTGACACCACACGAACAAGAGAGACTGCTGATCCACGTCGCCGCCGACGTGGCCGAGAAGCGCAGGGCGCGCGGGGTCCTCCTCAACCACCCCGAGGCCATCGCCCTGATCACCTCCCACCTCCTCGAAGGCGCCCGCGACGGCCGGACCGTCGCCGAGCTCATGGACTCCGGCCGCAAGGTGCTCAGCCGCGCCGAGGTGATGGAGGGGATCCCCGAGATGATCCACGACGTGCAGGTCGAGGCGACCTTCCCCGACGGCACCAAGCTCGTCACCGTCCACGACCCGATCGTCTGAAGAGGGCCATTCCGATGATCCCCGGCGAAATCGCCTTCGGGGACGGTCCGGTGCGCCTCAACGAGGGCCGCCCCGTCACCCGCCTCACCGTGCTCAACGCCGCCGACCGGCCCGTCCAGGTCGGCTCCCACTACCACTTCGCCGAAGCCAACCCCGGCCTCGACTTCGACCGGCAGGCCGCCCGCGGCCTGCGCCTGAACATCGCCGCCGGCACCGCCGTCCGCTTCGAGCCGGGCATCCCGGTCGCCGTGGAACTCGTGCCGCTCGGCGGACTGCGCACCGTGCCCGGGCTGCGCGGGGAGACCGGAGGACCCCTCGATGGCTGAGATCTCGCGCCAGGCGTACGCCGACCTCTTCGGCCCCACCCGGGGCGACCGGATCCGGCTCGCCGACACCGACCTCTTCGTCGAGATCGAGCAGGACCTCAGCGGAGGCCCCGGCCACTCCGGGGACGAGGCCGTCTTCGGCGGCGGCAAGGTCATCCGCGAGTCCATGGGGCAGGCCCGCACCACCCGCGCCGAAGGCGCCCCCGACACGGTGATCACCGGCGTGGTCGTCCTCGACCACTGGGGCATCGTCAAGGCCGACGTCGGCATCCGCGACGGCCGCATCTGCGGCATCGGCAAGGCCGGCAACCCCGACACCATGGACGGGGTGGACCCCGCCCTCGTCATCGGGCCCGAGACCGAGATCATCGCCGGGAACGGCAAGATCGTCACCGCCGGCGCCATCGACACCCACATCCACTTCATCTCGCCGACCGTCGTCGACGAGGCCCTCGCCTCCGGCATCACCACCCTCGTCGGCGGCGGCACCGGCCCCGCCGAGGGCTCCAAGGCCACCACCGTCACCCCCGGCCCCTGGCACCTGGCCCGGATGTTCGCGGCGCTGGAGCACTACCCCGTCAACATCGGCCTGCTCGGCAAGGGCAACACCATGTCCCGCGAGGGCATGTACTCCCAGCTGCGCGGCGGCGCCCTCGGATTCAAGATCCACGAGGACTGGGGGGCCACCCCCGCCGTCATCGACGCCTGCCTGACAGTCGCCGACGAGACCGGAACCCAGGTCGTCATCCACACCGACACCCTCAACGAGGCCGGCTTCGTGGGCGACACCCTCGCGGCCATCGCCGGGCGGACCATCCACTCGTACCACACCGAGGGCGCGGGCGGCGGCCACGCCCCCGACATCATCACCGTGGTCTCCGAGCCCAACATCCTGCCCAGCTCCACCAACCCCACGCGGCCGCACACCGTCAACACCGTCGAGGAACACCTCGACATGCTGATGGTCTGCCACCACCTCAACCCGGCCGTCCCCGAGGACCTCGCCTTCGCCGAGTCCCGGATCCGCCCCTCCACCATCGCCGCCGAGGACGTCCTGCACGACCTCGGCGCCATCTCCATCATCTCCTCCGACTCCCAGGCCATGGGCCGGGTCGGCGAGGTCGTGCTGCGCACCTGGCAGACCGCCCACGTGATGAAGAAGCGGCGCGGCTTCCTGCCCGGAGACGGCCCGGCCGACAACCACCGGGCCCGCCGCTACGTCGCCAAGTACACGATCAACCCGGCCGTGGCCCAGGGCCTCGCCCGCGAGATCGGCTCCGTCGAGGTGGGCAAGCTCGCCGACCTGGTCCTGTGGAACCCGGCCTTCTTCGGCGTCAAGCCCGAGGTCGTCGTCAAGGGCGGCCAGATCGCGTACGCGCAGATGGGCGACGCCAACGCCTCCATCCCCACCCCCCAGCCGGTGCTGCCCCGGCCCATGTACGGAGCCATCGGCCGTGCCCCCGGCCTGAACTCGCTCAACTTCACCTCGCAGGCCGCCCTCGACGACCACCTGCCCGAACGGCTCGGGCTCACCAAGCAGTTCACGGCCATCGAGAGCACCCGCAAGACGAGCAAGACGGACATGCGCAACAACGACGCCATGCCGAGGGTCGAGGTCGACGCCGACACCTTCACCGTCAGCATCGACGGCGAGGTCGTGGAACCGGCCCCCGCCGCGGAGCTGCCCATGGCCCAGCGCTACTTCCTCTTCTGATGGAGGACCGCTCCCGATGAGCCTCGCCGCGCTGCTCGTCCTCGCGGACGGCCGCTTCCCCGCCGGAGGGCACGCCCACTCCGGCGGGGCGGAGGCCGCCTGCAAGGCGGGCCGGATCCACGACGCCGCCAGCCTCGCCCAGTTCTGCCGCGGCCGGCTGCACACCGCCGGGCTCACCGCCGCCGCCCTCGCGGCGGCGGCCGCCCTCGGCCTCGACCCGGCGGAACTCGACGCCGCCGCCGACGCCCGCACCCCCTCGCCCGCGCTGCGCGCCGCCGCCCGCCGGCTCGGCCGGCAGCTGATGCGGGCCGCCCGGGCCACCTGGCCCGCCCCCGAACTCGACGCGCTGGCCGCCGCCTTCCCACGCGGGGCGCACCAGCCCGTGGTGCTCGGCCTCACCGCCCGGGCCGCCGGGCTCGGGGCGCTGGACGCCGCGCACGTGGCGGCGTACGAGAGCGTCAGCGGTCCGGCCACCGCCACCGTACGGCTGCTGGGCCTCGACCCCTTCGAGGCGAGCGCCGTCCTGGCCGGCCTGGCCCCCGAACTCGACGCCGTCTGCGCCCGCGCCGCCGAGGCCGCGCTGCTCGCCCGCGACCAGGGCACGGACGCGCTGCCCGCGGCCTCGTCCCCGCTGCTGGAGATCGCGGCGGAGGCCCATGCCGACTGGGCGGTACGCCTCTTCGCCTCCTGAGCGGGGCACCCCCCACCAGACCATCCCCAAGGAGAACCGCCGTGCACCTCGACCACGATGTTTCGTATCCCCACCGGCACACCCACAGCGCCGCCCCCCTGCGCGCCGACGGCACCCGCCGCGCCCTGCGGATCGGCCTCGGCGGACCCGTCGGCTCCGGCAAGACCGCCACCGTCGCCGCCCTCTGCCGGGTCCTGCGCACCGACCTGTCCATGGCCGTCGTCACCAACGACATCTACACCCGCGAGGACGCCGAGTTCCTGCTCCGCGAGGCGGTCCTGCCCCCCGAGCGGATCAGCGCGGTGGAGACCGGCGCCTGCCCGCACACCGCCATCCGCGACGACATCTCCGCCAACCTGGAGGCCGTCGAGGAACTGGAGGAGACGGTCGGCCCCCTCGACCTGATCCTCGTGGAGTCCGGCGGCGACAACCTGACCGCCACCTTCTCCCGAGGCCTGGTCGACGCCCAGATCTTCGTCATCGACGTGGCCGGCGGCGACGACATCCCGCGCAAGGGCGGCCCCGGCGTCACCACCGCCGACCTGCTCGTCGTCAACAAGACCGACCTCGCCCCGTACGTCGGCTCCGACCTGGAGCGGATGGCCCGCGACGCCGCCGAGCAGCGCGGCGACCTGCCCGTCGCCTTCCAGTCCCTGCGCGGCGCCGAGGGCGTGGCCCCGGTGGCCGCCTGGGTCCGCGAGCGCCTCGCCGCCTGGGCCGTACGGTGACCAGCGCGCCCCCCGCCGAGGCGGCCGCCGTCCCGTCCCCGGCCGGGCTGCGGGCCACCGCCCGCATCGCCGCCGCCGCCGACGGGCGCGGCGGCACCGCCCTGCCCCTGCTGGCCGGGGAAGGGCCGCTCGCCCTGCGCCGGGTCCGCAGCGAGGGCCCCGAGGCCGGCGTGATGCTGGTCGGCGCGATGAGCGCCCCGCTCGGCGGCGACCACCTCGCGGTTGAGGCCGACGCGGGCCCGGGCGCCCGGCTCGACCTGCGCTCGGCGGCCGCCACCCTGGCCCTGCCCGGCCGGGGCGGGGAGAGCGCGCGCTACGACGTACGGCTGGCTCTGGCCGAGGAGTCGGCGGTGCGCTGGCTGCCGGAGCCGCTGGTCTCGGTGCGCGGCAGCGACCTGCGGGTCTCCACCCGCGCCGAACTGGCCCCTTCCGCCCGCCTGATGCTGCGCGAGGAGCAGGTGCTCGGACGCACCGGCGAGGCCCCCGGCCTGCTGCGCAGCCGGCTCACCGTCACCCGGGGCGGCCGCCCGCTGCTGGACCAGGAGCTCTCGTGCGGACCCGGCGCCCCGGGCGGCTGGGACGGCCCGGCGGGCCTCGCCGGACACCGGACGCTGGGCCAGCTCCTGGTCGTGGACCCCCGGTTCGAGCAGGATCCGCCGCGGGCGGCGGTGCTCGGGGAGTTCGCGGCGGTCACGCCGCTGGCCGGTCCCGCCGTGCTGGTGACGGCGCTGGCCCCGGACGCGCTGCGGCTGCGCGAGCTGCTGGAGGAGGCGGCCCGGACGTACGGCTGGTAACCGCCGTACGGATGCGGGGCGAAAGGGACACCGCTCAGCGGTACACCCCTTCCCGGTTATCGGGTTGGCAAAGAACTCGACCTCGGTCTGTTGCCAGGTACCCGTCAGGCGAAAGGATCCCCCTGACCCAACCCGGCCGCCTCGCGCGGCACATGACCAGGGGGATCAACCACGTGATTCGCAACGCGACGCTGGGCAGCGCCGCCACTCTCATCACCGGCGCGCTGGCGGCGGGTCTGCTGCTCGCGCCGTCCGCCTCGGCGGCTCCGACCAACAGGGACAACGGCGCAGCCGAGGCCGTCGGCGCCCAGATCGCCGCCGCCCGCGCCGCGCGCACCGGCATCGACTGGAAGGACTGCCCGGCCGACTGGGGCTTCGAGAAGCCGATCCAGTGCGGATGGGTGAAGGTCCCGCTCGACTACTCCAAGCCCTTCGGCAAGACGATCGACATCGCCGTCGACCGCGCCGTCAGCACGGGCACCAAGGACGAGCGCCAGGGCGCCCTCATCTACAACCCGGGCGGCCCGGGCGGTTCCGGCATGCGCTTCCCGCGCCGGATCACCACCAAGAGCCCGCTGTGGGTCAACACCTCCAAGGCGTACGACTTCGTGGGCTTCGACCCCCGCGGCGTCGGCCACTCCGCGCCCATCTCCTGCATCGACCCGCAGGAGTTCGTGAAGGCCCCCAAGGCCGACCCGGTCCCGTCGAGCGAGGCCGACAAGAGCGCCCAGCGCAAGCTCGCCGCCGAGTACGCGGACGGCTGCAAGGAGCGCAGCGGCGAGATGCTGCCGCACATGACCACCCCCAACACCGCGCGCGACCTGGACGTCATCCGGGCCGCCCTCGGCGAGAAGAAGATCAACTACCTCGGCGTCTCCTACGGCACCTACCTGGGCGGGGTCTACGCGACCCTGTTCCCGGGCCACGTGCGCCGCATGATCGTCGACTCGGTGGTCAACCCGGACACCGACAACATCTGGTACCAGGCCAACCTGGAGCAGGACGTCGCGTTCCAGACCCGCTGGAACGACTGGCAGGACTGGGTCGCCAAGTACGACTCCACCTTCCACCTCGGCGACACCCGCGCCAAGGTCGAGGCCAAGTACCAGCAGCTGCGCGCGCAGGCCAAGGCCAAGCCGCTCGGCGGCGTGGTCGGCCCGAACGAGCTCATCGGCTTCTTCCAGGGCGCCCCGTACTACGACTCCTCGTGGGTCCCGGTCGCGCAGGCCTTCAGCGCCTGGGCCGCCGGTGACGAGAAGCCGCTGATCGACGCCATCGCCCCGGACATGTCCGACACCAAGGGCAACGCGGCGTCCGAGAACAGCAACGCCGTCTACACCGCGGTGGAGTGCGCCGACGCCAAGTGGCCGACCAGCTGGGCCAAGTGGGACCGGGACAACACCGAGCTGAACAAGAAGTACCCGTTCCTCACCTGGTCGAACGCCTGGATGAACCTGCCCTGCGCGACCTGGAAGTCCAAGCAGAGCACCCCGATCCAGGTCGGCGCGAAGAACATCGCCCCGGTCCTGATCGTCCAGTCCGAGCGTGACGCGGCCACCCCGTACCAGGGCGGCGTCGAGCTGCACCGCCGCCTGGCGGGCTCGCGCCTGATCACCGAGCAGAACGCCGGCTCGCACGGCGTCACCAGCCTGGTGAACCCCTGCATCAACACGCGGGTGGACGCCTACCTGCTGACCGGCAAGGTCGACGCCACGGACGTGAAGTGCGGCCCGCACGCCACTCCGGTGCCGCCGGCCCCGGCCGCCGCGAAGTCCCTCGCCCAGGCCCCGGCCTCGGAGCAGGTCAAGCAGGAGGAGCTCCCGGCCGTCCGCTAGGACCCCGGGAACGCCGGTGAACGGGAGGAGGCTCAGCGCTTCGTGCGCCGGGCCTTCTTCCGTTCCTCCTCTTCCTCGGCCTTGACCTCGGCCGCGTACCGGTCGACGTACTCCTGGCCGGAGAGGTTCAGGATCGCGTACATGATCTCGTCGGTCACGGCGCGCAGCACCGCCCGCTCGCCCTCCATCCCGGCGTACCGCGAGAACTCCAGCGGGGCCCCGAAGCGGATCGTGACCCGGCGGATCTTCGGGAGGGTCTGGCCGGGCGGCTGGATCTCGAAGGTGCCCAGCATCGCGCACGGGACGACCGGCACCCCGGCCCCCAGGGCCATCGCCGCCACCCCGACCTTGCCCTTGTAGAGCCGCCCGTCGTGCGAGCGCGTCCCCTCCGGGTAGATGCCGAGCAGCTCGCCCTTGGCCAGCACCCCGAGCCCCTCGCGCAGCGCCGCCTGCCCGGCGTCCTTGCCGGAGCGGTCCACCGGGATCTGCCCGGCGCTGCGGAAGAAGGCCGCGGTCAGCCGGCCCTTGAGCCCCGGCCCGGTGAAGTACTCGGCCTTCGCCAGGAAGGTGATCCGGCGCCGGAGGATCGCGGGCATCAGGAAGTGGTCGGAGAAGGACAGGTGGTTGCCCGCGACGATCGCGGCCCCCTCGTCGGGGATGTTCTCCAGGCCCTCGATCCGCGGCCGGAACAGCAGCCGCAGCAGCGGACCGAGCAGCACGTGCTTGAGCAGGTGGTAGAACACCCGGTGCTTCCCTTCACCCGACGGTCGGACCACGGACGGATCAGGATCAGCCATGCGGTGGCGAGGAGCGGGCCCGCGCGGGCCCGGGCGGGTGTCAGGAGCCTCGGGAGGCGGCCAGGCCCAGGGTCAGCAGCCCCAGCACCACCCAGCCGAACCACAGCCAGCCGTTGCTGCCGAGGGCCACGGAGTACGTGGAGACGGCCACCAGGGCGGCGAAGGTCGTGACGGCCATCGCCTTAACGGATCCGGTCATGCCCCATGGTGGCGCGCCGAGCGGCTCCGGCGCTACTGGCCGCGCCCTTGCAGTGAGGCGAGATAGGCGTTGTACGCCTCCAGCTCCTTGTCGCCGTCCCGGTCCGCGGCCCGGTCCGAGCGCTTCGCCGCCCGCTGCTCGGAGTGGTACCACTGGTAGACCAGGGCGATCAGCACGAGCACCGAGGGGATCTCGCTGAAGGCCCAGGCGATGCCGCCGCCCCAGTGCTGGTCGTCGAGCGGGTCGATGCCCAGGGAGGCCGGCGGGTTCGCGTACGTCTTGATCATCGGCTCGCTCGCCATCATCAGGGCGATGCCGAAGAAGGCGTGGAAGGGCATGCCCGCGAAGAGCTCCAGCATCCGCATCACGTAGCCGGGGCGGTGCGGGCCCGGGTCCACGCCCATGATCGGCCAGAAGAAGATCAGGCCGACGGCGAGGAAATGGACCATCATGCCGATGTGCCCGGCCCTGCTCTGCATCAGGAAGTCGAACAGCGGGGTGAAGTACAGGGCGTACAGGCTGGCGATGAACATCGGGATGGTGAAGGCCGGGTGCGTGACGATCCGCATGTACCGGCTGTGCAGCAGCATCAGGAGCAGCTCGCGCGGGCCCTTGCTGCCCCGGGCGGCGGGCGGGAGCGCGCGCAGGGCGAGGGTCACCGGGGCGCCGAGCAGCACCAGGATGGGGGTGACCATGCTGATCACCATGTGCTGGATCATGTGCACGCTGAACATGACCATGCCGTAGTCGTTCAGCTTGGTGCACATCACCAGCATCACCGTCAGCACGCCGGCGGCGAAGGCGACCGTCCGGCCGAGCGGCCATGCGTCCCCGCGCCGGCGCAGCCGCACCACGCCCCAGCCGTACAGGGCGAGCGCGATCAGGGAGCCGAAGAGGAAGAACGCGTCGAAGGAGAACTCCAGACCGCGTCCGAGGGTGAACGGCGGCAGGTCCATGTTCATGTCCATATCCATGTTCATGTCCATGCCGTGACCGCTGTGGTCCATCTGTTCACTCCCTTGACTGTGGCGCCCCACCACAGTAGTGCCGCCCCCGGACGAGATCGTGTCCGGGGGCGGCCGAAGGGGTCAGAACGGGTTGAACATCACAGAACCGTCTGCGCCTCGTCGTACCGCGCGTCCGGCACCGTCTTCAGGTGCGAGGTCGCCTCGGCCAGCGGGACCATCACGATGTCCGTGCCGCGCAGGGCCGTCAGCATGCCGAACTCGCCCCGGTGCGCCGCCTCCACCGCGTGCCAGCCGAAACGGGTGGCCAGGACCCGGTCGTAGGCGGTGGGCGTGCCGCCGCGCTGGACGTGGCCCAGGATGACCGGACGGGCCTCCTTGCCCAGCCGCCGCTCCAGCTCGACGGCGAGGATGTTGCCGATGCCGGCGAAGCGCTCGTGCCCGTACTGGTCCGTGCCGCCCTGCTGGTACTCCATCGAGCCGGGGCGCGGCTTGGCGCCCTCGGCGACCACGACGATCGCGAACCGCTTGCCGGCGGAGAAGCGCTCGCCGACGATCGCCGTCAGCTCATCGATGTCGAACGGACGCTCCGGGACCACGATGGCGTGCGCGCCGGCCGCCATGCCCGAGTGCAGTGCGATCCAGCCGGTGTGCCGACCCATGACCTCGACCACCATGACGCGCTGGTGCGACTCGGCGGTGGTCTTCAGCCGGTCGAGGGCCTCCGTGGCCACGCCGACGGCGGTGTCGAAGCCGAAGGTGACGTCCGTGGAGGAGATGTCGTTGTCGATGGTCTTCGGCACGCCGACGATCGGCAGACCGCCCTGCGCGAGCAGGTTGGCGGCCTTGAGCGTGCCCTCGCCGCCGATCGGGATGATCGCGTCGAGGCCCAGGTCGGCGACGTGGCCGCGGGCCCGCTCCACGCCGTCGCGCAGGTGCGCGGGCTGGACGCGGGAGGAGCCGAGGATGGTGCCGCCGCGGGCCAGGATGCCGGCCACGGAGTCCAGGTCGAGCTTGCGGTAGTCGCACTCCAGCAGGCCGCGCCAGCCGTCGTGGAAGCCGATGACCTCGTCCCCGTGGTCGACGACGGCGCGGTGCACGACGGAGCGGATGACGGCATTGAGGCCGGGGCAGTCGCCACCGGAAGTGAGCACACCAATGCGCATGGCAGAAAGACCTTTGCAACGTGGGCCGACGACCGGACCACGTCGTCCGGTTGGAACTAACCGTCACCCTACAAGCGGATTCCCACTGGACTGAACCATCCTCCACAGGACGGACACACCAAACGGAAGATCGTACGAACGCACGTCGGCCCGGACCCCCGAGGGGAGTCCGGGCCGGACGGGGTGAGCCGCGGGCCGCCGCGGCGCGGGCCGCTACACGGGCTGCGTGGCCGCCGCGATGCGCTCGGCGCGCAGCGCCTCGTACCAGCGGTCGTCTATGGCCGGCAGCGCGTTCACGTCGAGGGCCAGCTTCAGCAGCAGGTCCGCGATCAGCGGGTTGCGGGCCATCACGGGTCCGTGCATGTACGTACCGAAGACGGTGTCGTTGTACGCGCCCTCGGTGCCGTCGCCGGTGCCGTTGCCCCGGCCGAGCCGGGTGCGGGCGAACGGCTTGGCCGTCGGGCCCAGGTGCGTGACGCCCTGGTGGTTCTCGAAGCCCGTCAGCGGGGGGAGGTTCAGCCGCGGGTCGATGTCGGCGAGCACGTCGCCGACGCACCGGTCGCCCTCGCCGCGCACGGTCACGACGTCCAGCAGGCCCAGGCCCTCCTGGCGCTGGCCCATGTCGTTGACGAACTCCTTGCCGAGGATCTGGTACCCGGCGCAGACGGAGAAGACGATCGCCCCGTTCGAGACGGCGCGCTCCAGGCCGCCGTCGCGCAGCAGGCGCTCGGCGGCCAGCCGCTGGGGCCGGTCCTCGCCGCCGCCGATCAGGTAGATGTCGCCCGAGGTGGGGATGGGCTGGTCGCTGCGCACGTCCACGCGCTGCACGTCCAGGCCGCGCTGGCGCGCCCGGCGCTCCACCACGAGGGCGTTGCCCTGGTCTCCGTACGTGCTGAGCAGGTCGGGGTAGACCCACACCAGACGCAGGCTGTTGTCGCTCATGCTCTTGTCCTCTATGGGTGACTAGTTGCCGACGCGGCGGCGCACGTCCTGGAAGGCGGTGTAGTTGGCGATCAGCTCGATCTGCCCGGGCGGCGCCAGCTGCACGGCCTCGTCGAGGGTCTCGCAGACCCGGAAGTCCAGGCCCGCGACCTCCAGGCGGACGGCCAGGTCCAGCTTGCGGTCGCCGATCACGAAGATCGGGTGGCCGGCGAGGCGCGGGTAGTCCACGTCCCACAGCCAGGAGGTGTCGGTGCCGTCCGCGCCGCGGGCGTTGACCGAGAGGACCACCGGCGCCGGGGGGCCGTCGATCAGCGAAAACGTCTCGAGCCAGCCGGCCGGGTTCTTCGCCAGCAGCAGGCGCAGGTCGCGGCCCTGGAAGGAGACCACGTCGTAGCGGCCGGCGACGGCCTGGACCTGGTACATGCGCTCCAGCGCGACCTGCGGGGGCACGCCGAAGACGGCGGCCACGGCGGCCGAGGTGGCGGCGTTCGCCTTGTTGGCGCGGCCGGGCAGCTGGAGGTGGATCGGCCAGGCCGAGCCGTGCGGGTCCAGCACGTGGTCGCCGGAGAGCACCCAGGTGGGGGTCGGGCGGCGGAAACCGCACTCGCCGCAGAACCAGTCGTCGCCCGGGCGCTGCATGACACCGCCGCAGGAGGGGCACGACCAGGCGTCGTCCTTCCACTCCTGGCCGGCCGCGACCCACACCACGCTCTGCGAGGAGGAGGCCGACCAGACGATCAGGGGGTCGTCGCAGTTCGCCACGATGACCGCCTTGGAGCCCTGGAGCCCCTCGCGCCACTTCTCGGCGAGCATGCGGGTCTCGGCCGCGCGGTCCAGCTGGTCGCGGGAGAGGTTCAGCAGGGCGATCACCTTCGGGGTGACGTCCCGGGCCACCCCGGCCAGGTACTTCTCGTCGACCTCGATGACGCCGTACTTGGCGTCCGAGCCGCCGGCCAGGGCGGAGGTGATGCCCGCCGGCATGTTCGCGCCCAGCGCGTTCGAGACGACCGGACCGCTGGCCCGCAGGGCCTCGGCGATCAGACGGGTCGTCGTGGTCTTGCCGTTCGTCGCGGAGACGAGGACGACATCGAGATGCTGCGCCAGCGCGCCGAGGAGATCGGGGTCCAGCCTGAGCGCGACCTTGCCACCGATCACCGATCCGCTTCCGCGTCCCGCGGCCCGCGACACCGCCGCCGCGGCCTTGCCCGCCGTCACGGCCAGCTTGGCCCGCGGCGAAAGCGGCTCCGTGTTGCCTGCCATCGTCCTTTGTCCTCCTAGCGTCGGTCGCCCCAGCCTATCCAGTACCGGCCGGAGCCTTGACCGCGGCGCCCCCGGTCCGCCACGGATCTCCTCATATATTCGCCCGTCGTACCCTTACGGCCATGCGACAGCGCCCCATCCCCGGTACCACCGGACTCGTCCGCACCATGAGCCTGCTGGGTGATCCGGTGCTCCATTCCGCCTGCGCCGAGGTCACCGACTTCGGCCCCGAACTCGACCGGCTCATCGAGGACATGTTCGCCACGATGTACGCCGCCCAGGGGGTCGGCCTCGCCGCGAACCAGGTCGGGGTCGGGCAGCGGGTCTTCGTCTACGACTGCCCCGACGACGATGACGTCCGCCACGTGGGACACGTGGTCAACCCCCGTCTGGTCGAGGCCGACGGGGACGAGTTCCTCGGCCCCGAGGGCTGTCTTTCGCTGCCCGGCCTGGAGGCGGGCACCGCCCGCTTCGACCGCGCGGTCGTCGAGGGGGTCACCTCCGACGGGAAGCCGGTGCGGATCGAAGGCACCGGGTTCTTCGCCCGCTGCCTCCAGCACGAGTGCGACCACCTCGACGGCACCGTCTACGCGGACCGGGTGACCGGTCTGCGCGCCCGGCTGCTGCGCCGGGCCATCCGCAAGACCCCCTGGGGCAGGGCGGCCGGGCAGCGGTAGCCCGGCCGTACGCCGGGGCCCGGGCGGCTCAGAAGCCCGGGCCGTCCGCGCGGTTGCCGGCGGTGGCCAGGCGGCCCCAGAGCAGGTCGGTGAGGCCGGCCACCAGATCGGCCCGGGCACACGGGCGTTCGCCGAGCCACCAGTCCCCGGCGGCGTGCATCATGCCGACGATGCCGTGCCCCCAGATCCGGGCGAGCTGTTCGCCGCCCGGGCCGAGGTCGACGCGCTCGCCCACCACCTGCGCCAGTTCCTCGCCGAGCCGGCGCAGCAGCGGGGCGGAGTGCAGGCCGACGTCGAAGCCGCGCTCGGAGCTCTGCGAGTCCTCGGCGGGGTGCATCAGGAACCGGTACACCTGGGGGCGGGCCTCGATGGCGGCGAGATAGGTGTCGAGGGTGGACTCCACCCGGCTGCGGCGCTCGGCGGGGGCGTCGAGCGCGGCCCGCAGCGAGTCGAGCAGGGCGTCGGTGTGCCGGACGGCCAGGGCCTGGTAGAGCCCCGCCTTGTCGCCGAAGTGGCGGTAGAGGATGGGCTTGGTGATGCCCGCCTCCGCCGCGATGGCGTTCATGGAGGCCTTGGGGCCGTCCCTGAGGACGACGCGGTCCGCCGCCTCGAGGAGCTCGCGCCGGCGGCGCTCGCCGGCTCCCGGCTCGCCGGCTCCGGCCTCCTGGGTGGTCTGCATGACGTGTTTCTCTCCCCGCCCTTGCGATGTGCGTGACGCCCACGCAACGTAACACCCCGCACACCCTGACGTTTGATCCGGCGGCGCTTGACAGTGCTTACCGGCCGGTAACAGACTGTGGCCCTTGTTAAGGTTACCGGCAGTAACTCGCCCATGGGTCGGGTCCGCCGGGTGTGGCCGCACGGCCGTGTGAAGCAGCTGGAGGGGACATGGCGGAGTTCACCATGGAGCTCAACGACGACCAGAAGCAGGTCCGCGACTGGATCCACGGCTTCGCCGCCGACGTGATCCGGCCCGCGGCGGCGGAGTGGGACGAGCGCGAGGAGACCCCCTGGCCGGTGATCCAGGAGGCGGCCAAGGTCGGCATCTACTCGCTGGACTTCTACGCCCAGCAGTTCTTCGACCCCACCGGCCTGGGCATCCCGATGGCCATGGAGGAGCTGTTCTGGGGCGACGCCGGCATCGCCCTGTCGATCGTGGGCACCGGCCTCGCGGCCATCGGCGTCCTCGCCAACGGCACCGAGGAGCAGATCGGCACCTGGATCCCGCAGATGTACGGCACCCCGGACGACGTGAAGGTCGCCGCCTTCTGCTCCTCCGAGCCGGACGCCGGCTCCGACGTCGGCGCGATGCGCACCCGGGCCGTCTACGACCAGGCCTCGGACGAGTGGGTGCTGAACGGCACCAAGACCTGGGCCACCAACGGCGGCATCGCCAACGTCCACATCGTCGTCGCCGTGGTCGACCCCGAGCTCGGCACCAAGGGCCACGCCTCCTTCATCGTGCCGCCGGGCACCCCGGGCCTCTCGCAGGGCCAGAAGTTCAAGAAGCACGGCATCCGGGCCTCGCACACCGCCGAGGTGGTCCTGGAGGACGTGCGCATCCCGGGCTCCTGCCTGCTCGGCGGCAAGGAGAAGCTCGACGAGCGGCTCTCGCGGGCCCGCGAGAAGGCGAAGGCGGGCGGCGAGCGCGTCAAGAACGCGGCCATGGCCACCTTCGAGGCCTCCCGGCCGGCCGTCGGCGCCATGGCGGTCGGCACCGCCCGCGCCGCGTACGAGGTGGCCCTCGACTACGCGAAGACCCGCACCCAGTTCGGCCGCCCGATCATCGACAACCAGGGGGTGGCCTTCCAGCTCGCGGACATGCGCACGCAGATCGACGCGGCCCGGCTGCTGGTATGGCGGGCGTCGTGGATGGCGATCGCGGGCAAGCCCTTCACCGCGGCGGAGGGCTCCATGTCGAAGCTCTACGCGAGCGAGGTGGCCAAGAAGGTCACCGCCCAGGCGGTCCAGATCCTCGGCGGCAACGGCTTCACCCGGGAGTACCCGGTGGAGCGGATGCACCGGGATGCCGCTATTTACACGATCTTCGAGGGCACGAGCGAGATCCAGCGCCTGGTGATCGCCCGCACCCTCTCCGGCATGCCGATCCGCTAGCCGGTCGAGGAGGCGGGGGCGTGTGATCCGCACCACTCGTGAGGGTGGTGCGGGTGGGGGAGTTGGGATGATCATCCCGGTTTGGCGGGGCGTTCGGCCCGGGATCGCGGGGCGGTGCGGCCCTGGTGCGCGGAGAAGATCCGGAAAGCCGGCATGAGCGCATGGTGAGCGGGCATACACACCCTGAACTCGACCTCGAATACGGGTTCCGTCCGGGGGTGGCGATCGGCAATACTCGCCGCCACCGTGGATCGCGGAATCGACCGGGTGACCACCGGCCCTCCCGCCCCACTCTGCGAGGAGGTGCGCCATGTGCTCTCACCAGCCCCCCTGCCCGCCCGCCGACAGCGCCGACCGTGACGCTGCCCGCACCGTGGCCTTCCATCCCGAACAGGGCTGGAGCCTGCTCTGCAACGGCGTGGTGGTCTTCGACGACACCGGGGAACTGCTCCCCGAAGGCCGGACGGTGGAACCCCGTCGCCCGGCCCTGGTCTGAGCGAGGAGGTAGCATGCGCCAGCAGCTGATCCGCAAGCCCGTCCCCAAGCCCGCCCCCCGAGACCTGGACCTGCGCACACCGTCGGGCAGACCCCTCCCGTACTGACGGGAGCTCTCGGATTACCCCGTCCACCGGCTGGGACTCAGCCGGTGGGCGTCGCCGCGCCGCCCCGGAACGCGCTCTCGTACGCCGCGTCCCCGATCGCCGCCCTGGCCTGCCGCTCGCCCCGGTCCCGCAGGGCCGTCAGCGAGGGCGAGCCCATCTGCGGCCGGCCCACCGTGCGCCACCAGGCGTGCCCGGTGCCCAGCAGCCGCGCCGCCAGCTCCCCGTCGCCCAGGCCGGCCACCGCCGCGGCCAGCATGTCCAGGCCGATCGCGATGCCGAAGCGGTCGTTCAGCAGCCGCTTGCCGGACAGCATCGCCCGTACGTGCCGGGCGGCCTCCGCGTGCCGCCCCAGCCCGAGCGCCGAGACGGCCAGGACGTAGTCCGCGTAGGCCCGCATCCAGCGCTCGCCCCGCTCCACGCACGCCGTGCGCAGCCCCTCCGCCTCTTCGGCGGCCTCCTCGAAGCGCCCGAGGTCGCACAGGGCGTACGCGCTCACCAGCTGGCACAGCAGACGGCCCGCCCCGCTGCCCTCGCCGCCGTGGCCCGCCCGCGCCGGGGGGCCCGCCAGCGCGAGCGCGCGTACCGGGTCGCCCGGCATCAGCAGGGACACCGACCGCAGGTAGGCGGCGCGCAACCGGCCCTCGGGGTCGTCGAGCGCGTCGGCGGCCCGCACGGACGCCAGCCCCGTCAGCCGCGCCGCCGCCAGGTCGCCCTGGAGCAGCATCGTCAACCCGAGCGCCCACAGCGCCTGCGCGTGCTCGGCGCCCGTCGGCGGGACCTGGGCCAGGGCCCGTTCGAGGAAGCTCCGGCCCTCCTGGAGGTGGCCGCAGGAGAACCAGAAGAACCAGAGGGCGCCGGCCATCTCCAGGGCCGCGGCCGGGTCCGTCCCGAGCAGGTGCTCCAGGGCGGTGCGCAGCTGCGCGTGCTCGGCGCTCATCCTGCGGTACCAGTCCACCTGCCCGGGCCCCATCCAGTCCCGTTCGGCGGCCCGGGCGAGGGCGGCGTACCAGTGGGCGTGGCGGTCCGCGACGTTCCGTACCTCGTCCAGCTCCGCCAGCCAGTCGTGGCCGAACTCGCGGATGGTGTCCAGCATCCGGTAGCGGGTCCCCGCGCCGCGCTCCCGCGTCCGGCGCACCACGGACTTGGCGACCAGCCCCTCCAGCAGCCGTTCCACCCGGGCCGCGGGCAGGGGCCCGCCGGCGCACACCGTACGGGCGGCGGCCACGTCGAAGTCCCCGGCGAACACCGACAGCCGGGCCCACAGCAGCCGCTCCAGCGGCTCGCACAGCTCGTGGCTCCACCCGATGGCGGTCCGCAGGGTCCGGTGCCGGGGCGGCAGCGCGGCCCGGCCGGTGTCGGCGAGCACGTCGAAGCGGGCGCCCAGCAGCTGGGCCATCCGCTCCAGGGTCCACACCCGCAGCCGGGCGCCGGCCAGTTCCAGCGCGAGCGGGATGCCGTCCAGCCGGCGGCAGACCTCGGCCGCGAGGGCGGCCCGGGCGGGGTCGGCGAGGGTGGCGGCGGCCTGGGGCGAGGCGGCCAGCGCGCGGGACCGGAAGAGGGCGAGGGCGTCGCTGTCGGCTCCCTCGCAGGGCAGCGGCCGGACCTCCAGCACGGTCTCGCCGGGGGAGCCGAGCCGTTCGCGGGAGGTGACCAGCACCGTCAGGCCGGGTGCGGACTGCAGGAGTTCGCCCACCAGGTGCCGGACGGGGGTGACCAGGTGCTCGCAGGTGTCGAGGACCAGCAGCATGGTCTTGTCGGCCATCCACGCGCACAGCTCCTCGTCGAGGGACTGCCCGGCGTGGGCGGCGACGCCGATGGTGAGGCCGAGGGTGTGGGCGAGGGTGGTGGTGAGGAGCCCGGGGTCGCGCAGCGGGGACAGCTCCACCCACCAGACCCCGTCGGGCCGGGCCCGGCCGGGGCGGGCGGCGGCCCGCAGGGCGAGCCGGGACTTGCCGACGCCGCCCACCCCGGTCAGGGTGATCAGTCTTCGTTCGTCCAGCAGGCCTTCGAGACGGTCGAGTTCGGCCTCGCGGCCGACGAAGCTCGCCGTCTCCGGCGGTAGGTTTCCCGGCACGGCGCGAGATTCTGACGCATGGTCGCCACTGCTGGCACCTGCCTGACCGTGGTTGACCGAGTACTCACCGAACACGTTTGTATTGTGCGCGATCTTCTTGCGCGGCAGTGCCGTTCGGCCCGATCGGTGGGGGTGGACCGGTCCACCGGTGTCAGCCGGGGAGGGTGACGCGGCGCTCCTCGGAGAAGGCGCCCCAGTTGCCGTCGGGCAGGCGGGCGCGGAGTTTCAGGGTCCAGACGGTGCCGGCGGGTTCGGTGGTGGTGAGGCGGTAGGAGGCGCGGTCCTTCGGGACGGCGCCGGCCCCGAACCGGATGACGGTGACGGGCCGGTCGTTGACGTAGAGCTGGTACTCGTCCGTCCCGCGGCCGGCGTCCGGGGCGGTCCAGCCCAGGTCGACCGTGCCGGGGGAGGTGGCGGCCGTGAACGCGCCGGGGGCGGTGCCGGGGCCCTGGGCGGGGTCGCCGGGGGTGGTCACGGCGACCGGCGGCCCGTCGGCGGAGCTGTTGTCGGAGCCGTCGCGGGCCCGGACGGTGAAGGAGTAGGCGGTGCCGGGCTGGAGGTCGGTCAGGGTGGTGGCGGTCTCGGCGGCGCCGGCGGTGTGGATCCGGATCCCGCCCTGGTAGACGTCGTACGCCGTCACGCCGGTGTCGTCCGTGGCCGGGGTCCAGGCCAGGCGGACCGTGCGGGGGCCCTCGGCGCGGCCGGTGGTGGCGGGCGGGGCGGTGGGCGGGGCGTGGTCCTCGGGCGGGGCGGCGGGGGTGGCGGCCCGTGCGGCGGGGGCTTCGGCGGAGCGGTTCCCGGCGGCGTCGCGGGCCCGGACGGTGAAGGCGTAGGCGGTCCGCGGGGTGAGCCCGGTGACGTCCGTCATGGTCTTCTCGGCGGGGAGTTCCCGCACCAGCCGGCCGTCCTGGAAGACCTGGTAGCCGGTGACCCCGTCGGCGGGGGCGGCCGACTCCCACATCACGTGGACCGAAGTGGCGCTGCCCGCCTGGGCGCTGAGCCCGGCGGGGGCGTGCGGGGGCGTGGTGTCGCCGTCCGCGCCGCAGGCGCTCAGCGCGGGGGCGCCCAGGCAGAGGGCGAGGGCCGCGAGGACCGCCCCGGCGCGGCGCGGGGCCGTGATGGGTCGCACGGGGTGCCTTCCTCGTACGTGCGCTCGTAAAGGTCTAGACATATATGGCACGGGTGGGGGCGGCCGGACAAGACCCCGGTGGCCGGGAACCGGCGTCCGTATGGCCGGGTTCGTCGTCTTCTGATCTCGTCTGGCATTATTGCGAACTCTTTGCAATAACAGATGATCTTAAACAGGGATGTGCACAGCATGACGGCCCGGAACGTACGGGGAGCCGCCGGCGCGGCGCTCGCCACCGCACTCATCACGGGCGTCACGGCCTGCTCCAACCCCTCGGCCCCCGCCCCGGCCGACACCGCCGTCGTCGGCATCGCCACCGAACCCGAGACCCTCAGCCCCCTCCTCGGCTACGGCAAGGACGGCAACTCCAAGATCTTCGACGGGCTCCTCACCCACGACGCGGACATGAAGCTGAGGCCCGCGCTGGCCGAGGCCCTCCCCGAGGTCTCGGCCGACGGCCGCACCTACACCTTCCGGCTGCGCCAGGGCGTGAAGTTCAGCGACGGGGAGCCCTTCTCCGCCAAGGACGTCGAGTTCACCTACCGCACCATCCTCGACCCGAAGACCAACAACGCCTCCAGGACCGAGCTCGACGCGGTCGAGAGCGTCACGGCCCAGGGCCCCGACCGGGTCGTCTTCACCCTCAAGTACCCCTACGCGCCGTTCGCCGAGCGCACCGTCCTGCCCATCGCCCCCGAACACATCGCGGGACGCCAGGACGTCAACAGCGGCGAGTTCACCACCAAGCCCGTCGGCACCGGCCCCTACGTCCTCACCGGCTGGTCCAAGGGCGAGAAGCTCAGCTTCAAGGCCAACCCCGGCTACTGGGGCGGCGAGCCCGCCGTCAAGAACTTCACCATGGCCGTCGTCAAGGACGACGACGTCCGCGCCACCCGGCTGCGCTCCGGCGAGCTCGACGCCGCGATCCTGCCCCCGGACCTCGCCCGCGGCTTCGGCAAGGACGGGAAGCACAGGACGTACGCGGCCAAGACCTTCGACTACCGCGACGTCACCCTCCCGACCCACCACCCCGTCACCGGAGACGTGGCGGTCCGCCAGGCGCTCGACCTCGCCGTCGACCGCCAGGCCATGGTCGACACCCTCCTCGACGGCGCGGGCAAGCCCGCCTACGGCCCCGTCCCCACCGACAGCCCCTGGTTCACCCCCGGCACCGAGCGCCCCCACGACCTCGACCGCGCCCGGCGGATCCTCGACGAGGCCGGCTGGAAGACCGGCGGGGACGGCATCCGCGTCAAGGACGGCGTCCGCGCCGCCTTCCCGCTCTGGTACACCTCCGGCGACAAGATCCGCCAGGACCACGCCCTCGCCTTCGCCTCCGACGCCAAGAAGGCGGGCATCGAGGTCAGGACCGAGGCCGGGACCTGGGAGGTCATCGAACCCCGGATGAAGACCGACGCGGTCCTCGCCGGCGGCGGCTCCCCGGCCGACCCCGACTTCGACCAGTACCAGCTGCTCACCTCCTCCCTCGGCGGCGACGGCTTCAACAACATGGCCCGGTACGACAACCCGGCCGTCGACCGCGCCGTGTCCGACGGCCGCACCAGCGGCGACCCGGCCGCCCGCAAGGCCGCCTACGACACCGTGCAGCGCGAGCTCGCCAAGAACCCCGGCTACGTCTTCCTCACCCACATCGACCACCTCTACGTCGTCGGCGACAAGTGGCAGGGCCTGAGCACCCAGGTCGAACCGCACGACCACGGCCTCGGCTCCGGCCCCTGGTGGAACGTGGAGACCTGGAAGCCGAAGCAGCGGTGACCGCCCGTCCCCCGCGCCTGCCCTGGGGGCCGATGGCCCGCATGACCGGGCGGCGGATCCTGTCCGCCGCCCCGGTCCTGCTCGCCGTCACCCTCGGCGTCTTCACCGTCGCCGCCCTCTCCCCCTTCGACCCCGTCAAGGCCTACGCCGGCACCGCCGGACTCACCGCCTCCGGGGCCGAACTCGACCGGCTGCGCGCCAACCTCGGCGTGGACCGGCCGCTCCTCGACCGCTGGTGGGACTGGCTCACCTCCGCCCTCGCCGGCGACCTCGGCGACTCCACCGCCCTGCGGCAGCCCGTCGCCGACGCCATCGCCGAACGGCTCGGCTGGTCCGCGCTGCTCGCCGGCTGCGCCTTCGCCGTCGCGGTCCTCCTCGGCACCGGCCTCGGCGTGCTCGCCGCGCGCCGCCGGGGCGGGATCCTGGACCGGACGGTGAGCGGCCTCGCCTACACCCTGGAGGCGGCCCCCGCCTACTGGCTCGGGCTGCTGGCCGTCTGGCTGTTCTCCGTCCGGCTGGGCGTCCTGCCCTCCGGCGGCCTCACCGACGCCGCCTCCACCGAGATCACCCCCGGCCAGGTCGCCACCCACCTGGTGCTGCCCGCCCTGGTCCTCGGGATCTCCCAGCTGCCCTGGTTCTTCCTCTACGTGCGCCAGGGCGTCGCCGACGCCCTGGACGAGGACCCCGTACGCGGGGCCCGCGCCCGGGGCCTGTCACAGCGCCGGGTCCTCCTCGGCCACGCCCTGCGCTCCGGGATGCTGCCGATGCTGACGCTCGTCGGCTCCCGGGTGCCCGAGCTGATCACCGGAGCCCTGCTGGTGGAGACCGTCTTCAGCTGGCCCGGGATCGCCGCCGCCACCGTGCAGGCCGCCACCTCGGTGGACTTCCCGCTGCTGGCCGCGCTGACCGTACTGGCCACCGCCGCGGTCCTGGCCGGCAACCTGCTGTCCGACCTGCTGTACGGGCTCGCCGACCCGAGGGTGGGCTTCGATGGCTGAAGCCGTGCTCTGGCGCGGCCGCGGCCGCGACCGCCGCTCCACCCGCGCCCTGCGGGTGCGCGCCTCGGCCGCCGTGGCGGCGGTGCTGGTCCTGGCCGTGCTGGTGGTGCCACCCCTGGTCCAGCTCGACCAGCAGGCCGTCGACCTCTCCGCGAAACTCCTCCCGCCCTCTTGGGAGCACCCCTTCGGCACCGACGACCTGGGCCGGGACCTGCTGCTGCGCTGCGTCTACGGGCTGCGGGTGTCCCTGCTGGTCGGCCTGGTCGCCGCGCTCGTCGCCACCGTCGTCGGCACGGCCGTCGGCGCGGCCGCCGGTGCGCTGGGCGGGTGGAGCGACCGGCTGCTGATGCGGGCCGTCGACACCCTGTCGTCCGTGCCGCACCTGCTGCTGGGCGTGTTCGTCGTCGCGCTGTTCCGGCCCGGCGTCTGGCCCGTGGTGGTGTCGGTGGCGGTCACCCACTGGCTGTCCACCGCCCGGATCGTGCGCGCCGAGGTGCTCTCGCTGCGCGGCCGGCCCTACGTGGACGCGGCCGTCTCCGGCGGGGCCTCGCGGTGGCGGGTCACCGTCCGCCACCTGCTGCCCGGGGTGCTGCCGCAGGCCGGGCTCGCGGCCGTGCTGATGGTCCCGCACGCCATGTGGCACGAGTCCGCCCTGTCCTTCCTCGGCCTCGGCCTGCCCGCCCACCAGGCCAGCCTGGGCACCCTCGTGCAGGGCGGCCGCGGCTCGCTGCTCGCCGGTGACTGGTGGCCCACCCTCTTCCCCGGCCTGCTGCTGATCCTGCCGACCCTGGCCATCGCCGGGCTCGCGGGGGCCTGGCGCGACCGCCTCCACCCCCGCCGACGCTCGGAGACCGCCCTGTGACCCGCCCCGATCCCACCCCGCTCCCGCCGACCCGCGCCGGCAGCCGCACCGGGCAGGCGGACCCCGCGCCGGGCCCCGCCCCCGTACGGGCCGCCGGCGGGCGCACGTCCGGTATCGGGGCCGCGCCGTGCCCCGGGGCCGCGCCCGAGCCCGGCTCGGCAGACCCCGACACCCCCGTGCTGCGGGTCCGAGGGCTCTGCGTGCGCTTCCGGACGGGCGGTGGCCGCCATGTCGAGGCCGTCACCGGCGCGGAGTTCGCGCTGGCGGTGGGGGAGTGCCTGGTGCTCGTCGGGGAGAGCGGCTGCGGGAAGTCCGTCCTGGCCTCCGCACTGCTCGGACTGCTCCCCGGCAACGCCGAGACCGCGGGCTCGGCCCTCCTGCCCGACGGGCTCGACCTGCTGGCCGCCGACGAGGAGACCCTGGCCCGCACGGTCCGCGGCCGCCGCGTCGCCCTGGTCCCGCAGAGCCCCGCCGCCCACCTCACCCCGGTCCGCACCGTCCGCTCCCACCTGGAGGAGACCGTCCGGGAACTCACCCGCTCCCGCCGCCCGCGCGCGGCCGCCGAGGCCGCCGCCGCCCGGGCCGCCTTCCCCGCGAGCCACCTCGACCACCACCCCCACCAGCTCTCCGGCGGCCTCGCCCAGCGCGCCGCCACCGCGCTCGCGCTCATCGGCGACGCCCCCCTGCTGCTCGCCGACGAGCCGACCACCGGCCTCGACCGCGACCTCGTCGAGCGCACCGCCGACGAACTGCGCGCCCACACCCGGGAATCGGGCCGGGCCCTGCTGATGATCACCCACGACCTGGCCGCCGCCCGGCGCATCGCCGACACCGTCGCCGTCATGTACGCGGGCCGGATCGTGGAACTGGCCCCCGCCGAGACCTTCTTCGGCGAGCCGGGCCCGCGCCACCCCTACGCCCGCGGTCTGCTCGACGCCCTGCCCGAGCGGGCCTTCACCCCGATCCCGGGCAGCCCGCCCGAGCTCGGCGACCTGCCGCCCGGCTGCGCCTTCGCGCCCCGCTGCGCCCTCGCCGACGCCACCTGCCGGACCGTCCGGCCGCCGCTGACCGAAGGGGTGGCCTGCCACCGTGCTTGAGCTCCACGGCGTCACCGCCGGCTACGACCGCCGCAGCCCCGTCGTCCGCGACGCCCACCTCGCCCTGCGCCCCGGCGAGGCCCTCGGCCTGCTCGGACCCAGCGGCTGCGGCAAGTCCACCCTGGCCCGGGTCGCCGCCCTGCTGCACCGGCCCGACCGGGGGACGGTGCTCCTCGACGGCCGCGCGGTGACCGGCTTCCGGCACCGGGCCCCGCGCTCCCTGCGCGTCAGCGTGGGGGTGGTCTTCCAGCAGCCCCGGCTCTCGGCGGACCCCCGCCTCAGGCTGCGCGACCTCGTCGCCGAACCGCTCCGCGCAACGGGCCGTCGTCACGAGGCGGACGAGGCCGTGGCGGCCCTGGCCGACCGGGTCGGGCTGGGGGCGGACCTCCTCGCCCGGCGCCCCCACGAGGTCAGCGACGGCCAGCTGCAGCGCGCCTGCCTGGCCCGGGCCCTCGTGCTGCGGCCGCGCTGGCTGGTCTGCGACGAGATGACGGCCATGCTCGACGCCTCCACCACGGCCGCCCTGGTCGGTGTGGTGGAGGAGTACCGGAGGGAGACCGGAGCCGGTCTGCTGGCCGTCGGGCACGATCCGGTGCTGCTCGGCCGATGGTGTGGGCGCACGGTGAACTGGAGTGACATCGCGGGCGGTTGATCCACTGTTGCGTGTTCGTGAATCCTCCCTCCCGTCCATGGACTCCTCGGGCGGTGCGATCTAGCGTCTGGCGGCGGCGCGATGTCAGACGTGATGTCAACAGCACTGCACCCAGAAGGAGGACGCCCCGATGTTCCGAAGAACGCTGAACTGCGCCGTGGCCCCCGCCATCGCCGCCCTGACGGTCCTGGCGGGTACCAGCTCCCCGGCCCACGCCGAGGAGATCCCCCAGGCACCCGGCCACCGCCTGGTCGCCCACTACGACGGCGCCCCCGCGACCGCCGCACCGCTGCCGGGCGGCGCCCCGGCGCAGCACCCCTTCCTCGCGCCCAACGGCCGCAGCGGCATGCACTCCGACGCGGGCGGCAGCGCCACCTCCCCCTGGTCCGGGCCGCTCGGCAGGAACCCTCAGGTCACCAGCGAGAAGATCGCCGCGCTCGGCGGGGAGTGCGCCACCGCCACCTTCGACGCGGGCGGCCGCATCGTCACCGTCTGCGGCACCTTCTCCGGCTTCAAGGCCAAACTCCTGGACCCCCGGACGCTGGCCACGCTCGCGGAGTACCAGCTCCCGCAGCGTTCCTCGACGGTCGAGGCGATCACCTCGCTCGACTTCTCGAAGATCTTCAAGGACACCTCCGGCGGCGCCTACTTCTACCTCGACAACGAGGACCGCGCGGTGCTGGCCGACTCCCGCCAGCACGTCCTGCGCCTGGCCCACTCCCAGAACCCCGACGGGAGCTGGAAGTTCACCGTCGAGAACGACTGGGACCTCACCGGACAGGTCCCGCACGACTGCGTCAGCTGGACCGACCTGTGGCCCAGCGGCACCTGCGACCCCGTCACCTCGGTCATGCCCGACTGGAACGGCCTGATCTGGTGGGTCACCCGCCAGGGCCGCGTCGGCACCGTGGACCCGCGGACCTCGCGGATCCGCTCGATCCGGCTGGAGGGCGAGGAGATCCAGAACTCCTTCTCGGTCGCCGAGGACGGCGTCTCCATCGTCTCCGACCACGCCCTCTACAGCTTCCGCGCCACCGCCGACGGCACCCCCGAGGCGCAGTGGCGCCAGACCTACGACCGCGGGACCGGGACCAAGCCCGGCTCCGTGAACCAGGGTTCGGGCACCACCCCGGACCTCTTCGGCGACGGCTACGTCGCCATCACCGACAACGCCGACGACCGGATGAACGTCCTGGTCTACCGGCGCGGCACCGACGTCCCCGCCGACCGGCGGCTGGTCTGCAAGGTACCCGTCTTCGGCTCCGGCGCCTCCACCACCGACAACTCCCTGATCACCTGGGGCAACAGCCTCGTCGTCGAGAACAACTACGGCTACGAGAACGTCACCTCGCTGCTGCTGGGCAAGTCCGTCGTCGGCGGAGCCAGCCGCATCGACGTCCGCCCCGACGGCAGCGGCTGCGACACGGTCTGGCAGAGCGCGATCCGCTCCCCGTCCGTGGTCCCCAAGCTCTCCACCGGGAACGGGCTGCTCTACTTCTACGAGAAGGAGCCCAACTCCTGGGGGATCGACGCCTGGTACCTCACGGCGGTGGACTTCCGCACCGGTGAGCGCCGCTGGCGGCAGCTGACGGGCACCGGCCCGCTGTACGACAACAACTGGGCGCCGATCACCCTCGGCCCCGACGGCACGGCCTACATCGGCGTGTTCAACGGCATCGTCGCCGTGCGCGACGGCGGCTGACCCGGCCGCCGGCCGGGCTCGCGCTCCTTCGGGTCCCGGGGGCCGGGCGCGGCCGGGGGTGCCGACCGCACCAGGTCGAGGCTGGCCTCCAGGTCGTCCAGGGCGACACGGGCCGCGGCGATCCGCTCCCGGACCTCGTCGGCCGCGTCCGCCTCCCGGTCCGCCCGCTCCCGGGCCCGGGCATCGGCCTCCTCCATCTCCCGGGCCTCGTCGAGGGAGTTGAGGACCACCCCGATCAGGACGTTGACCAGGACGAACGAGGCGAGGAGCGCGTAGGAGGCGTAGTAGAGGACGCTGAACCGGGAGATCTCCAGCCCCGCCCGGACGGCGTCGGTGAGCCCGTCGAGGGTGGTGAGCAGGAACAGGGTGAGCGCTGCCCGGCCGATCGAGCCGTAGTGCTGCGGATCGGAGTGCGCGAAGCAGACCCAGCCCACCATGGCGTACACGTACACCACCAGCGCCCCGACGAACAGGAAGCTCGCCGTGCCCGGCAGGCTGCGCCCGACGGCGAGCAGCAGGATGCGCAGGTGGGGCAGGAAGCGGGCGGTGCGCAGCACGCGGGCCAGCCGCAGCAGCCGCAGCACGGTGGTGTTCGACCGCAGGAACGGCAGGAAGGCCGAGGCCACGATCAGCAGGTCGAAGATGTTCCAGGGGTCCCGGAAGAATGCTTTCGGCCGGTCCGCGTAGGAGCCGGCGCGCAGCACCATCTCCAGCGTGAACAGGACCAGGCAGCCGTCCTCGGCCAGTTGCAGGACCCGCCCCTGGGACGCGGCCAGGCCGCTGTACGTCTCCGCCCCCATCAGCCCCGCGTTGACCAGGATCACGAGGAAGACGCCCATGCCGAAGGAGGGGGCCTCGGTGATCCGCCGGCAGTGGGCGGCGAGTCTCCTGCGGCCGGGTCCGGCGTGCGCGGTGTCGGTCATCTGTCTCCTCGTACTCGTACGGCTGCTCGTGAGCGCGGGCGCGCGCGCCGGCCCGCCCTGCTAACGCGCCACCGCCGAACGGGTTTCAGCGGGCCCGGCGACGGCACGGCCCCGCCCGGGGGCGTAAGCCCGCGGGCCGATGCCCGCGCGGAGTGCGGTGATTACTGTCGCGGCATGAACACAACAGCGCTGCCACGGGCGCCCCTCGCAACGGACACGGGAGCGTGGGCGGTGCGGACCGCCCTCCTCGACGGGGGCGCGGCCCTCCTCTACCTCCTCGTCGCCGGCCTGCTCATCGGCTCCGGCCCCCAGAACACCGGCCTGGCGGCGGCGGTCGTGCTGCTGCTCGCGGTGAGCCTGCTGGCCGGCCTGCTCCGGCGGCGGCCGCTGGTGGCGCTGGTCCTGACCGTCCTCGCCGCCACGCTCGTCGGCTTCGGGGCCATGGGGCCGCACGGCCCGGAGCGGCTGCTCGGCTACCTTCCGGCGGACCTCGTCCTCGGCCTCGTCGTGGCCGTGCGCCCGCGCTGGCAGGCGATCGCCGCCGGCGCCGCCGTCGCGGTGGTGCAGGTCCTGTCCGTCGGAGCGTTCGCGGCCGGGGGCCTCCTCGTCCCCGCGCTGCTGACCGCGGTGCTGGCCCTGGGCACCAGCTGCATGGCCGGGCTGCTGGTGCGCCAGCGGCGCGTCCACGCCCGGGAACTGCACGCCCAGGCCGTGTCGGAGGCGGTGACCGCCGAACGGCTGCGCATCGCGCGGGAGCTGCACGACATGGTGGCCCACAGCATCGGGGTCGTCGCCATCCAGGCGGGGGTGGGCCGGCGGGTCATCGACACCCGGCCGGGGGAGGCGCGCAGCGCGCTGGAGGTCATCGAGAACACCAGCCGGGAGACCCTCGCCGGTCTGCGCCGGACCCTGGTCGCCCTGCGCCGGGCCGAACCCGACGGGGGCGCGGGCCCCGCCCCGACCGGGCCCGCACCGGGACTCGCCGACCTCGACGCGCTGGCCGCCTCGCTCGCGGGCTCGGGGGTCGGGGTGGACGTCCGCCGGACCGGCGCGGCGCGCCCGCTGCCGCCGGACATCGACCTGTCCGTCTACCGGATCGTGCAGGAGGCCCTCACCAACGTCGTCCGGCACGCCGGGGGGTCCGCCCGGGCCCGGGTGACGGTGGACTTCCGGGAGGAGGAGCTGCGCGTGGAGGTGGCCGACGACGGCAGGGGCGCGGCGGTGCGCCCGGGGAAGCCCGGCTTCGGCATCACCGGCATGTACGAGCGGGTCGGCCTCCTCGGCGGCCGCTTCAGCGCCGGACCGCGCCCCGAGGGCGGGTTCCGGGTGGCGGCGGAGATCCCGCTGCCCGCCGGGGCACCGGGGGACGGGCGATGACCGGGGGTCCCGTCCGGGTCATGCTCGTCGACGACCAGCCGCTGGTCCGCTCCGGACTGCGGGTGCTCATCGGCGAGACGGCCGACCTGGAGGTGGTGGCGGAGGCGGGCACGGGCGCCCAAGCGGTCGAGGGGGCCGCCGCGCACGGTCCGGACGTGGTGGTGATGGACATCCGGATGCCCGGGATGGACGGCATCGAGGCCACCCGGCGGATCACCGCGGCGCCCGGGGCGCCCCGGGTGCTGGTCCTGACCACCTTCGACGAGGACGAGCACGTCTACGGGGCGCTGCGCGCCGGCGCGAGCGGGTTCGCGGTCAAGGACATGGCGCTGGACGACATCCTCGCGGCCGTCCGCGTGGTCGCCGCGGGGGACGCGCTGATCGCCCCGGGCGTCACCCGCCGTCTGATCGCGGACTTCGTCCGGGGTCCGCGCACGGAGCCCGGCCGGGGGGCGCGGCCGGTCGAGGGGATCACCGACCGGGAGCGGGAGGTCCTCACCCTCGTCGGGCGGGGCCGCTCGAACGGGGAGATAGCCGAGGAGCTGTTCATCTCCGTCGCCACCGCCAAGGCCCACGTGGCCCGGCTGTTCACCAAACTGGGCGCCCGCGACCGGGTCCAGCTGGTCATCACGGCGTACGAGACGGGCCTGGTCTCCCCCTCCGACCCGGGGCGCTAGGAAGCCGTCGGCGCTGGCGGCCTCGCGGGCGGCCCGCTCCACCCGGTCGTGGTGCTCCCGCCACCACGCCGTGTCGCCGTCGGGCACGCAAGATCGTTATCCATCGGATTTCCGGGTCGAGAACGGCCGGGCCGGGCCCCCTGAGGGGACCCGGCCCGGCCGTCGTGCGTGTGGGGGAGGAGGGGGTCAGGAACGCTTGTCCGCGTCCTTCTGCGCCTTCTCCGCCTGCTTCTCCTTGATGCGGACGGCCTCCTTGCGGACCTCCGCCTGCGTGGCGCGCTCCTTCTGCAGCCACTCCGGGTTGTCCTGCTTCAGGGCCTCGATCTGCTCCGTGGTGAGCGCCTCGGTGACCCCGCCGCGCGCGAGACCGGCGATGGACACGCCCAGCTTCGAGGCGACCACCGGGCGCGGGTGCGGGCCGTTGCGCCGCAGCTCCACCAGCCAGGCGGGCGGCTCGGCCTGGAGTGCGTTCAGCTCGGTGCGCGAGACCACACCCTCCTGGAACTCTGCGGGGGTGGCCTCAAGGTACACACCCAGCTTCTTCGCCGCGGTCGCGGGCTTCATCGTCTGGGTGCTCTGGTGCGACGTCATGCCTCAAGGGTATCGAGCATGTGCACGGGCTCCGACCACGACCGGTAGCCTTGCGGGGTGACAGGCTCGGATGCAACCCCTTCGTTCCGGCTCGCCTATGTCCCGGGAGTGACGCCCACCAAGTGGGTGCGGATCTGGAACGAGCGGCTGCCCGACATCCCGCTGACGCTGGTCGGCGTGACCGCCGGCGAGGCGTTCGCCGCCCTGCGCGCCGGCGAGGCCGACGCCGGGTTCGTCCGGCTGCCGGTGGACGGCGCGGACCTCAGCGCGATCCCGCTCTACACCGAGACCACCGTGGTCGTGGTCCCCAAGGACCACGTCGTGGCCGCCGTGGAGGAGGTGACGACCGAGGACCTGGCCGACGAGATCGTGCTGCACCCCCTGGACGACGTCCTGGGCTGGGAGACCCCGCCCGGGAAGCCCGCGTTCGAACGGCCCGCCACCACGGCGGACGCCGTCGAGCTGGTCGCGGCCGGCATCGGCGTGCTCGTCGTCCCGCAGTCCCTCGCCCGGCTGCACCACCGCAAGGACCTCACCTACCGGACGGTGACGGACGCCCCCGCCTCGCGGGTCGCGCTGTCCTGGCCGGAGGAGAAGACCACCGACATGGTCGAGGACTTCATCGGGATCGTCCGGGGCCGCACGGTCAACAGCTCGCGCGGCCGCCAGGGCGCACAGCCGCAGCCCCAGCAGGACCGCAAGGCCGCGACGGCGAAGAAGACCGGGGCCAAGCCGCGCACGCCCGGCAAGCCGGCGGCGAGGTCCGGGGGCAAGCCGAACGCCCGCGGCGCCGCCACCCCCAAGCGAGGCAAGCCCCGCCGCGGCCGCTAAGCCCCGGTCAGGGCAGGTCAGGGGTGGTCGCGGTTGGTCAGGGGCGGTCCGGGCCGTCCTGGTGCGGGGCCGGGTCGCGGAGGGTGACCAGCCGGTAGGAGGGGGTCCGCTTCGGCCGGCGTTCGCCCGCGCGCAGTCCCCGGGCCTGCTGGACGGCCGCGTCCACCAGCGCGGCCACCAGGGGGTTCGCCCGGCGCAGCCGCAGCAGCTGGTCCGAGCGCAGACCGATGATCGCCGCGGCCGTGCCCGCGTGCGCGCCCCGGGCCACCGACTGCAGGAACAGGCGCAGGCCCAGCCCGCTGGTCCGCCCCCGGCCCGGAACCCGGTGCGCCGCAGCCAGCGCGGTCGCCGCGGCCAGCGCGGCCTCGAAGGCGGGGTCCTGGGCCCGCCACCCGGCGAGCAGGGCCTCCGGGATCCCGGCGGCCGCCGCGCAGCCCGCCGGCCCCAGGCCCATGGCAGCCGCGTGCACGGCGCGGGCCCGGCGGACGCCGTTCTCGGCCTGCAGATCGGGGTCCGGGTCGAGTACGGCGGCAAGGGCCCGGTCGACGTCCTCGGCGGCGGCCAGGCCGGCCACCAGCTCCCGGGCCCACTCCCGGCGGCGCTCCGGTTCGTCCTGTGCCCGCTCGTCCACGGTCCGTGTGCCTCCCGCCCGCATCCTCCGGGTCCTCCGGGGGTCCCCCGATCCCATTGTGCGACCGCGGCGCACCCCTCGCGGAAACGTCTCAGCAGGTGGCCGCGCCACCGGCCCGGCCCGCGGCTCCCGGGGCCGCCGGCGCGGGGCGGGGGCGGCCGGTCCTCGCGTTGCGCCCGCGGGAGCGGACGGGCAGGGTCGGTGGGGCGGCTCCCTCCCAGGAAGGTCGGACCATGCCCATCGCCACCGTCAACCCCACGACAGGCCGGACCCTGCGCACCTTCGACGCGCTCGACGCCGACGGCATCGAGCGCTGCCTGGACGAAGCCGCGCGCACGGCCGTCAGCTACCGGCGCACCACCTTCGCCGAGCGCTCCGCGCTGCTGAACCGCGCGGCGGACCTCCTTGAGGCCGAGGGCGAGGACATCGCCCGCACCATGACCATCGAGATGGGCAAGCCGCTGGCCGCCGCCCGCGCGGAGGCGGCCAAGTGCGTCAAGGCCATGCGCTGGTACGCCGCCCACGCCGAGGGCCTCCTCGCGGACGAGCACCCCGCCGACTCCGACGTCCGCGACGCGGGCGCCTCGGCCGTGCGGGTGCGCTACCGGCCCCTCGGGGTGGTCCTCGCCGTCATGCCGTGGAACTTCCCGCTCTGGCAGGTCGTGCGGTTCGCGGCGCCCGCGCTCATGGCCGGGAACGTGGGCCTGCTGAAGCACTCCTCCAACGTCCCCCAGACGGCCCTCTACCTGGGCGACCTCTTCGAGCGGGCCGGCTTCCCGCGGGGCTGCTTCCAGACCCTGCTGATCGGCTCGGGCCCGGTCGAGGGCATCCTGCGCGACCCCCGGGTGGCCGCCGCCACCCTGACCGGCAGCGAGCCGGCCGGCCGGGCGGTGGCCTCGGTCGCCGGGGACGAGGTGAAGAAGACCGTCCTGGAGCTCGGCGGCAGCGACCCGTACATCGTGATGCCTTCCGCCGACGTCGCCCGCGCCGCGAAGACCGCCGTCACCGCGCGGGTGCAGAACAACGGCCAGTCCTGCATCGCCGCCAAGCGGTTCATCGTCCACACCGACGTCTACGAGGAGTTCGCCCGCCTCTTCACCGAGGGCATGGCGGCCCTGACCGTCGGCGACCCGATGCGGGAGTCCACCGACGTCGGCCCGCTGGCCACCGAGAGCGGCCGCGCCGACGTGGAGGAACTGGTCGACGACGCCGTCCGGCAGGGGGCCACGGTCCTGTGCGGCGGCCGGCGCCCGTCCGGACACCCCGACGGCTGGTTCTACGAGCCCACCGTGCTGGCCGACGTCACGCCGGCGATGCGGATCGACCTGGAGGAGACCTTCGGGCCGGTCGCCACCCTGTACCGGGTGGGCAGCCTCGACGAGGCCGTGGAGCGGGCCAACCACACGCCGTTCGGGTTGAGTTCGAACGTCTGGACCCGGGACGACGCCGACCTGGACCGCTTCGTCCGCGAGCTGGAGGCCGGCGGGATCTTCGTCAACGGGATGACGGCCTCCCACCCCGCCCTGCCCTTCGGCGGCGTCAAGCGCTCGGGCTACGGGCGGGAGCTGTCCGGGCACGGCATCCGCGAGTTCTGCAACATCACCACCGTCTGGCAGGCGGCGGACCCCGCCTGAGCGTCAGGCGTCCATGAGGCCCTCGACATGGTCGGTGATCACGTCGAGGATCTCGGCGGCACCCTTCTCGTCGCCGAGGACCAGCAGGCCGAGGGTCAGCCCGTCCGTCATCGCGGCCAGGTAGCCGGCCAGTACGCCGACCGGGACCCGGGGCACGGCACCGGTGTCGCGGCCCAGCTGCCGGATGAGCTCGGCGTACGTGTCGCGGTACAGCGCGTACTGGCGGCGCGCCAGGTGCTCGAACCCCGGCCGGCGCAGGGCGTACTGGGTGAGCTCGTAGGTCAGCATGTGCTCGCCGGGCTGGGCGCACACGTGGTCCCAGTACGCCTGGAAGCCCGCCCGGATCGTCTCGCGCAGGGTGGGCTTCGGGCGGATGGCCTCCCGGACCACGGTGAGGGAGTGGGCGGTGATCGCCTCGATGACGGCTTCGAGCAGGGCCTGCTTGGAGTCGAAGCAGTAGTGGAAGACGCTGAGCGACACCCCGGCCTCGGCGGCGATCGACCGGGTCGTGGTGCGGGCGACGCCGTCGCGGGTCATCGCGCGGATCGCAGCCTCGGTCAGCTGGGTCCGCCGCTCCGCCGACGGCATCCGGGCCATGGCACCCCTCTCGTTGACGAGGCCGGAGCGGGGGCCGGCCGGTCCGGCCGGCCCCCGCCGCCTCAGCTGCTGAAGACGCCCACCTCGTGCAGGGAGTAGCCCCACTGGGTGGCGCGCCGGACCCCCTGGATCCTGAGGTAGCGGGCCGTCACCCCGTCGAAGCGGGCGGTGTCCAGGCCGCCGTCGCCGTCGGTCGTCGACCAGACCGTCTGCCAGTTCGAGCCGTCCGTGGACGTCTCGATCCGGTACGCCTTGCCGTACGCCTGCTCCCAGTCGAGGGTGACCCGGCCGACGCGGTGCGCGGAGCCGAGGTCGACGCGCAGCCACTGGTCGTCGTTCCACTCGCTGGCCCAGCGGGTGCCGGAGTCGCCGTCCACGGCCCGGGCGGGGGAGTAGTCCACGAAGGGGTTCCACCACTGCGAGGTGGACGCGGAGGCGGACGCGCCGGTGGCGAGGTTGACGCTGCCCTGGTGCTTCTCGGAGGCGCCCCAGGTGGTGAGGTAGGACTCGGCGCCCTTGAACAGGTCGTCCACCACGTCCTGGCCGCCGACCAGCCGGATGTCCTCGATCCAGTCGGGGACCAGCCCGTAGTGGGCGGCCCCGTCGGTGTTGAGGTCCCAGGTACGCTGCCCGGCGGTCTGCCGGTCGATGACCGAGCCGCCGTCGGTGCTGCGGAAGGGGTACTTCACCGGGTTGGGGGTGTTCGCGCCGCGCGGGCCGGGCCAGCCGCCGACGCCGTTCATGTCGGTGCCGTAGCCGTAGCCGACGTGGTACTTCTCGCGGAGCGCGTCCGTGCGCTTGGCCTCCGCGCTGAAGCCCTCCGAGCCGTTCATGTACTGGGCGGCGAAACCGCCCAGCTTGTAGAGGCGTTCGGTCCAGCCGAGGTCCATCCAGCTGTGCGAGGAGATCACGCCGGGGTAGGACTCGGACTCCAGTATGTCGAAGGCCCGGCCCGCGGCCTTGACGCTCATGTGGTCGACCTCGAGCATCATCTTCCGCTTCATCATGCCGCGCACGGCGTACTCGCCGAGCGCGGTGAGTCCGCGGGTGTTGCACTGGGCGCCGGCGGCGTACGAGGGCACCGTCACGCCCGCCGGGAGCTCCTTCTGCGCGCCCGGAGCGGGCGCGAGGCCGATCGGGTTGTCCTTCTGCGGGCCCGTGCACTGCTCGGTCTGCCAGAAGGTTCCGGTCGACAGGAACTGGCCGACGTTGATCGCCGTGCCGAGGGCGCCCTCGTCGAAGCGCACCCCGCACAGGGCGTTGTCGAACTTGTGGCACAGGAACATGCTGCGCACGCCCAGCCTGTACAGCTCGTCCAGGCCGCGGTCGATGTCCTCCTTGGAGCACTGCGCGACGTCGAGGACCTGCTTGCAGCCGAAGGGCTCGGAGGTCTCCACGCCCATCACGACGGCCAGCTTGCCCTGCTTGATCACCTCGCGGGCCTGGTCGGAGCTGGTGACGATCCGGAACCAGCCCTTTCCGGGGCCGCCGTACATCTTGTCGACGAACGCCTGCATGTCGTAGGTCTTCTGGGCCTCAAGGCGGATGGCGGTCATCTCGTCGCAGCCGCGGTCCTTGAAGAAGTAGACCGAGCAGATGACCCCGTTGGTGACGAGGTCGTTGACGAGGACCCGCTGGCCGCCGCGCCAGGCCCGCTCGACCCAGGCGTAGTAGTTCTGCTGGTGGGTCAGCGAGTCGTGGGCGGGCCAGTCCTTGAAGGTGGGCCAGCCGACCGGGTCGTGCTTGCCGTCGCCGCCCTTGGTGATGAAGTCGAACACGGCGAGGGTGCCGTCGGGGTAGTGCTCGGGGCAGTCCTTGAGGGCGTCGGCGACGCCCAGTTCGGAGAAGGGCTTGCCGCAGATGAGCCGGCCGCCGAAGCCCTCGTTGGACATCAGGTGGTCGTGGGCGTCGACGAAGCCGCGGACCTTGCCGTCGGCGTCGGTCCCCTTGAAGGGTTCACCGGTCACGTCGACGCCGGAGTCCGGCTGCGGCCGGGCGGTCGGGTTCCACCAGCCCGGGTCGGCCGCGGAGTCGGCGGCGGAGCTGGGGGAGGGGGCGAGCGCCATGGCGATCACGGCGAGGAGGAGCGAGAGCAGTGCGAAGGGACGCCCGCGGCGGCGGCGCGGGCGCGGCGGAGGGTGAGGGGTCAAGGTGATCACTCATGCCTTCGGTCGGCGGAGAGCGCGGTCGGACCGAGGCATGGTTTGTCATGCCCGGCACAATGGTGGGCATGAGAATCGCTACTGGCGCGTAAGGAGTCAAGAGTCCGGGACGCTTGACCTGATGGGGCGTCGGGTGTGTCAGTTGATCGGTTCGTCGGCGTGCGAGCCGCCGATGCACTTCCACTGGCCGGCTACCGAGTCGTACTGCACCGCGCCGCCGCTTTGCACGCATGTGTCCCCGTCGACCCGGGGCGCGGCCGTGGTCTGCGCGACGGGGCCCACGATCCCGAGGGCGGCCACTATCGCGGCCGTGGCGAATCCGAGAAGTCGCGTACGCATGGGAAGTACCTCCTGACGCGAGCTATGGGTCACGCTCAGCATCCCGCGCCCCGTGTCGCGTCGCATGCCGTGGCGCTCGGGGGGCGTTCACCTGGCTGCGGCGGCAGACTGGTGTCATGGCGAACGCACCCGCGGTCGTCGTGGGGCGACCGGATGGTTCTGGATTGCGGAAGGTCACGGTCGACGGAAAGCTCGTGGGCCAGGCATGTTCCGCCGGGGACCTGCAGAAAATTCTGCGTCATGCCGGTGTGGCGTTTGAGGGCATCCAATGGATCGGCGGCGACTGTACCGTCTGGCCGGGATGCAACTGGCGAAGACGAACCGTCGGCATCCTGATGGCGGCAGGACTCCTGGCTACGGCGTGGGAACTCGTCCTGATCGGCAGGGTGGACTCCTTCCATGCGCTGACCTACGCCGGACGTATCACGGGGATGATCTTCCTCGGAGCCGCGGTGGCGGTGATTGCCGCTGCGGCGGCGACCTTCGACTACTGGCGTAAGCGCAGGAAGGGTTACTCCGGGATGGTCGTCTTCATCGGGGTCCTGATCGCCCTGATGGTCAACGTGCTGCTGCTTCTCATGCACATGAGCTCCCGGGGGTACACGCCCTATCTGAGGATCCGGGTCGTGCTCGTGGCCTGGTGTATATGGGCTCTGTGGATCCTTTTCCGGAGCCGGCCGTGGAAGGGGATCCGGTACCCCGTGCGCATCGTGGCCGGAGCGGTTGTCCCCGTCCTCCTGGCTGTTGCCAACATGGCGTATACGCTGATCTATCTCCCCTCCGTCACATATCCGCTGGTGCAGGCATCCGCCCAACTCGGGACGGCGTCATGGGACGGCCGGCGGAACAAGATGGTCATGACGGTTCGCCTGCACGTGGTGAACTCGGGCCAGATCCCCGTCTATGTACTCGGCTCCATCTACTGGATCAACGGCATGACCCCGGTCAACGCCGGGCCCGGGCAGCCTCAGGCGACGTTCCGGCTGATCGACAGTGGCGAGTTCATCCAGCCCCCGGGAATGTCGCTGAGCCCGGGCCAGGAATTTTCGGAGGACGAGTACGTCGAGATCCCGCAGCCTGACAGATTCAAGTCCGTCGAGGCCAAGGTCGAGCTGTATATGGTCAGAAAGGACAAGACGACCATCAATCCCAGTTATGAACTCTCCAAGGCCGGGCGTGGAACCCTCAAGAAGCTGGGAAAGTCGGAAGACCCCCCGGGTCCGCCGGCCTACTACTTCAGGTATCAGGCCGACCTTTCGAACAGCAACGAGCTTCTCAACGAGACCCGGGGGCGGCCGCGGGTGACCCTGTGGTGGGTGTATCAGGATAAATACCCGTACCTGGCCGTGGCTGTGACAGCGCCCGGCGAGAAGCCGCCATTCCATGTCGAAAAGCTTGTCGCGAGCGACAAGGCCAATGAGCGGTACGGGCTGGAGAAAGTGAAAGGGTCGATGACGCAGAAGACCTACGCGCAGCTCCTGAAGGAGGCCGAGGACAAGAGTCCTGCCGGCGGTGCGGAGCCCAAGCCGACCGATTCGGGCCGTTCCGGCTGACGCGGTGCGGCGCTGGCGTGGCCGGAATGCGGCGGGCTTTCCCGGGGGTGCTCCTAAAGTCGCCGCATGAGCGAATCGAATGACAGCAGGGAATCCGGGGCGCGCTCCCGGCGCGGGGTGCTGAAGGCGGCCGCCGTCGCCGGGGTCGGGGCCGTGGCCGCCGTCGGGGGCGGCGGAGCGGTCGCGCGGGCCGACGAGCGGCGGTGTATGGCGCCCGTGTTCGTGCTCGTGCACGGGGCGTGGGGCAATTCCTACGGGTGGGCGCCCGTCCTCGCCGAGCTGGCCCTGCGCGGGCACCGGGCGGTCGCCGTCGACCTGCCGGGGCACGGGCCCGGCGCCCACTGCCCGCTCTCCTACCAGGCCCCGCAGGACCCGGCGGCCCTGCGCGGCGAGCCCTCGCCCCTGGGCAAGGTGACGCTGGACGACTTCGCCGAGCACGTCGTGGGCGTCGTCCGGCGGGCGGCCCGCCTCGGCGCCGTGGTGCTGGTCGGCCGGAGCATGGGCGGGGTGACCCTGAACGCGGTCGCCAACCGGGTCCCCGAGCTGCTCTCCCACCTGGTGTACGCCTCCGCGTTCTGTCCCACCGGGCACGCCTCCGCCGCGCGGCTGATGGCCGCCCCCGAGGCCTCCACCAGCGCCCTGTCACGGCTGGAGGCGGTCCGGACCCCGCCCGGACTCGGCGTCCACCGGTTCAACTGGCGCTCCGCCGACCCCGCCTTCTTCGCGGCGGCCAAGGAGGCGTTCGCCGCCGACCGGCCCGACGACGCGGTACGGGCGCTGCTCGCCACCCTGGAGCCCGACGAGTCGGCGGCGATCGCGACCGCCGACGCCCGGGGGCTCCGGGAGACGTGGGGGAGGGTGCCGCGCACGTTCCTGCGGTTCACCGAGGACCGCGCGCTCCCGCTCCCGCTCCAGGACCTGATGATCCGCGAGGCGGACGCGGCGACCCCGGGCAACCGCTTCCGCGTCCGCTCGCTGGCCGCCCCGCACGCCGGCCCCCGGGACGCGGCCGTGTGGGCGGACGAGCTGGAGCTGGCGGCCGGGGCCTGCCGCTGACGAGTGCCGCGCGGTCGGCTGCCGCCTATCGTCGGAGGTATGAGCGAGACCGTCGTGGTGTACGAGTACGGCCGGCCCGGCGCGGCGCACCCCGCCGGGGAGCCCGCGCCCGGGGACGTGCTGCGGGTGCACGCGGCGCCCACCGCCCCGGGCCGGCACGACGTGCGGGGACCCAGGACCCTCTGCGGCAAGGACACCTTCGCCATGGAGACGGCCTCCTGGCGGCCCTCCGAGCACCCCGGCTCGTCCTGGTACCCCGAGGCGTACGCGGACCGGGTCTGCCCCGCCTGCGCGGACGCCGCCGACGGGGGATGAGGGGGGACGGTCAGCGGCCGGGGGCCATGTCGTAGGTGACCCACATGGTGCGGGTGGCGACCTGGTCGTACTTGGACCGGGCCCGGTGGTTGTCGTCGGCGGTGATCCACCGCACGACGCTCCAGCCGCGCTCCGCCGCGAGCCCGCGCAGCGCACCGAGCAGCAGGTCGGCGGCGCCGCAGCCGCGGTGTTCGGGGGCCACGAACAGGTCGTCCAGGAAGCAGCCGGTCGTCGCGGACAGCGGGCGGGCGAACGGGCGGTAGTGCGCGAGGCCCAACAGTCGGCCGTCGGCGTCCTCGGCGACCAGGGCGTCCGTCTCGTGCGCGGGGTCGTTGATCCAGGCCCACACCGTCGCGGCGGCCTCCTCGGTCTGCTCCACCCCGTAGAAGTCGGCGTAGCCCCGGTAGAGGGCGCGCCACTGGCTGAAGTCAGCGGGCTGGGCGGCGCGGACCAAGATGTCGGACATGTGCGGTGTCTCCTGTGTCTCCCGGGGTGGGTGTACGGGGAACCGATCCTGCCGGAGCGCCCCGGCCCGGGATGCGCCGCGGTGTCCAAAGCCGGGCGTGCTTCGCTACGCCGTGGACAGGGGTGGACACGGCGGAGCCCGGTCCGGCGCGGCGCCGGACCGGGCCCCTGGGGGTGCCGCGGGGTCGGTCAGCTCACCTGGAGGGTGACGTCGTCGACCACGAAGGAGGTCTGGAGGGACTGGTCCTCCACACCCTGGAATCCGAGGGTGACGGTCTGCCCGGCGAACTGGGAGACGTCGTAGCTCTTGAGCACGTAGCCGGAGCCCGCGTCCACGTTGGACAGGGTCTCCAGGGTCTGGCCGCCCACCGAGACGGTGAACGTGTCGTAGACGGTGGGCTCGGTCTCGTCGGTGTCGATGTGCAGGTAGAAGGCGAGGCGGGCCGAGGAGCAGCCGGCCGGGAGGGTCAGCGACTGGGAGGCGCTGTCGGTGCGCGGGGAACCCCAGCCGTTCAGCCACGCCATGTAGGCGCCGGCGTGCGGGGTCTCCCCGGCCTGGTTGGTGATGACCCCGGAGGTGGTGCTCCAGGGGCTCGCGCCGTTCTCGAAGCCGCCGTTGGCGACGACCTGGGCCGGGGTGCAGCTGCCGCCGCCCCCGCTGACGGTCAGGGTGTAGGTGGTGCTGTGGGTGGCGGTTCCGGTACCGGTCACGGTCAGGGTGTACGTGCCGGGGGCGGTGCCCGCGGCGACCTGGACGGTGAGGGTGGCGGACTGGCCGGACTGCACGGAGGCCGGGCTGACGGCGGCGGTGACGCCGGCCGGGGCGCCCGAGACCGTCAGGGCGACGTTCTGGGGGCTGCCGCTGACGGTGGTGGTGTTCACCGTCGAGGTGGCGCTGCCGCCCGGGGCGGCGGTGCCGGCGGCGGGGGAGGTGGCGAGGGAGAAGTCGGCGGCGGGGGTGCCGCTGCCGACGGCCTGCTTCCAGATGGCGTAGGCGACCCCGTCGGCGCTGCGGTCCAGGACCGTGGCGCTGATGTTGCTCGGGGTGTCGCAGGCGCTGTGGTAGCAGGAGTCGTACGCCGCGTTCGCGGTCCCGCCCCACTTGGAGGCCTGCGCCGAGGTCTTGCGGGCGCTGGCGCCGGCCGCGTAGCCGGAGGTGGGGATGCCGGCCTGCTGGAAGGAGTAGTCGTCACTGCGGCCCTGGCCCTCGGTGTTCTCCTCGGGGGCGAGGTTCAGTGAGGTCCAGTACGCCTTCAGGGGCGCGGCCGTGGTGGAGTTCAGGTTGTTGATGAAGTAGCCGCCGTTGGGCGAGCCGACCATGTCGAAGTTGTAGTAGCCCTTGATGGCGGAGCGCTGGGCGCTGCTCAGCTGGTTCACGTAGAACTTCGAGCCGTTGAGGCCCTGTTCCTCGTCGGTCCACCAGGCGAAGCGGACGTGCTTGGTCATGGTGGGGTTCTTCTGGGCCAGGACCAGGGCGTTCTCCAGCAGGGTGGCCGAGCCTGAGCCGTTGTCGTTGATGCCCGGGCCGGCGGAGACGCTGTCGAGGTGGGCGCCGAACATCACGGTCTGGTCGTCGGGGCCGCCCGGCCAGTCGGCGATCAGGTTGTTCGAGGGGTAGGTGCAGGAGGTGCAGGACTGCTCGGTGACGTTGTAGCCGGCGGCCTGGAGCTTGCCCTTGATGTAGGCGAGGGACTGGGTGTGGCCGCCGCTGCCGGCGCGGCGGTTGCCGCCGTTCTGCGAGGCGATGGTGCCCAGCTGGTTCAGGTGGGCCTGGACGTTGGCCGCGCCGATGTCCGGCGGGGTGGTGGGGTCGGGCTGGCCGCCGCCGACGGTCAGGGCGTAGTCGGCGGTGTGGGCGAGGGTGGCGCCCTGGCCCTTGACGGTGACCGTGGACGGCCCGGGGGCCGTGGTGGAGCTCGCGGTCAGGGTCAGGGTGGAGGACTGGCCGGACTGCACGGTGGCCGGGTTGAAGGAGGCGGTGACCCCGGCAGGCAGGCCGCTCGCGGAGAGGGTGACCTGCTGGGCCTGGCCGGTGGTGGTGCTGGTGGCGACGGTGGTGGTCACCGAGGCGCCCTGCTGCACGCTGCCCGAGGCCGGGTTGAGGGTGAGCGAGAAGTCACCCTGTCCGCTGGGGGAGCAGGTGGGGTCGCCGGACTGGGCGGGCACGCTGATGGCGTCCCAGGCGGCCTTGGTCTTGTTGAACAGGTCGCAGCTGCTGTCCAGGGACTTGGCGGAACTCAGCGTCGCCGTCCGGTACTTCTTGTACGACATGCTGCTGGTCTTGAGCAGCATGCCGCCGTAGAAGATCTTGCCGGCGTTCTGGACGCCCACGCCGGTCACCGTGGACTGGTTGCAGGTGCTGCTGCTCGGCTTGCCGCCGCCGGGGTTGCTGCCCTCGGCGAGCAGGTAGAACCAGTGGTTCAGCGGTCCCGCGGCCGCGTGCACCTCGGTGCTCGGTATAGAGGAGCTGTAGCAGGAGGGGTCGTTGTTGACGGCCGAGGGGTTGTACATGTTGCGGATCGGGCCCCGGCCCTGGAGGTTGATCATCTCGCCGACGGTGTAGTCGGGAGTGTCGTACGGGGCGGGCTCGTTGGCGTAGGCCTCGGTCAGGGCGCCGAAGATGTCGCCGGTGCCCTCGCCGAGCCCGGACTCCTGGCCGCTGGTGCCGCCGGGGGTGTTGGTGTCGATGGCGTGCCCGTACTCGTGGCCCACCACGTCGATGCCGGCGATCCACTCGTTGGCGCTGTTGTGGCCGATGGTGACGGAGCTGCCGTCCCAGTACGCGTTGAGGTCGTTCAGCCCGACCTTGCCGGGGAAGCTGCGCCCGTTGCCGTCCACGCCGCTGCGGCCGAGCCACTGGCGGAGCATGTCCCACTGCTTCTGCGCGGCGAACATCAGGTCCGTGCACCCGGTCTCCTTGGAGGTCGGGTTGCCGGTGCCCCAGGAGTCCGAGGACTTCGAGAAGACCGTGCCGGTGCTGTAGTCCTGGCAGCTCAGACCCGGGCGGTTCGGGTCGCGCAGGGAGTACGTGCCGCCGGAGGCGGTGGTGTCGATCGTCAGGGGGTTCGGACCGTTCCACTTGCTGTTGCCGGTGCCCGCGACGACCTCGTCCCAGCGGTCGACGACCTTGCCGGTCCGGGCGTCCACGTAGACGTGCATCCGGCTGGGGGCCGTCTTCGTCGAGCCGGTCAGGACCGTCTCCCAGGCCAGCACCGGCTTGTCGTCCTTGAGCCGGACGACCAGGCGGCTGCTCTCGACCTTGTCGACCTTCGCCAGCTCGGCCCGCGAGGAGGACTCGGCCGCCTTGGCGGTGACGGTCGGGGTGACCGACACGTCGATCACGGTCGAGGAGGCCGACTGGAGGGCGCGGACCTTGCCCTCGCCGTCCGCGAGGACGACCGCGTCGCCGCCGACGACCGGCAGGCCGCGGTAGCTGCGCTCGTACGCGACGGAGAACAGGTCCTGCACCCAGGGGGTGACCAGGCGGCGGTCGTACTGCTGCTGCGGCTGGTTGACCAGGCTGTCCAGGCCGCTGCGGACGGCCGCGTCCGCGGCGGCCACCGCCCGGTCGGCCCGGGAGGGCCGGGGTGGTACGGGATCCGGTTGCTGCGCGGCCGACGCGGTGCCGGCCAGAGCGCCGGCGAGGCTCGCGGTCAGCGCGAAGGCCGCCACGGACGCCGTCCATCTGGTGGGCTGCACGAGTCCACTCCGATCGTGTGTGGGGGGTGTCTGGCTGTACGCCGTCGCCGAGTATGGGCGTGGACATGGCGAGATTGGGACATCCCTGCGGGGATAAGGCGCGGGTTATGGTGCCGCGCGGTCACGATTCGTAAGCTGCCGGGATGCAGCTGGAGTTGAGGCACCTGCAAGCCGTCTGCCGGATAGCGGAAGCAGGCAGTCTGGGCGCGGCGGCGCGCCGGCTCGGGGTCTCCCAGCCGGCGCTCTCCGCCCAGCTGCGCAGGATCGAGCGGGTCACGGGCGGCGAGCTGTTCGTGCGCTGCCGCAGCGGGGTGGAGCCCACCCCGCTGGGTCACTTCGTCCTCGCCAAGGCCCGCCGGGTGCTAGGCGAGATGGACGCCCTGGGCGCCGAGGCGCGGGCCCTGTCGGCGGACGTGCCGCTGCGGCTCGGCTGCATCCTGCTGGTCCTGCTGGACGGGCTGCTCGCGCGCACCGACCTGGCTCCGTCCGGCCGGGAGGTGGCCGTGGACCTGGAGAACTCGGTGACGACCCTGGTCCGGATGCTCGGCGCCGGCCGGTACGACGCCATCGTCTACGGCGAGGTCAACGACTACGAGGTCCCGCTGCCGGGCGGCGTCCAGGCGCGCACCGTCGTGCCCAGGGAGCCGTTCTGCATCCGGATGTCCGAACGGCACCCGCTGGCCTCCCGCAGCCGGCTGGACCTGGCCGACCTGGCCGGCGAGCAGTGGATGACCCTCGTCCCGGACGACGACGGCGGCCCCGAGGCCCTGGTCGAGGCCTGCGCCAGGGCGGGGTTCGCCCCCTCGCTGCGCTACCGGATCACCGACCGGAAGATGCAGCACGACCTGATCGCGGCGGGCCGGGCGGTCTCGCTGAGCCAGCCCACCGCCCCGGCCGTACCGGGCACGGTCATGCGGCCCCTGGCCGGGACCCCCGTCACCGGCCGGATCCGGCTGGCCTGGAACCGGGCCTCGGTCTCCGCCCGCCAGGGCGAGCTGCTCCACCGCGCGGCGGTCGAGGCGTACCTGGCGAACGTGGACAACAACGCCTTCCACCGGACATGGTGGGACGCCCACCCGGAAGCCCACCCGAGCCTCGGCTGACCCCTGCCGAGGGGTCGGATTCCAGTCGGGTTACCATATGAGCGCCGCCTAGCTCGAAAGATAACTCTGTGACTGTCAACGAGGACTCGTTCAGCAACTGGAAGACCCGCGAGGAGATCGCGGAGTCGATGATCCCGATCATCGGGAAGCTGCACCGCGAGCGGGATGTAACGATCCTGCTGCACAGCCGCTCCCTGGTGAACAAGTCGGTGGTCAGCATCCTCAAGACCCACCGGTTCGCCCGGCAGATCGACGGCGAGGAGCTCTCGGTCACCGAGACCATGCCGTTCCTGCAGGCCCTGGCCGCCCTTGATCTCGGTCCGTCGCAGATCGACATCGGCATGCTCGCCGCGAACTACAACAGCGACGACCGCGGACTGTCCGTGGCCGATTTCACCGCCGAGGCCCTTTCCGGCGCCACCGGTGAGAACAAGCTGGAGCGTTCCTCCGGCCGCGACGTCGTCCTCTACGGCTTCGGCCGCATCGGCCGCCTCGTCGCCCGCCTGCTCATCGAGAAGGCCGGCTCCGGCAACGGTCTGCGCCTGCGCGCCATCGTCGTCCGCGGGGGCGGCGAGGCCGACCTGGTCAAGCGCGCCTCCCTGCTGCGCCGCGACTCGATCCACGGCCAGTTCCAGGGCACGATCACCGTCGACGAGGCGAACAGCACGATCGTCGCCAACGGCAACGCGATCCGCGTGATCTACGCGAACGACCCCTCCGAGGTCGACTACACGGCGTACGGCATCAAGGACGCCATCCTCATCGACAACACCGGCAAGTGGCGCGACCGCGAGGGCCTCTCCAAGCACCTGCGCCCCGGTGTCGACAAGGTCGTCCTGACCGCCCCGGGCAAGGGCGACGTCCCGAACATCGTGCACGGCGTCAACCACGACACGATCAAGCCGGACGAGCGGATCCTGTCCTGCGCCTCCTGCACCACCAACGCCATCGTCCCGCCGCTCAAGGCCATGGACGACGAGTACGGCGTGCTGCGCGGCCACGTGGAGACGGTCCACTCGTTCACCAACGACCAGAACCTCCTGGACAACTACCACAAGGCCGACCGCCGCGGCCGCTCCGCGCCGCTCAACATGGTCATCACCGAGACCGGCGCCGCCTCCGCCGTCGCGAAGGCCCTGCCCGACCTCAAGGCGCCGATCACCGGCAGCTCGATCCGCGTCCCCGTCCCGGACGTCTCGATCGCCATCCTCAGCCTGCGCCTGGGCCGCGAGACCACCCGCGACGAGGTCCTCGAATACCTCCGCGGCGTCTCCCTGCACTCGCCGCTGAAGCGCCAGATCGACTTCACCACCGCCCCCGACGCCGTCTCCATGGACTTCGTCGGCTCGCGCCACTCCTCGATCGTGGACGCCGGCGCCACCAAGGTCGACGGCGACAACGCGATCCTCTACCTCTGGTACGACAACGAGTTCGGCTACTCCTGCCAGGTCATCCGTGTGGTCCAGCACGTGTCCGGCGTCGAGTACCCGACCTACCCGGTCCCGGTCGCCTGACCGGCCCCACCAGGCAGAGCGTGCTCCGGTGCCCCGTCGACAGCCGTCGGCGGGGCACCGCCGCGTTCCCTAGACTGGCGGGGTGAACGACACCGCACCTCCCCCCTGTCCCGAATGCTCCGGCGCGTACGCCTACGAGATGGGCGCCCTGCTCGTCTGCCCCGAGTGCGGCCACGAGTGGACCCCCGCCGCCCAGAGCGCGGACGTCCCCGGGGAGCGGGTGATCAAGGACGCCGTGGGCAACGTGCTCGCCGACGGCGACTCCGTGACCGTCGTCAAGGGCCTCAAGGTCAAGGGGCACCCCACCGGCATCAAGGCCGGGACCAAGGTCCGCAACATCCGCCTCGTCGACGGGGTCGACGGCCACGACATCGACTGCAAGATCGACGGCTTCGGATCGATGCAGCTCAAGTCGAGCGTGGTGCGGAAAGGCTGATTTCCGACTGACATTCCACCGACTTCCGCCCCCGTCCACCCCCCGGTGGACGGGGGCGTCGTCGCGTCCGGGGCCGTTTCCACGGGGGGATTTCAGGCCGGAGTGGCCTGAATTCCGCGAACGGGCCTTCGCGGGGCGCTGAGGTGCGCGCAAACGAGCCAAGGACCGTGCGGGTTCGGAAGCACGGCTGGATCTCGGCTCTAGCGGTCCTGCGAGCGGCCGGGTGATCCTGAGTTCCGGATCGGCCGACAGAAAGAGCCGGGCAGGATCGATATCCGGCCGGGCCGACATCCGAGCACATCCGGCATTCCCTTCCGCGGGCCGCCTCCTTTCGCCTGCCCGCGGGATTCCGCTCAGTGCACATTCGGCTATCGCTCCACCTGAGGGAGACACGCATGTCCGACACCGCACGCACCCCCGAGTTCGGCTTCGAGGACCTCGACCTGGACCTCGGCGACCTGACCGTCACCGCCATGCGGGACACGGTCGCGCTGCCCGAGGGCGGCGCCTCCTGGGGCTCCTGCTCCTGCCAGGCCTCCTCCTCGTGCAACAAGCCGCCGGTCATGGACTCGCTCACCGACTGACCGGGGCGCCGCGCACCCCTCGGGCACCCGGACCACCGGCCTTCCACCAGAGGAGTCATCCATGACCCCCGGCAACCACACCCCCGACCTCGACCTCCAGGACCTCGACCTGGACCTCGGCGACCTGACCGTCACCGCCATGCGGGACACGGTCGCGCTGCCCGAGGGCGGAGCCTCCTGGGGCTCCTGCTCCTGCCAGGGCTCCTCGTCCTGCGCGCAGCCGACCCACCCGACCCCCGTGTAACCCGCCATCCCGCGACGCACACCCGCTTCCCGCCGCACCCCGAGTGCGGCGGGAAGCCCGCGCCACCACCCACAGGACGGGGACCCGCATGCAGCAGCCGCACCGCACGCCGGCCGAGGCCGGGGCCTACGCCCACCGGGTGTGGTCCGCGCCCTACGCGTTGGTCCGCGCCACCGTGCTGACCCACCCCGCCCAGACCCCCGAAGCCGCCGGCTTCCGCACCCTCCTCGACCGCCTCGGCCGCCTCGACCGGCAACTGCTGGAGAGCGCCGCGCCCCTGTGCGACGCCCTCCACGACAGCCGCGGCGGCCACCCCGACGAGTTCCACCGCGACGTGGTCCTCCCGCTGCGCCGGGCCCTGCACAACGGACGCGAACCCCGCCCCGCCCTGCTGGAGCGCCTCGGCGACCTCCCCCGGCGGGTGCCCCGACTCGACGCGTGGCTCGGCCTGCGCACCCGCCGCGCCGCCCTCCTCGCCGCACTCGCCCCCGCCTCCGAGGCGGCCCTGACCGCCGAACGCGGCGCCCTGGCCGCCCTGTGCCGCGAACCGGCCCTCGCCAAGGCCGTCGCCCTCACCAGCGCCGACCTGCTGCGCGCCGTGGAACGGGCCGGCACCGGCGCCCAGGACCGCAGGGCCCGCAAGGAGGAGCCCGCCGTCCTGCGGTACGCCCTGCGGGCCAGCACCAAAACCAGCCCGCTGTCCTGGTTCACGGCGGTCGGGTGGGGACCCCTGCCCGCCGTCCCGGGCCCCGCCGTCCCCTCCTGGGGCCGGGCGCCCCTGTTCGAAGCCCCCCTGCGCGCGGTCGTGCAGCCCAGCCGAACCCTGACCACCGCCCTCACCCTCGCCCTGCTGGACGCCCCGCACCGCCGGGCCGCCCTGCCCCACCGCATCACCAGCACCGCCCGCACCACCGACGGACGGACGGCGTACTCCCGCGACCGCACCGCCTTCGCCGGGGGCCGCTACCTGGTGGCCGCGCAGGACGAGGCACGGCTGCCCGCCACCGGCCCGCTGGCCCTCGTCACCGAACGCGCGGAACACCCCCTGCCCCTCGACGAGCTGACCGCCCTGCTGGCCGCCGCCGTGACCGCAGCGGGCGGCGCCGACGGACCGGCCGCCGCGGCCGGCTTCCTCGGCCGGCTCACCGAGGCGGGCCTGCTCGTACCGGCCGACCCCGTCCCCCCGCAGGACCCCGACCCGCTGGGCCGCATCGCCGGCTGGCTGCGCTCCCTCGACGCGCCCACCGCCGAAGGGGCCGCCGAGGACGCCGCCCACGCCCTGCGCCTGGACGGGCTCGCCCGGACCACCGCCGACTTCGCCGCCGCCCCGCCCGCCGCACGCCCCGCCCTCCTGGCCGACCTGTCCCACCGCTGGACGCGGGCCCTGGCCGCGGCGGGACGACCCGTCCCGGCCTTGTCCGCCCCGCTCAGCCCGGTCTCCGAGGACGTCGTCGCCCCTCGCCCGCTCGACCTCGACGGCTTCCTCGCCCCCGCGGACCACGAGGCGCTCGGCGAGGCCACCGCCCTCGCGGAACTCTTCGACCTCGGCCACCCGCTGCGCCGCATCGTCCGCGACCGCTTCGTCGCACGCTACGGCCCCGGCGGCCGCTGCCCGCACCCGTGGGAGTTCGGCGCCGAGATCGCCGAAGCCTGGGAGGACGCCGGACGGCTCACCGCCCTCGACCCCCGCGACCCCCTCCCCAGCGGCACCGGCGCACTCGCGGAACTGCGCGCCGAGGCCGTCGCCGCCGTCCGGGACGCCCTGCGGGGAGACCCCGCCACCGCCCCCGAGGTCCTCCTGCCCCCGGACCTCCTCAAGGGCCTCGGCGACCGGCTGCCCGGCTGGGCCCTCGCCCGCCCCCTCAGCTACGCGTACTTCCTCCAGCGCGACCCCCGCCGCGGCCTGCTGTGCGTCAACCAGGTCTACGGCGGCTGGGGCCGCTTCACCAGCCGCTTCCTGGACGCCCTGGACCCGGCCGCCCGGACCGCGGTGTCCCGGCAGATCCGCCGCGCCCTCGGCCCCGGCGCCCGCGCCGCCCAGATCCGGCCCGTCGGCGGGTTCAACGCCAACCTGCACCCCCTCCTCGTCCCGGACGAGATCGGCCCCGACCGCCGCTGGTCCTCCCTCGGCGAAGCCGACCTGGAACTCGTCCACGACGAGGGCGCGGACCAGGTACGGGTCCGGCTGCGCGGCACCGGCGAACTCCTCGACGTGCTCTACCCCGGCTTCCTCTCCCCGGTCCTGCTGCCGCGCCGCCTCGGCGCCCACCTCGCCGACCAACCCCACGGCCTGGTCGACTTCCGCCCGCTCCTCCCCCGGGGCGCCCTCACCGCCCCGGGCGGCGGCCCCGTCACCCACGTCCCCCGGCTGCGCCACCGCGACGTGGTGCTCCGCCGCCGGCGCTGGCTGCTGCCGCCCGCCACCGTCGAGCGGCTGCGCGCCGACCTCACCGCCGGCGGCCCCGTCCCGGCCCAGGCCGCCGCACGCTGGCGCGCGGCCCTGGACCTCCCCGAGCAGCTCTTCCTGCACCCCGCCGGCGCCGCCCCCACCGGCCGCGCCGCCGAGGACTTCCTGACCGGGCTCAGCCGCCCCAAGCCGCACCTCGTGGACCTCGGCAACGCCCTGCACCTGCGCTGCCTGCCCAAATGGCTCTCCCGCCACGGCGGCGGAGCCGTCCTCGAAGAGGCCCTGCCCGCCCCCGGCGGCCTGGACGCCCCGGCCCGCGCGGTCGAACTCGTCCTGGAGGTCTACCGGACCGGCCGGGACGGCGCGGTCGGGGTGGACGAGGCGGCCGGGACGGCCGGGGCGGTCGGGCGATGAACCGGTACCGGACGACGACGGAAGGGACCACGGAGCGGATGCCTCCCCACGACCACGCCCTCGACGTGGTGGCCTACTACCACCACCCCGACAAGGCCCCCCTGCTGCGCGGGGCACTGCTGCCCCTCGCCGAGTCGGCCGCGGCGCACGGACTGGCCGCCCACGTGGAACGGCACTGGCTGCACGGCCCCCACCTGAGGCTGCGGCTCCAGGGCCCCGCCCCGCAGGTGGCCCGGGAGGCGGGGTCCGCCGCGGCCGCGCTCCGCGCCTGGCTCCGCGAGCACCCCTCGCACGCCGACCTCACCGAGGCGCAGCTCCTGGAGCGGGCCGCCGAGGCCGGGCGCGCCGAGCTCGTGCCCCCGCCCTACGGGCCGATCGAGCCCGACAACACGGTCCGGACCGAGCCCGCCGACCGCTCGTCCGTACGCGGCCTCCTCGGCGACGACGGCGCCGCCCTCCGCGAGGACCTGCTCCGGGCCGGACTGGGCGCGCTGCGGGCCGGCGCCGGCTTCCTCGGCGACCACGGCGACGGCTCGCGGGCCCGGATCCGCCTCGCGGTGACCGCCCTCGCCGCCCACGCGGGCGCCCACCCCGGCGGCCTCGCCGGCGGCCACTGGTCCTACGTCTCCCACCTGGAGGACTTCCTCGTCCACGAGGACCCCGACGGACGGCTGCGCGAGCGCTTCGAACAGCACGGCGAGCGCACCGCGGAGGCGGTGACCGCCCTCGTCGGACGGATCGCCGGAGGCGGCGCGCAAGGCTGGGAGCGCGCGTGGGCGCAGTACTGCGCGGGCGCCTGGCGGACGGCGCGCGGCCGCTACGACGCCGGCGCGGACCTGCACGGCGCCCCGTCCGCGTACGGGGCCCGCGCCCTCGCCACCGGCGACCCGGCGGCGGCGCAGCGCTGGAACCGGGAACTGCGCACCCGCTACAGCGAGTTCCACCGCCTGCTGAGCCGCTCCGACCCGGAGGGCGCGATGTTCACCAGCCCCGACTACCTGGTGTACCGGGCCTGCACCAACGCCCTGTACCGGCTCCTCGCCGTCTGCGACGTCCGCCCGCTGGAGCGGTACCTGGCGGCGCACCTGGTCGTCCGCGCCGTCCCCGCGCTGACCGGCAGCGACTGGCGCCAGGAGATCGCCGAGGCCGTCGACGCGGTGGAGGGCCGGGCATGACCACCGTCGCACGCCCCCCGGCCGTACGGAGGCTGCGCCCCGGGGTGGCCGTGACCCCGCTGCGGGCCGGCCTGCACCTGAGGGGCCGCGGCGGCAGCGTCACCCTGGAGGGGAGCGACGCGCTGCCCGCCCTGTGGAAGCTGCTGGAGGGACCGCTGCGGGAGGGCGGGCTCGAAGCGCTCCTCGACGGCATCGAGCCCGGGTCGGCGCTGCGCCGGGCACTGGACACCCTGCTGGGGCAGCTGACGGAGCACGGCCTGCTGACCACGGGGGACGCCGCCCCCGGCCCCGTCGGGCAGTGGCTCGCCGAGGGCACCGGCCGGCCCGCCGCCCCGGCCGCCGCACTCGCCGCGGCCCGCGCGGAGGTGCTGGCCGGCGATCCGGACGCGCCGCTGGCCCGCGCCGCCGGGCGGGCGCTGGCCGACGGAGGCCTGCCCGTCGCGTACACCGCCGACCCGGACCTCCCCGGGGACCGGGTCCTGCTCCGGGTCCACGGCGCCGGCCCGCACCGGGCGGTCGCGGCCGGGCGGTGCGGCGCGGGCGGCTACGCCACCGCCCCCGGCAGCCCGGCCCAGGCCCGGGCCGACGCGCGGGCCCTGGAGGCACGGCTCGGGCCGGCCGGGGAGGCCGGGCCCGCCGCGTTCCCGCCGCTGCTGGCCGGCGCCGCCGCGCACCGGCTGCTGTGCGCGGCCGCCGGGCTGGCCGATCCGGCGGCCGAGGGCGGGGACGAGCGGCTGCTGGCCGGGCTGCCCGCCGTGCTCCTCGCCGACGCCCGGCCGCTGCGCGCCGACTACCGCACCTGGCTCGGCCCCGAACGTCTCGACCCCGACCGGCGCACCGGCCTGGCGCCCGCCCGGACCCTGCGCGAGGCGCTGCGGCGGCTGGACGCCCTCGGCGACGGGCGCTGCGGTGCCCTGCCGGGGCCGGAGCCGGCCGAGCTGGGGCAACTGCCCGTCCCGCTGGCCGCCTGCGCTGTGCCCCGGGGGCGGCTGACGGGCGGGGGGCCCCGGTTGGACCTGGCCCGTCTGGAGCTGTTCTGCCGGCTCGCGGAACTCGCCTTGGGTGAAGGGGAGTTCACCGTCGGGGCCAACCCCGGGCACGCCCGGGGAAGGGCTCTGCGGGCGGCTGCGGCCCGCAGGACCGGAGGGGCCGTGGTGCCCGAGGAGGCGTGGTCGGCGCACCCGCAGGCCCGCCACTGGTGGACCACCCTGACCGCCCGCCTCGGCGTACCCGCCCGCCTGGAGCTGGTCCGGGCCGCCCCGGCCGAGGAGGTCTACCACGCGCTGATCCACGGCCCCCTCCCGTCCACACCCCGCCCGGCCGAGGCGCTAATCGGGCAAGCGGTCGAGGCAACCCCGGGCGACGCGGTGGCCTTCGCGGCCCTCTCCGCCGCCGCAACGGCAACGGCCGATCCCGGCGGCTCGGGCGCACCGCGCGTGCCGCCCTCGGGCGGGGCCGTCGCGCCCCTGGCCGTTGCCGGTGCGCGGATCGCCGCCTGGGAGGACACGGGCTGGACCAACGGCTGGATGGCGGACGTGGCCGCGCGCGAGGAGCGGCTCCAGGCCGCCCTGCACCGGCTCACCGGGGCCTCCTTCCGCGGTGCCCGAGACCCCGGAGCCGCCGACACGGTCGATCCCCCCGGCCCAGTGGGGGCGTCCGGGTCGCCCGACGCTCCCGGGATGCCCGGCGCCCTGGGAGTGCCCGGCCCCGCCGGTGCGTCCGGTCCCGCCGGGATCCCCGGCTCCCGTGAACTGACCGCCCGCCTGCGGGCGTTCGGTTTCGCCGTGCTCGACTCCGGTCCCGAGGAGCCCCGATGACCGCCCCCGCTCTCCTGGGCCCCCTCCCGGTGCCGGTCCTCGGGGCCGAAGCCGCGCTCGTCGCCACCGCCGGGGCGGCGGTGGTGTTGCTGGAGCGGTGGACGCTGGGGCTCGCCGAGGAGGTGAGCCGGCATGGGCTCGGGCAGCCCGTCGTACTGGTACCCGTCCGCTTCGACGGGCCGCTCGCCGTCGTCGGGCCCGTGCTGGCCCCGGGGGCGGCGGCCTGCCTGTGCTGCACCGAGTACCAGCGGCTGGCCACCGCCGGCGGCCGCGTGCCCTGGCGGAGCCCGGGGCTCGCGCTGGCCGGCGTGCCCTCCCCGGCCCTGTCCGCCGCCCTCGGCGCCCTGGTCCAGGACCTGCTGGACGGGGAGGAGCCCGGCCGGGAGGACGGGGCGGCCGTCGTGCACGTCGTCCACCAGGGCCGCGCCACCTGGTCCACCCACCGCGTCCGCCCCCTCGGCGGCTGCGCCGTCTGCCACCCGCTGCCCGCCGACTCCGCGACCGCCCCGGACCCGCTGCCCGCCGCACCCCGCCCGCTGCCCGACCCCTCCGTGCTGCGCGCCGCCAACCCCCGCACCGCCGGACCCGAGCTGCTGCGGCGGGAACTGCACGACGAGCGGTTCGGGCCGGTGCGCCGCCTCGTTCGCTCCGAGGACTCCGCCTTCTCCCTCACCAGCGCGTTCGTCAGCGACGGCCGCCTCGTCGAAGACGGCGGGTACGGCCGGGCCGGCGACTTCGCGACCAGCGAGCGCGTCGCCCTCTTCGAGGCCGTAGAACGGTACGCCGGCATGCGCCCCACCGGCCGCCGCACCGACCTGCGCGCCCCTTTCGCCGCACTCGGCCCCGACCGGGCCCTGGACCCCGGGCGGCTCGGCCTGCCCGACCCCGCCCACCACGGCCACCCGGCCTCGCCCACCGTCCCCTACACCCCCGATCTGGAGCTGGACTGGGTACGCGGATGGTCGCTGACCCGCCGCCGCCCGCTCCTCGTACCCGAGCACGTGGCCTACTGGGACGTGCCCGGCCCCGGCCGGCCACGCGTGGTGTACGAGTCCTCCAACGGCTGCGGTCTCGGCAACAGCCCCGAAGAGGCCGCGCTCTACGGCCTGTTCGAGGTCGCGGAGCGCGACGCCTTCCTGATGGCCTGGTACGCCGCCACCCCGCTGCGCCGCGTGGAACCGCCCCCGGACGACCCGGACACCGCCCTCCTCGCGGACCGGGCCGCCGTCGCGGGCTACCGGCTGCTGCTGCTCGACGCGACCAACGACTTCGGGATCCCGGCCGTCGTGGCCGTCTGCCGCTACGAGGGCACCCACCCCGACGCGCCCCGGATGTTCCTCGCGGCCGGCGCCCACCACGATCCGCGGTCCGCGATCCGCTCCGCCGTCGCGGAGGTGGTCACCAACGTCCTGGAGTCGCCGGGGCGTTCCTTCGCCGAGGACGGCGCACGCGACCCGCGGCGGCTGCGGCCCATGCTGGACCGGCCGGAGCTGGTGGTCGGCCTGGACGACCACGTCGGGGTCAACGCCCTTCCCGAGGCGGGCCCCCGCCTGGAGTTCCTCCTCGCCGACACCCCGGCCGTACCGGTCGCGAAGGCCTGGCCGGGCGCGCCGGAACCGGTCGCCGACCTCGCCGCCCTGCTCACGGCCACCGTGGACCGGCTGGCCGGCGCCGGCCTGGAGGTGGTCACCGTCGACCAGACCGAACCGGGCCTGCGCGACCGGCTCGGCCTGCACTGCGTGAAGGTCGTCGTGCCCGGGTCGCTGCCGATGACCTTCGGGCACGTCAACCGGCGCACCCGCGGCCTGCCCCGGCTGCTCGACGTGCCCCACCGGCTGGGCCGCGCCCCGCGGCCACTGCGCCACGAGGAACTGGCCCTCCACCCGCACCCCTTTCCCTGATCCGCCCCCTCCCGCTAGGACCGCAGATGCCCACGACCGACGCCTGGCACAGCCACCACGTCTTCCTGCACTCCGGGACCGAGGACACCGACGCCTTCCTGCTCCGCGCGGCGGCCCCGCTCCTCGACGGCCTGGTGGCGGCCGGAGAGGCCGACCGGTGGTTCTTCATCCGCTACGCGGAGGACGGCCCCCACGTACGCGTGCGGGTGCGCGGGCTGGCCCCGGCCGCCGCCGCGCGGCTCCCGGGCGAACTGGCCCGGGCGGCGAAGGAGGTGCCCTCGATGCCCGGCCCCTGGACCTCCGCCCACGGCGAGGTCCGCGCCGTCCCGTACCTGCCCGAGACCGACCGGTACGGTGGCCCGCGCGCCCTGCCCCTCGCCGAGGAGGTCTTCGCGGACTCCTCCCGGGTCGTGCTCGAAGTCCTGCGCGAGCTCGCCGCCGCGGGCGGGGGCTCGGCCCGCCTGACGCACGCGGCGGACCTGGTCCACACGACGGTCCACGCGCTCGGCCTGGACCGGCTCACCGCCGCCCGCTGGTTGCGCCGGCACGCGGCCGGTTGGCGCTGGGTCACCGAGGTGGAGCTGCTGCCCGGCGCCTCCGTGCACGCCCGCGTCAACTCCGTCTACGCCGCCCAGCGTTCCGGCCTGCGGCGGCGCGCCCAGGGCCTGCGGGAACGCCTCGCGCAGGGCACCGCCGCACCCTGGCTCGGCCACTGGGAACGGCGGGTCCGCGCGACCGACGCCCTGCTCCGCGCCGGACTGGACCCGGACGCGGCCCCCGACGCGACGGCCTGGATCTGGGGCTCGCAGCTGCACATGCTGCTCAACCGGCTCGGGGTGACCCCGGACGAGGAGCGGGCCGTGTGCCGGCTGGCCGCCCGCACCCTGCTGGAGACCGGGGAGCCGGCGGACTACTTCCCGGCCGGGCACACCGCCCCCGACCTCCAGTACGTGGAGCGCAGCAAGTTCCAGATCGGCCGGCAGGAGGACACGGCCCTGCGCGCCCTGCCGCCCGAGCCGCCCCGGTACGCCCCGGCCGGGCCCGAGCTGCCCCTGCCCGCGGGCCCGCTGCCCGAGGTCCCGCTCGGCGCCGCCCTCGCGGCCCGGGCCTCGGTGCGCGGGGCCCTCGGCGGGCCGCTCGCCGCCGCCGAGCTGGGCGCCCTGCTGTGGCCCGCACTGGCCGACCGGGAGCGCGGCGGGACGCCGCTGCCCGGGGCTCCGGCCGACCTCCCGGTCCACCGGGCCTACCCCAGCGCGGGGGCCCTGTACACCGTCCGGGTACGGCTGCTGGTCCTCGACGTCGAGGGCGTTCCGGCCGGCACGTACGACTGCGTCCCCGAGCGGCGGACGCTGCGGCGCGTCGGCCCGGCCCCGGCCACGGCGGAGATCGCCGCCCTGTCGTCGTACCTGTCCCGGCCCGCGGGCGACCCGCACTGGATCGGCGTCGACGGGGTGCCGGTGGTCCTCGCCCTCTACGCGGACCTCGGCCTGCTGCGCCGCCGCTACGGGCTGCGCGCCCTACGCCTGGCCCTGCTGGAGACCGGGCACCTGGCACAGAACCTGCTGCTCACCGCCACGGCCCTCGGTCTGGCCGGCACTCCGCTCGGCGGTTTCCACGACGACCTGGCCCACGAACTCCTCGGCCTGGACGACCTGGAACAGCCCCTGCAGTACCTGCTCCCGCTCGGTCGCCCCGCGCCCGCCGCCTGACGGGTTGGTGTGAAGGCACGGACCGGCCGGTGCTTTCTGGCGGAATCTCATGGTTTCGGCCAGTAGGTCTGCCCGGGCGCGCCCCGATAGCTTCACCACGACCGGAACGTGGTGGAGGGGGTAGTCATGGGAGCGGTGGCGTCCGTGCTGGCGGCGGCGGTGCTGTGGGGGACGGTGGGGCCGGCCCAGCTCTGGGCGGACACCGGGGTGCACCCCGTGGCGCTCGGGGCCTGCCGGATGCTGCTCGGCGGGCTGGCGCTCAGCCTGCTGACGGTCCGCCCGGCCGGGCTGCGCACGCTGCGGCGGCCCGGGGTGCGGGGGTGGCTCGGGCTGAGCGTGCTGGTGACGGCCGCCTTCCAGGTGTGCTTCCTGCAGGCCGTCGAGCGCGGCGGCGCGGCCCTGGCGACCGCGGTCGCCTTCGGGACCGTGCCCGTGGTCGGCGGCCTGGGCGCCCGGGTCCTGTCCGGGGAGCGGCTGACGCCCCGCCGGCTGGGCGGGACCGGCTGCGCCGTGCTCGGGATCGCCCTGTTGCTGCTGCCCGGCAGCGGGGCCACCGCCGACCTGCCGGGCGTGCTGTTCGGGGTCGTGGCGGGGGCGAGCTTCGGCGTGTACATCGCGGCCACGAAGGAACTGGGGGCGCGCGGCGCGGACCTCGGCGCCGCGGCCCCCGTGAGCGTGCTGTGCGCGGGGCTGCTGGTCTCCCCGTACCTGCTGGTGGCCCCCGAGGGCCTGGCCACCGTCCGCTCGGCCGCCCTGATCGGCTGGCTCGGCCTGTGCACCACCGCCCTCGGGTACCTGCTGTTCACCCGGGGCGTCGGCCGGCTCAGCGCCGCCACGACGGGGACGCTGAGCCTGACCGAGCCCCTGGTCGCGACCGTGCTCGGGGTGGCGGTGCTGGGCGAGCGGCCGGGACCGTCCGCGGCGGCCGGGGCGGCGCTGCTGCTGCTCGGGCTGGTCCTGGTGTCCCTCCCCGAGCGCCGCCCCCGGCCGCGGACCGCCCCGGCCCCGCACACCGAGCCGCAGCCGGCGACCAGGCCCTAGCCGGGCGTGCCTAGCGGTCCTGGTAGGAGCGCATGTTCTCGTGCACGCGGTCGGAGAAGAACATCGGGCCGACCGCGTCGGCCCAGGCCATGCCCTCCAGGGTCAGGGCCAGCGCCCCGCCCCGCTCCCGCAGCCAGCGCCGCTCCAGCAGGGTGGCGAGCTGCGGGCCGAAGTCGTCCTCGAAGCGGGTGGCGAACACCTCCTCGTAGGCGGCGGGGCGCAGGCCCGTGGACTCCAGGAGGTGCTGGAGGACGTACATCCGGCGCCGCTCGCCCTCGTCCATCCGGAACGCCCACTGGGCCCGGCGGAAGCGCTCGGTCGGGGTGGCGATGTAGTCGTCGATGATGCGCCGCACCTCCGGCACCGCCACCGCGTAGTCGGTGGTGTAGTGCAGTCCGGTGGTGAACGAGCGGGCGCCGACGCCCAGTCCGACCATGCCCGCCTGCTGGTTGTACTCGCTGATGCTGCTGCCGTCGGCGTCGTCCACGGCGGCGGTGCCGATCCGCCGGAACACCCGCATGGAGGTCTGCTCGTAGCCGGAGGAGAGGAGGTGGTCGCGGCCGTAGCGGTAGAGCCGCAGCCGCTGGTCGTTCCATTCCTCCAGGGTCTTGGCGTGGCGGGAGCTCAGCCCGGTGAGCGGGCGCACGTACAGCGGGTAGAGGTAGACCTCCTCGGGCTCCCAGGCGAGGGCGGCGTCGAGGGAGACCTTGAAGGTGCGCTCGGTCTGGCCGTCTATGCCGTAGATGAGGTCGATGTTGAGGACGGGGAAGGCCGCCTCCTTCAGCCGGGCGAGCGAGGCCTCCACTTCCTCGCGCTTCTGCGGCCGCACGGCCGCCCGGGCCTCCTCGTCGATGAAGCTCTGCACGCCGATGCTCACCCGGGTCGCCCCGCGCTCGGCGAGCACGGCGATCCGGTCGGCGGTGGCGGTCGCGGGGGAGGTCTCGACCGACCAGGACGCCGCCTTCAGGTCGGCGCCCATGACCTTCTCGCTGATGTCGCAGAGCCGGGTGAGTTCGTCCGCCGTCAGGTAGGTCGGGGTGCCCCCGCCGAACGCGGCGAGGGTGAACCGGACGGGCTCGCCCTTCGCGTCGAGGGCCTCCCGGGTGACGCGAGCCTGCCGCTCCAGGGTGGCGAGGAACGCTCCGGTGACCTCCTCGGGGGCGCCGGTGCGGGTGAAGAGGTTGCAGAACCCGCAGCGCATCTCGCAGAAGGGGACGTGCACGTAGAGGGAGAGGGCGTCGAGGCGCTCCTTCGCCCACAGCTCGGAGAGGAGCGGGCCGTCGTCCAGCAGGCGGTACGCCTTCTGGTGCGGGTAGGCGTACACGTACTGCTCGTACGGGGTGCGCGGCTCGCCGTCGGCCGCGGCGGCGCGGCCCGGGACGGTGGGCATGGGGAGCGGAACAGGCTTGGTCATGACGGGAATTGACTCTCTTTCAAAAACCGGTCAGATCACTGTTCGTGACAGTTCGTCACCCTAGGCTCGGCCCCGGCCACATTTCTGTAGTGCAATTCCCATAAAATGGGTTTCACCGTGTAGAGCTTCATATGCACTTTTTGGTGGAACGGCCCATTCCGTCCCCGGCTGGGGTTCCGTTTCCCGTATGAAGAGACTTCTCATCGCCGCGGGCGGCGGCGGCGACCCGATCACGGCGGCCATGGTCCACGCCGCCCTCCACGGGGCGGACACCCCCGCGCTCGTCCTCACCTACGCCTGGGAACGCCTGGTCGTCGACCCCGTACCGGGGCCCCGCCGCGCCGCCGACTTCACCGGCACCGAACCCGCCGCGCCCGGCCTCGCCCTGATCACCCCCGCCACCGCACCGCGCGCCCCCGCCGGCTCCCTGCTCCCGCGGCTGTCCGGCGCCCTGCGGCCGCGGCTCGGCCTGCTCGACCCGTACGGCGGCACGCTCGGCCTGGCCCGCCAGGTCGCGGCGGCCGCCCGCTGGTGCGGGGCCGAGCGCATCGACCTCGTGGACGTGGGCGGCGACATCGTCGCCCGCGGGGACGAGCCCACCCTGCGCAGCCCGCTCGGCGACGCCCTAGCCGTCGCCGCCTGCGCCGAGGCCGGCCTGCCCACCACCGTGTACGTCGCCGGCCCCGGTCTCGACAACGAGGTGCCCCTGCCCGACCTGCTGCCCCGGCTCGGCCCGCCCGCCCTCCGCCTCGACGCCGCCCACACCGAGGCCGTCTCCGGCGTCTTCGACTGGCACCCCTCCGAGGCGAGCGCCCTGCTGGTCGCGGCCGCGCGCGGGATACGCGGGGTCTGCGGCACCCGGGACGCGCCCCGGCCCGTACTCCTCGACGACACGGCCCGCCAGGTCCACCGGCTCACCCTGGACCGGGTGCTCGGACTCAGCCCGCTCGCCCGGGCGCTCACCGGCTGCTCCTCCCTGGAGGAGGCCGAGGAGGCCTCCCGCGCCGTCTGCGGCTTCTCGGAGATCGCCCGCGAACGCCGCCGCGCCGCCGACCCCGCCACCCCGCCCGCCCCGCACCGCCCGGACCGGGACCCCGCCGCGCTCCTGGACCGCTTCGCCGCCTGGGAACGCGAGACGCTCGCGCGGGGGATCGCGTACGCCACCACCCGGCGGATCACCGAGGAGCTCGACCTGACCGCCGCGGAGGCCCGCGCCCTGCTCGCCGGGCTGCGCACGGCCGGCCCCGAGCGGCACGTCCCCCCGCTGTGGCGGCTGGCCGCGGGCTGAGCGGGTCGTGGTGCCGCCAGGCCCCGGACAGGTGATGCTGGTGGGATGGGTGGTGTGCCCAGGCGCCGGCTGCCGAAGGGCTACGCGGCCTCGGGGGTACGGGCGGTGCGGGTGACGCTGGTCGCCGCCGCCGGGTTCTACCTGTTCCTCTACGGCTTCGGCTCCTCCGTCGCCGCCACGTACGCGCTGTTCTCGGCGGTGGCCCTCGCCGGGCTGTCGCGGATCCCCGGCACGGGGCCCCAGCGGGCCGCCACGGTGCTGCGGCTGGTGCCGGTGTGCTGGCTGCTGGTCGCCGTCGGCACCTTCCTGTCGGTGCGCACCTGGAGCGCCGTCGCCGGGATGCTCGTGATCGGCTTCGTCCTGGCCTTCGCCGCCGTCGGCGGGCCCGGGCCGGCCGGAGCCGGGCCCGGACTGCAACTGCTGTACATCCTGCCGTCCTTCCCCCCGTACGATCCGGGCTCGCTCGGCGTCCGGCTGATCGGCACCACCGCCGGGCTCGCCCTGCTCGTCCTGGCCGAGCGCCACCTCCTCCCCGAGCCCGCTCCACCCCCCTACCGGGAGCTCGCGGCCCGGGCCGCCGACACCGCCGCGCACTGCGCCCGGGAGCTGGCCGCGCCCCCGTACGCGCTGTCGGCGGCCTCGGCCGCCCGGGCGCGCGAGGCGGGCACGGGCCTGCGGTCGCTGAAGGTGCCCGAAGCCGACCGGCCGGCCGGGCCGGGGGCGCGCGACCGGGCGCTGACGCACACGGGCCTGGCCGCCCGGACCCTGCTGAGCCGGCTGTCGGCGCTGCACGGTCCGTGGGACGGCGCCGGGGAGGTGCTGCGCGGGGTCGCGCTGCTCGCGGAGCGCACCGCCGCCCGCCTGCGGCTGCGGGGGGACACCGGCCCGGGCGACGCGTACGACGGGCTCGCCGCGGCCCGGGCCCGGCTGGCCGCCGCCGCGCCCGGACCCGCCGACCCGGCCGTGCTGCGCCGGGACGCGGCGGTGCTGGAGGTGGCCGACGCCGCGCTGACCATGGCCACGGCCGCCTCCCTCGCCGTGCCGGGCCCGGTGGTGGCGGACCGGGTGCAGCCCGGGCGGTTCTGGTACGCCCGGACCCCCGCGCCGCTGCTGTGGTGGCACCGGGTCCGGGGGCACGCCGTGCGCCGTTCGGTGTTCTTCCAGAACGCGGTGCGGATCGGTCTCGCGCTGGCGGCGGCCCGGCTGGTCGCCGGGCTGGACACGCTGCCGCACGGGTTCTGGGCGATGCTGGCGACGCTCTCCCTGACGCGGACCACCGTCGGCGAGACCTGGAGCACCATCCGGATCGCCCTGGCCGGCACCTTCGCCGGAGCCCTGTTCACCGCGGGCCTGCTCACCGTGGTCGGCCCGCACACGCCGGTGTACGCCGTGGTCCTGCCGCTGTGGATGCTCCTCGCGTTCACGGTGGGGCCCGTGCGGGGGGTGGGGTGGGCGCAGGGGATGTTCACGGTGCTGGTGGCCATGGTGTTCGCGCAGCTGGCGCCGGCCACCTGGCAGCTGGCCGAGGTGCGGATGGCCGACGTGCTGATCGGGAGCCTGATCGGCGGGGTGTTCGGGCTGCTGGCCTGGCCCCGGGGCGCCCACGACGAGCTGGGCCGGGCCACGGCGGGCCTGCTGCGCCGGGCCGCCGAGACCGTGGTCGCCACCAGCGCCGCCGTCGCGGCGGGCGGTGCGGGCGGCCCGGGGGAGGGCGCGGTGGCCGGACGGGGCTACCGGTCGCTGCGGCACGCGCTGATCATGGCGGAGTCGGCGTACGCGCAGTTCCAGAGCGAGCCGGCGCACTTCGGGGCCGCCGCCCCGCGCCCGCCCGGACCCGACTGGCAGGCGGCCCTGATGACGGGCCACCACGTCCTGTGGGGCGCTGACCGCCTGACGGCCCCGCCCGACGGACCCGCACCGTCCGCCGTCCCGCCGCTGGACCCGGAGCCGGCGGCGGGGCTGGCCGGGATCGGGGACCGGGTGGCGGGGCGGATGCTGCTGGTGTCGGCGCACCTGGACCCGGGCGGGGACACCCCGCCGGTGCCCGCGCCGCTGCGGGACCCGGCGTACCGGGGGTTCACGGCGGAGCCGCCCGGCGCGCCGCGCCGCTACTACGCGGCGGCCTCCTGGCTGGACTCCCTCATGACCGACCTGGAACGGGTCACGGCCCCGGAGGGCGCGCCCCGTTGACGGCCTCCCCGGGGCGCGGCCCGGGGTCGGCGGCCCGTTCCAGCGCCTCCAGGACGGTGTCGCGGAACAGGGTGGTCTTGTAGCCGGTGCGGGGCAGGGGCCGGCAGCGCCCGAGGACCGTCGACGCCGCCTCGGCGAGGACCGCGGGGGTGGCCTCGCGGCCGGTCAGGGCCTCCTCCACCTCCGGCAGCCGCAGCGGCACCCGGGCCACCCCGCCCGCCGCGACGGCGGCACGGACGACGGTGGAGCCCCGCAGCGAGAGCCGGGCGACGGCCTCGACCAGCGGCCATTCGGCGCCGGCCCGGCTGATGGCCCGGTGGTAGGCGGCGCGCTCGCCGGGCAGCGCGGCGGGCAGCCGCACCGAGGTGAGGACCCGGCCGGGCGGCAGCAGGTGGTCGGCCTCGTGCAGCCCGCTGCCGTCCCCGTACAACGCGGCGACGGGGCGCGGGGATTCGCCGTGCACCTCGACCTCCGCGTCGTAGGTCAGCAGCGCCACGGCGAGGGTCGAGGGGTGCGGGGCCACGCAGGGGCCCTCCCCGGCGACCACCCCGTAGTGGTGGTCGCCCTCGCGGGCGGGGCAGTCGGTGCCGCCCTTCTGCAGGCAGCCGATGTGCGGGTTGCGGAAGTACCAGCAGCGGTTGCGCTGGAGCAGGTTGCCGCCCAGGGTCCCGGCGGAGCGGACCTGCGGGGTGGCCGTGCTCCCCGCCGCGAGCGCCAGCGCCGGCCAGCCCTCCCGCACCCGCGGGTCGGCGGCCAGTTCGGCGAGGGTGGTCAGGGCGCCGACGCGCAGCCCGCCGCCGGGCAGGCCGGTGCAGCCGCGCAGGTGGGAGACCCCGGACAGGTCGGTGAACGGCCCCGGCGACAGGCCCGCGCGCTGCCGGGCGGTGGTGTCGGTGCCGCCGGCGCGCAGCTCCCCGCCGCGCGCCAGGACGGCGGCCGACAGATCGGTGAGGGCGGGCTCGGTGCTCACGGACGCAGTCCTTCCAGGAGCCGGTCGGGGCGGATGGGAAGGTCGTGGGGGCGCCAGCCGGTGGCGTCGTACACGGCGTTGGCCAGGGCTGCCGCGGTGGGCAGGGTGGCCACCTCGCCGAGGCCGACGCCCCCGCCGGGCACGTGCTCGAAGCCCTCCTGGTGGAAGTGGACCGTGATCTCGGGGGTGTCGCCGATGCCGGGGATCCGGTAGTCCTCCAGGTTCTCGGTCAGCACCCGGCCGGTCAGGGGATCCGTGCGCCGCTCCTCGTACAGCGCGTAGCCGACGCCCTGGACGACCGCGCCCTCGCACTGGTTGCGGGCGAGGCGTTCCTCGTGGATCCGGCCGGCGGAGATGCCGCTCCACACGCGCAGCGCCCGCGTCCGGCCCAGCCGGGTGTCCACCTCGACCTCGGCGACCTGGACCGATCCGGTGAACCCGCGGCCGACCGCCAGGCCGCCCAGGGTGAAGGGGAGGGCGAAGCCGCGCCGGTCGCGCGGCCGTCTGCCGGTGACGCGGGTGCCGTGGGCGGAGTCCAGCCGGGAGGCGACGTCGCCGCCGCCGAGCGCGGCGCGCAGCCGGTCGGCGGCGTCCCGGGCGGCGGGGGCGAGCGAGGGGGTGGTGCGGCTGCCCCCGGAGGTCGGGCCGTGCACGGGGCCGCTGCGGCCGATCTCCACGCGGACCCGGCCCTCCTCGATGCCGAGGCCCTCGGCGACGGCCCGGCGCAGGACGCTGCGGGCACCGGTGCCCATGTCCTGGACGGCGCAGCGGGCGACGACCGCCCCGTCCTCGACGGTGAGTTCGACCTCGGTGGCGGGGTCGACGAAGTAGAGCCAGTTGGCGGCCGCCACGCCGACGCCGCGCCGGTAGCGGCCCGAGCCGCCGCGCCGGACGTCGGTCCACACGGGCAGGGCGGCCGCCCAGTCGTACAGGGCGCGGCGCTTGGGGTTCCCGTCCCACTGGCGGCGCAGGTCGATGGGGTCGTGGCCGAGCCGGTGGGCCATCTCGTCGACGGCCTGTTCCAGCGCCCAGCACAGCGGGGGGCCGCCCGGGCCGCGGAAGGGGGCGCCGGGGGGCCGGTTGGTGACGGTGTCGAAGTCGCGGAGCCGGCGCGGGGAGCGGCCGTACATGAACCGGGCCAGCGCGGCCACGGAGCCGCCGACGGAGACCCCGCCGTCGCTGTCGGCGTCGACGGCCAGTGCCGACAGGTCCCCGGCGGCGTCGGCGGCCATCGCCAGCCGGATCCGGGTGGCGGGCCGGTAGCCGCCGTCGGTGAGCTCCTCGTCCCGGTCGAGCGAGACGCGGACGGGGGCGCCGTAGAGCCGGGAGAGCTCGACGGCGGCGACGACGTCGGTGGTCAGCCCCACCTTGGAGCCGAAGCCGCCGCCCACGTGCGGGGCTTCGGCCACCACCCGTCCGGGGGGCAGGCCCCAGCGTTCGGCGGCGAGCTGGGCGACGCGCTGGACGGCCTGGGTGGACACCTCCAGCCGGAGGGTGCCCTCGCTCCAGTGGGCCAGCGCGGTGTGCGGTTCGAGCGGGGTGTGGCTCTGGGCGGCGGTCGTGTACAGGCCTTCGACGAGCCGGTCGGGGGTCTTGGCGCGGGCCTTGAGGATCCGGCGCACGGCCTCCCCGCCGCGCTTGTTCACGCTCACCGGGCCCCGCCGGTTGCCCGCCCACTTCGCGGGCAGCCCGAGGCCGCCCTCGCCGGAGCTGGGCGCCCGCTTGCGGGCCGCCCTGTCCGGGTAGACCAGCGGGCCCTCGCCGGCCCGGGCGGCGCGTACGTCGAGCGCGGCCGGGCGCACCTCGTAGTCCACGACGACCTTCGCGGCGGCCGCCCGCGCCGCCGCCCGGGTCGGCGCCGCGACGGCGGCCACGGGCTGGCCGGCGTAGCGCACCACCCCGTCGGGCGGCAGCAGCCGCACCAGCGGGAGGTCGCCGGCGTCGATTGAGCGGACGAGGGCGTGCGCGTGCGGGGAGCGGACGACCACCCCCTCCAGCAGCCCCTCGGGCCGCAGGTCGGTGGTGTACCGGGCCGCGCCGCAGGCCTTCTCCGGGGCCTCGGCGCGCGGGGGCGGGGCCGCCGGGTCCGGTTCCCCGTCGTACGCGCCCGCGCAGGCGGCGGCCACCGCGTCGAAGATCCGCTCGTAGGCGCCGCAGCGGCACAGGTGGCCGGCCAGGGCGTCGGCGATCCGCTCGCGGCCGGGCGCGGTCCGCCCGTGCCCGGCCCGCCACCGGTCGTGGAACGCGGCCGCCTCGACGACGAACCCGGGGGTGCAGTAGCCGCACTGGAGGGCGTCGCGGCCGGCGAAGGCCCGGGCGACAGGGTGGTCCGCCAGGCCCTCGGCGGTCGTGACCCGGCGTCCGGCCAGCAGGGCGGCGGGCGTCAGGCAGGAGACCCGGGGGTCGCCGTCGACCTGGACGGTGCAGGCTCCGCAGACGCCGCCCGCGCAGACCAGCTTGGTGCCGGTGAGGCCGAGCCGGTCGCGCAGCACCTCCACGGCGGCGGGGTCGTCGTCCGTGTCCGTCGTGTGCGGGACGCCGTTGACCTCGAACTCCACGGGACGTACTCCTCCGGGCGGGGTGGCGACCGCCGGGCCCGCGCGCTCACCTTCACGTCCTTGATATCCCCTCGCCGGGCCCGCCGCAGCGCGCCCGCGCCCGGGGCAGGGCCGGGCGGGTGACGGGCGAGGACCCCGCCGGTCGAGTCCCGCTCGAGCGCCTGACGGCAGCCTTACATACCCCCCACCGGTATGCTAACTTCCCTCACGAAGGTACCCCCTGGGGGTATAGGACAGAGGAAGGGCCAGGGCAATGTCAACCGTCAATCCCCGGCGCTGGTGGGCACTTGGGGTGCTTGCCGCCGCTCAGTTCATGGTGATCATGGACACCTCGATCATCGGGGTGGCGCTCCCCGAGATGCAGAAGGACCTGGGCTTCTCCCAGGGCGAGCTCCAGTGGGTCTTCAACGCCTACGTCATCGTCTTCGGCGGATTACTGCTGCTCGGCGGGCGGCTCTCCGACCTGTTCGGGGCGCGCAAGATCTTCGCCACCGGCTGGGTCGTCATGATCGTGGGCTCCGTGCTCGCCGCCGCCGCGCAGAGCGCCTCCGTGGAGATCGTCGGCCGGGCCGTCCAGGGCGTCGGCGGCGCGCTGATCGCCCCCTCGGCCATGACCCTCCTGATGATGCTCTTCGGGCACAACCCGAAGGAGCTCGGCAAGGCGATGGCCCTCTACGGTGCCGCCGCCCCGGCCGGCGGCACCGCCGGCGTCTTCCTCGGCGGTGTGTTCACCGAGTGGGTGAGCTGGCCCTGGTGCTTCATCATCTACGTCCCGATCGGCGTGGTCACCCTCGCCCTGACGAAGCTGCTGCCCGCCGTCCAGTCCCGCCGCGGCTCCGTGGACGTCCTCGGCGCCGTCGCCGTCACCGCCGGGCTCGCGCTCGCCGTCTTCGCCGTCGTCCGCGCCCCCGAGGTCGGCTGGGGCTCGACCGCCACCGTGCTGGAACTGATCGGCGCCGCCGTCCTCCTCGTCCTGTTCTTCGTGGTCCAGAAGACCATCCGCGAGCCGCTCATGCCGCTCAGCGTGTGGCGGATCCCGCGCCTGGGCTCGGGCAACCTGGCCATGACCCTGCTGGGCGCCGCCTGGATCCCGATGTGGTACTTCCTCAACCTCTACCTCCAGCAGGTCCTCGGCTACGGCGCCTTCGCCTCCGGTGCGGCCCTGCTCCCGATGACCATCCTGCTGATGATCTTCATGACGGCCATCACCGCCCGCCTCATGGGCCGCTTCGGCGCCAAGCCGCTGATCGTCGCCGGCCTGCTGGCCCTCGCCCTCGGCCTGGTGTGGCTCTCCGCGGTCGAGCCGACCGGCACCTTCCTGGTCGACGTCCTGCCCGCCTCGCTCGTCGCCGCGCTCGGCATGGCGCTCGCCTACATCCCGGCGATGATCGCCTCGATGTCCGGCGCCCCGCAGGAGCAGGCCGGCCTCGCCTCCGGCATCGTCAACACCACCTACAACGTGGGCTCGGCCCTGGGCCTGGCCGCGCTGACCGCCCTCGCCACCACCCAGGGCGCCGGTGAACTGGGCAACCTGCCCGCCCTCACCGACGGGTTCAGCTCCGCGTTCATCGCCGCCGCCGTCATCGCGGCCGCCGGCGCGCTGATCACGCTCCTCGCCATGAAGGGCGACAAGGCGGTCGCCGCCGCTGCCGCCGCCCCGGCCGCCGACGCCCCGGCGCCGAAGGGCCAGACGGCGGGGGTCTGACGCACGGGGACGGCCCCGCGCACGCCCCAGGGGTCGCCCGACGTCCTCCCCGGACGTCGGGCGGCCCCTTTTCCGTACCCGAACGAGACAGGGAGACCCCTCGATGAAGGACATCCGCACCCGCGCCGTCCACGTGGCCCACGAACTCGAAGTCCGCGGGAGCCGGCCGCTGTCCGTGCCCCTCGTGCAGTCCTCCGCCTTCGCCTTCGACTCCGCCGACGACCTGGCGCGCGCCATGGCCGGCCCCGACGGGGACTACGTCTACAGCCGCCGCGGCAACCCCACCGTCCGCGCCCTGGAGCGCACCCTCGCCGGCCTGGAGGGCGGGGCCTCGGCCATCGCCTTCGCCTCCGGGATGGGCGCCATCAGCGGGGTGCTGCTCGCCCTGCTGCGCCCCGGCGACCAGGTGATCGCCCAGCGCTGCCTGTACGGGGGCACGTACGCGGCCCTCAAGGACCTCTCCGAGCGCTACGGGATCCGGGTCGACCACATCGCCGGGGACGACGCGGGGGAGTTCGAGGCGCTGGCCGGGCCGCGCACCCGGCTGCTCGTCCTGGAGACCATCGCCAACCCCACCGGACAGGTCCCCGACCTGCCCGGGCTGCTGGCCGCGGCCCGGCGCCGGGGCGTGCTCAGCGCCGTGGACAACTCCCTGGCCTCGCCCGTGCTGTGCCGCCCGATCGAGCACGGCGCCGACATCGTGCTCCACTCCACCACCAAGTACCTCGCCGGGCACTCCGACGTCCTCGGCGGGGCGGCCGTCTTCGCGGACGACGCCCTGCGCCGTGAGGTCTGGCCGCGCACGGTCGAACTCGGCGCCAGCGCCGACCCGTTCGCCGTCTGGCTGACCCTGCGCGGGATCGCGACGCTGCCGCTGCGGATGCGCGAGCACTGTGCCAACGCGGCCCTGCTCGCGCAGCGGCTGGCGGAGCACCCCGCCGTGGCGGCCGTGCACTGGCCGTGGCTGAGAACGCACCCCTCGTACGCCATGGCCCGCAAGGTGCTCTCCGGCGGCGGCGGGCTGCTCTCCTTCGAGCTGCACGGCGGCCGGGAGGCGGGCCGCGCCTTCGCCGAGGGGGTCCGCCTCGCCCGGCTCGCGCTGTCGCTGGGCGGGGTGGAGACGCTGGTCACGCACCCCGCCAGCACCTCCCACCGGGAGCTGGACGAGGCCGCGCTCGTGCGCGCCGGCATCGGTCCGGGCCTGGTGCGGATGTCGGTCGGCATCGAGGATCCGGAGGACCTCTGGGAGGACGTTGAACAGGCACTGCGGTCTTCTTTTGGGTTGACAAAATAAGCGTCTGATTCGTAGATTGGTTCACGCCAGGGAAAACCACTCCTCTACGTCAAGGGGGGCGCGTGATGCGCTATTTCGAGGACTTCCGGACCGGTGACGTCCACGAGCTGGGAACCATCACCGTCACGACGGAGGAAGTACTGGAGTTCGGCAGGCGCTTCGACCCGCAGCCCTTCCACACCGACCCGGAGCTCGCCGCGCAGACCCCGTTCGGCGGCCTCATCGCCAGCGGCTGGCACAGCGCCTCGATGTTCATGCGCCGCTACGTCGACGGACTGCTCGCCTACAGCGCCTGTACCGGATCGCCGGGCGTCGACGAGATCCGCTACCTGCGGCCCGTCCGTCCCGGCGACGTGCTCACGGCGCGCGTCGAGATCCTCGGCTCGCGCCCCTCGCCGTTCAACCCCACCACCGGGGTCGTCCAGCCCAAGTGCACGCTGTCCGACGCCGAGGGGAACGTCGTCTTCAGCATGGTCCTGCACAGCATCTTCCAGCGCCGGCCCGCCGCCTGCTCCCCGGCGCACCCCTGCGCCGCGGAGGACCCGGTCGTCCGCGCGAGCTCCCTGGCCTAGGCCGTCTCTTCCGGCTCTTTCCTGGCCCCGGCCGGGCGCGGGGCCCCGTACCGCGCCCGCCCCCTCCCCGTCCGCCGAAGTGAAGGGAGCCTCCCGTGGAGGCCGTATCCCGCACCGCCCAGTGGACCGCCGCAGCGCGGGCCCTGGAAACCGACCGCGAGGACCGGCTGTTCGCCGATCCCTACGCCCGCACCGTCGCCGACACCATCGGCTTCGAGCTGCTGGAGCGCTACGCCGGAGCCGGCACCGTGCCGTTCCTCGCCATCCGCACCACCTACCTGGACCGGCAGATCGTCGCCACCGTCCAGGAACACGGCATCCGCCAGGTCGTGTTCCTCGCCGCCGGCATGGACACCCGCTTCTACCGGCTGCCCTGGCCCGACGGCGTCACCGTCTACGAACTCGACCGCCCCGCCCTCCTGGAGGCCAAGGCCGGCATGCTGGCCGACGAGCCCCAGCCGGCCGGACGCACCCGCGTCCCCGTCGCCGTCGACCTCACCCAGGACTGGACCGGCCCCCTCACGGCGGCCGGCTGGCGCCCCGACGAGCCCGTGCTGTGGGTCGTCGAGGGACTCCTGTTCTTCCTCCCCGAGGCCGCCGTCCGCAACCTGATCGCCACCCTGGCCGGACACTCCGCGCCCGGCTCGGTCCTGCTCGGCGACGTCATCAGCAAGGCCGCCCTGGAGAACCCGCTCTCCCGCCCCTTCCTGAAGTCCCTCGAAGAGGACGGCAACCCCTGGCTGTTCGGCACCGAGACCCCCGAGCAACTCCTCGCCGAATGCGGCTGGGACGTCCGCGAGGTCCGCCAGCCCGGCGAGGACGGCGCCGACTTCGGCCGCTGGCCCTACCCCGTCCCCGCACGCGGCGTCCCGCGCGTCCCGCGGTCCTTCCTGTTCACCTGCGACCTCCCGACCACCGAGGTGAGAGCGGCATGAGCGCCACCCACGACTTCCACCAGCGCGTCATCGGCGACGCCGGCGCCGCCGTACGCGGCCTCACCGTCGCCCTCGGCGAACGGCTCGGCCTCTACCGCGCCCTCGCCGAGGCCGGCCCGCTCACCCCGGCCGCCCTCGCCGAGCGCACCGGGATCCACCCCCGCTACGCCGAGGAGTGGCTGCACGCCCAGCTGAGCGCCGGCTACGTCGAACGCGACCGGGCCACCGGCGCCTACACCCTGCCCGCCGACCACGCCCCGGTGCTGGCCGACCCGAACGCGATCACCTTCGCCGCCGGGTTCTTCACCGCCCTCAAGGCCCTCTACGGCACCGAGGACCTCCTCGTCGACGCCTACCGCACCGGCGACGGCGTGGGCTGGGCCGACCACGACCCGGCCCTCGACACCGGCATGGGCAGCTTCTTCCAGCCCACCTACGAGCACCGCCTCGTCCCGGACTGGCTGCCCTCCCTCACCGGGGTCACCGGCAAGCTGGCCGCCGGCGGCACCGTCGCCGACGTGGGCTGCGGCGTCGGCCACACCACCCTGCTCATCGCCAAGGCCTTCCCCCAGGCGACCGTCCACGGCTTCGACTACTCCGAAGAGGCCATCGCCATCGCCCGCGGCCTCGCCGAGGAGGCCGGCCTCTCCGACCGCGTCGTCTTCGAGGTCGCCTCCGCCGACGACTACCCCGGCACCGGCTACGACCTGGTCACCTTCTTCAACGCCCTGCACGACATGGGCGACCCGGTCTCCGCCGCCCGGCACGTGCACAAGTCCCTGGACGCCGACGGCACCTGGATGCTCGTCGAGTCCAACGTGTCGCCCGACGACATCGACACCCAGACCCCCGCCGCCCGCATGTTCATGGCCCTCTCCGCCGTGATGTGCCTGCCCGTGGCCGTCGCCCAGCACGGCCCCCACGCGCTCGGCAACCACTCCGGCGAGCAGGCCTTCCGCGCCATCGCCGAAGAGGCCGGCTTCACCCGCTGGCGCCGCGCGACCGAGACCCCGGTCAACGCGGTCTACGAGGTCCGCCCGTAGCGCCCGGCCCACCGGCCCCGGGGCCCGCACGCCCCCGCCTTCACCACCACCCCGAGGAGTCACCATGGGCGTCAGCGCCCCCCTGCCGGTCAACGACCGGTTCCTGGAAGTCCTGGAGCGCCTGAGCCACCGTTCCATCGAGGAGTACTACAACCCGTACCAGCAGTTCGACTGGCCCGAGAAGCTCGACGAGGGCCGCATGTGGATGACCCCCGAGCTGCTCACCGTCTACGGGACCCCCTTCTACGACGAGCTCGGCGAGGAGACCCTCCAGCGCCTCTCGAAGTGGGAGAGCATCAACTTCTACAGCCTCAACGTGCACGGCATCCGCGAACTGCTCATCGAGGTCGTCGGCCGCATCCACATGCCCGGCTTCGAGGTGCCCTCGGACTTCTTCCACCACTTCATCGGTGAGGAGAACGAGCACATGTGGTTCTTCGCCGAGTTCTGCCGCCGCTACGGCGACAAGATCTACGGCTCCACCGCCCTGCGCGCCGACTCCGCCTGGGAGCCCGAGGTCGAGAACTTCCTCGTCTTCTCCCGGATCCTGTTCTTCGAGGAGCTGGTCGACCACTACAACACGCGGATGGCGCGCGACGAGTCGCTGTGCCACACCATCCGCGAGGTCAACCGCATCCACCACCAGGACGAGTCCCGCCACATCGCCTTCGGCCGCGAGCTGGTCTCCCTCCTCTTCACCCGGATGAAGGAGGCCGTTCCCGCCGCCCGCGTCGCCGAGGTCGAGGCCTACCTCAAGCGCTACGTGGTCTACAGCATCAACTCCCTCTACAACCCCCACGTGTACCGGGACGCCGGCATCGCCGACCCGATCGGCCTGCGCAACGCGCTCGTCGCCGACGAACGGCGCCGCCCCCACGAGCGCAAGGCCATCCGCAAGCCGCTCGGCTTCTTCCTGAAGACCGGGATCTTCACGGACGACGTCATGCCCGTCGTCTGAGAGGGCCCACCGCCGCCCGAGAGGTGACAACCCCCATGAGCGTCACGACCGTCAAGACACCCACCACCACCGAAACCCGGGGCCTGCCGTCGCTCGGCCCCGAGGGCACCGCGCTGCTGCGGCTCCTCGACGACACCTTCGAGAGCTGGGGGGTGCACGCCGGGGCCCGTCCGATGACCATGCCCCCGCTGCTCCCGGCCGCCGACCTGGCCCGGCTCGACTACTACGACAACTTCCCCCACCAGGCCGTCGTCGCCGCCCCGCTGAACCTGGACGTCCGGGGGACCAGCGAGTTCTCCACGGACACCGGCTGCTTCCCCTGCGACGCGCTGGAGCCGGCCGCCCTCGGCCTGCCCTCCGCCTCCTGTTACGCCGTCTACATCGACCACCAGGGCCGCCCGGCCGCCGACGACGAGCTCGTCACCGTGGTCGGCTGGTGCTTCCGCAAGGAGGCCCACTACGAGGGCCTGCGCCGCCAGCTCGGCTTCCGCATGCGGGAGATCGTCGCCATCGGCACCCGTGAACACGCCGAGGAGCACCTGGCCCGCTTCACCCGGCGCATCCACGCCTTCGCGGAGGCCCTGGACCTGCCGCTGACGAAGGAGGCCGCCTGCGACCCCTTCTTCGACAAGGGCAGCTCCAAGGCGGTGCTCCAGCGACTGACCCCGGTCAAGCACGAGTTCCTCTACGAGGACCTCGCCATCGCCTCCGTCAACACCCACCGCAACTTCTTCGGCGACCGCTGCGACATCCCCCTCGCCTCCGGCGCGGGCCCGGCCTTCACCAGCTGCGTCGCCTTCGGCCTCGAGCGCTGGCTGTCCGCGCTCACCCGCCGCCACGGCAGCTGGGGCGCGGCCACCGCCGCCGTCCTGAGCGCGAACGCGGCGGGGCCGGCGAGCTGACGTGCAGACCCGACCCGTCGCCCCGCCGGCGGGCGGCCTGGGCTGGGCGAACCTCGGCATGGACATCGTGTCCGTCCACCGTGTCCGCCGGCTGCTCGCCGCATACGGCGAGGACTTCTTCCAGCGCATGCTCACCCCCGGCGAACTCGCCGACTGCCACACCTCCGCCCGGCTCGACGTACTGAGCCTGTGCGGGCGGATCGCGGCCAAGGAGGCGGCCTTCAAGACCCTCCGCGTCGGGGCCGTGGTCCTGCCCTGGCGGGACATCGTCGTACGGCGCTCCGAAGGCGGCTGGCCGCTCGTGGAACTGCGCGGGGCCGCGGCCGGCATGGCCGCCGACTCCGGCATCTCCGGCATCACCGTCACCATCAGCCACGACGTGGACTACGCGGTGGCGGTCGCCGCCCCGCTGGTGGACCCCGCTCCGCCGCAGCCCCCCGCACCGCCCGCACTCCCGGACCCGGCCGCCGGATCCGCGCACACCCCGCAACCCGAACACAGCACTCCAAGGAGAGACACCATGTCCGAAGGCCTGCAGCTCGTGAAGAACTGGCTCCTCGCCCGCCACGAGGAGCTGGACGACATCGCTCCCGACCTGGACCTCATCGAGAACCGGCTGATCGACTCCCTGTCCTTCGTCGAGTTCGTCTTCCTCCTCGAACAGCACAGCGGCCGCTCCATCCAGATGGAGACCCTCGAGGTCGACGAGATCCGCACCCTCGACGCCATCGCCACCCACTTCTTCCCTGCCGAGGTGAAGGCATGAGCAAGCGGCTCTTCACCTCCGAGTCGGTCACCGAGGGCCACCCCGACAAGATCGCCGACCGGATCAGCGACACCATCCTCGACGCCCTGCTGCGCGAGGACCCGACCTCCCGCGTCGCCGTGGAGACCCTGATCACCACCGGCCAGGTCCACATCGCCGGCGAGGTCACGACCACCGCCTACGCGCCGATCGCCGAACTCGTCCGGGGAGCCGTCCTCGACATCGGCTACGACTCCTCGAAGAAGGGCTTCGACGGCGCCTCCTGCGGCGTGTCGGTGTCCATCGGCGCCCAGTCCCCGGACATCGCGCAGGGCGTCGACACCGCCTACGAGTCCCGGGTCGAGGGCGAGGACGACGAGCTCGACCGCCAGGGCGCCGGCGACCAGGGCCTGATGTTCGGCTTCGCCTGCGACGAGACCCCCGAGCTGATGCCGCTGCCGATCCACCTCGCGCACCGGCTCTCCCGCCGCCTGACCCAGGTCCGCAAGGAGGGCACGGTCCCGTACCTGCGCCCCGACGGCAAGACCCAGGTCACCGTCGAGTACGACGGCAACCGGGCGGTCCGCCTCGACACCGTGGTCGTCTCCACCCAGCACGCGGCGGACATCGACCTGGAAGGGCTGCTCACCCCGGACGTCCGCGACCACGTGGTCGAGCACGTCCTGAAGCAGCTCGCCGAGGACGGCATCAAGCTGGACACCGACGGCTACCGGCTGCTGGTCAACCCGACCGGCCGCTTCGAGATCGGCGGCCCGATGGGCGACGCCGGCCTGACCGGCCGCAAGATCATCATCGACACCTACGGGGGCATGGCCCGCCACGGCGGCGGCGCCTTCTCCGGCAAGGACCCGTCGAAGGTGGACCGCTCGGCCGCGTACGCGATGCGCTGGGTCGCCAAGAACGTCGTCGCCGCCGGCCTCGCGGCCCGCTGCGAGGTCCAGGTCGCGTACGCGATCGGCAAGGCCGAGCCCGTCGGCCTGTTCGTCGAGACCTTCGGCACCGGCAGCCTGCCCGACGAGCGGATCCAGGAGGCGGTCTCCGCCGTCTTCGACCTCCGCCCGGCCGCGATCGTCCGCGACCTGGACCTGCTGCGCCCCATCTACGCGCAGACCGCCGCGTACGGCCACTTCGGCCGCGAGCTCCCCGACTTCACCTGGGAGCGCACCGACCGCGTGCACGCCCTGCGCAAGGCAGCCGGGGTCTGACATGCGGATCGCTGTCACGGGTTCCATCGCGACCGATCACCTGATGACCTTCCCCGGCCGGTTCGCCGAGCAGCTGCTGGCGGACCGGCTGGACCGGGTCTCCCTGTCCTTCCTCGCCGACCACCTGGACGTGCGGCGGGGCGGCGTGGCGGCGAACATCGCCTTCGGCCTCGGCGTACTGGGGCTGCGCCCCCTGCTGGTGGGCGCGGTGGGCGCGGACTTCGAGCCCTACCGGGTGTGGCTCAAGGACCACGGAGTGGACACCGACTCCGTACGCGTCAGCGACACCCTCCACACGGCCCGCTTCGTCTGCACCACCGACGCGGAGCAGAACCAGATCGCGACCTTCTACGCCGGCGCCATGGCCGAGGCGCGCGAGATCGACCTGCACGCCGTCGTCGCCCGCGCCGGCCGCCCCGACCTGGTGCTCGTCTCCCCGGACGACCCGCAGGCCATGCTCCGCCACACCCGGGCCTGCCGGGAACTGGGCGTCCCCTTCGCCTCCGACCCCTCCCAGCAGCTCGCCCGGCTCGGCCGGGACGAGGTGCTGGAACTGCTCGACGGGGCGACCCGGCTGTTCACCAACGAGTACGAGTCCGCCCTGCTCTGCGAACGCTCCGGGCTCACCGAGGCACAGGTCCTGGAACGGGTCGGCTCGTGGGTCACCACCCGCGGCGAGGACGGCGTGCGCCTCCGCACCGCCGGTGGCGGAGACCTGACCGTACCGGCGGTGCCCGTCGCGGACGTGGCCGACCCGACCGGCGTCGGCGACGCCTTCCGGGCCGGGTTCCTCGCCGGGACGGCCTGGGGCGTACCCGAGCTGCACGCGGCCCAGCTGGGCTGCGCGGTCGCGGCGACCGTGCTCGACCACACCGGCACCCAGGAGTACCGGCTGACCCGGGAGGCTCTCCTGGCCCGGCTGCGTTCCGCCTACGGCCCGCGGAGCGAAGAGGAAGTGTCCGAACACCTGAGGGGACTGGGATGAGATGAGACGGTCACTGAGGGAGGAGTTCGCGACCCGGGTGGTGGTCGCGGACGGGGCGATGGGGACGATGCTCCAGGCGGCCGACCCCACCATGGACGACTTCCTGGGGCTGGAGGGCTGCAACGAGGTCCTCAACTCCACCCGCCCCGACATCGTCCGCTCGGTGCACGACGCCTACTTCGCGGTCGGCGTCGACTGCGTCGAGACGAACACCTTCGGCACGAACCTGTCCGCGCTCGCCGAGTACGGGGTCGAGGACCGGATCTACGAGCTCTCCGAGGCCGGCGCCCGCATCGCCCGCGAGTCGGCGGACGCCTTCACCGCGGACGACGGCCGGCCCCGCTGGGTCCTGGGCTCCATGGGCCCGGGCACCAAGCTCCCCACCCTCGGGCACATCGGCTACGACCGTCTGCGCGCCGCCTACCAGGAGAACGCGGAGGGCCTGATCCGCGGCGGCGCGGACGCCCTCCTCGTCGAGACCACCCAGGACCTCCTCCAGACGAAGGCCGCCGTCATCGGCGCCCGCCGGGCCCTGGACTGGTGCGGGATGGGAGACCTCCCGCTGATCGTCCAGGTCACGGTGGAGGCGACCGGCACGATGCTGCTGGGTTCGGAGATCGGTGCGGCGCTGACGGCGCTGGAGCCGCTGGGGATCGACATGATCGGTCTGAACTGTGCGACGGGTCCGGCGGAGATGAGCGAGCACCTGCGCTACCTGGCGCGCAACGCGCGGATCCCGCTGTCGTGCATGCCCAACGCGGGTCTGCCGGTGCTGACGAAGCAGGGTGCGCACTATCCGCTGAGTGCCCCCGAGCTGGC
>NZ_JBIAVB010000019.1:0-164497 GCF_042893675.1 Streptomyces sp. NPDC001594 | reverse complement strand
GACACCCTGCACCAGACCCCCATCGGGGTCTTCCGCAACGTCGAGCGGCCCGTCTACGACACCCTCATGGCCGACCAGCTGGAGACCGCGGTCGAGCGCTACGGCAAGGCCGACCTAGGAGCCCTCCTCACCGGGCCCGACACCTGGACCGTCGCCGGCTGAGGAGGACGACCGGGCGGCGGCCAGCGTGCGCAGGGCGGCCTCGGACGGCGAGCCCGGCTCGGCGGTGTAGGCGATCAGGCTGATGTCCGGGTCGGCGGCGGACCGGAAGCTCTCGAAGGTGAGGGTCAGTTCGCCGACGGCCGGATGCCACATCAGGTAGTCACCGGTGATCCGGTCGGCCACCTCCCGCTCCGCCCACAGCGCACGGAACTCGGGGCTGCGGTCCTCCAGTTCGGCGATCAGCGCGGCGAAGGCCGGGTCGTCGGGGTGCCGTCCGCGGTCGCGGCGCAGGTAGGCGACCGCGTTGCGCGCCTTGGCCTCCCAGTTCACGTAGCGGGCCCGTACGTCCACGTCGAGGAAGGCCAGCCACGCCGTGTTCCGGTGCTCCGGCGCCACGGTGGTGAGGGAGGGGCCGAGGAGCTCGGCGTAGAGCCGGTTCCAGGCCAGCAGGTCGGTGCGCCGGCCGACCAGGTAGGCGGGGACGTCGGACATGGCGTCGAGCAGCCGCAGCTGCCCCGGGCTCGGCGTCTGCGCGGCCGGCCCCGCCGAGGTCCGGCGGCCCACCGCGCGGGCCAGGTCGTGCAGGTGCGCGCGCTCGGGTTCCGACAGGCGCAGGGCGTCGGCCACCGCGTCGATGACCCCGTCGGACACCTTCTGGTTGCGGCCCTGCTCGAACCGTACGTAGTAGTCGACGCTCACCCCGGCCAGCTGCGCCAGCTCCTCCCGCCGCAGCCCCGGCACCCGCCGCCGCTCGCCGTACCCGGCCCCCAGCCGGGTCTCCTCGGGCTTGACGCGGGCCCGCCGCGAGCGGAGGTACGCACTGAGCTCGGCCTTGGCGTTCATCAGCCCATCCTAGGAGGGGCCGGGGTGCGGCAAATCGGTTGGCGGCGTGAGCCCCCGGGTGGCGAGACTGCAGGGGTGAACCACCCCATACCGCGTCCCCTGCCCGTACCGGACCCCCGCGCCGGTGACATCGCTCCCGACTACGCGGGCATGGAAGCCCTGCTGGCCGGCCTGGTCGTGCCCCGCCACGCGTCGATGTACGTCATGAGCGCGTTGGAAACCTCCCGGGAGCTCATCCGGCACTCCTACTACCGGTACGAGTTCGCCACCGTGGCCGTCACCCACTCCCTCTTCGCCCTGGAGCACGTCATGACCGAGCGTCTGGCCGGCGAGGCGCCCCTCCAGGACCTGATCGAGCGGGCAGCCGGCACCGGACTGATCCCGGCCGAGCTCGCCGCCGGGCTCGACCGGAGCCGCAGACTGCGCGACGACCTCGCGCAGGGCACCGCGTCGAGTGCCGCCCTCCGGCCGCTCATGGCCGTCGTCATGGTGCGTGCCGTCTTCGACGCCGTTTCGCTGCTGCTCCGCCCGCCGTCCGCCGCAGAGGCGACGGCTGCCGAGGAGAACGGGACACCGCGGGAGGAGCGGCTCGCCGGGCTGTGGGAGGAACACCTGCGCGCCCCGTACCCCGACGGCTTCCGCGGTGTCGGCATCGCGGGCGTGGAGCTGATCCTCCTGGACGCGGTACCGCCGGCCTCGTCCTGACGGAGCTGAACGGCGGGCTCGACGACGGTGGCCTTGCCTCCCTCTGGTCGTGCATCGCCCAGCTCGACAAGGTCGTTCCCCTGATCGACTCGCAGTACTGCGCCTCCTACTTCGCGAAACTCCGGACGATGGCCAGGCTCGCGGCAGCACGTGACGTACCCGCCGCCGAGATCTGACCGAGGGCGACTCACACGCAGGACCTCCCCCTCCGAAAGGGGGTACCGCTGGACCCCCGGTTCGCCGGTCCCGGGGCGGATCTCCGCCCTGGGTATCCGTCCGCCGTGACGGAAGGATTGCCCGTGTCACCGCGACAGCGAGACCGACCGCCTGAGGAGGCACCCGTCATGAGCCTGACCGTCATCGCCGCGTTCGAGGCCAAGCCCGGTCGTGAGGACGACCTGCGCACCGCCCTGGAAGCCATGATCGAGCCGTCCGTCGCGGAGGAGGGCTGCCTGGCCTACGAGCCGTACGCCGACCCGAACCGGCCGGAGCGGATGGTGATCGTCGAGGAGTGGGCCGGGCCGGAGGCCCTGCGATTCCACTTCACCACCCCGCACTTCCGCCACGTGGCCGCCCTCTTCGACGACCTCCTCGCCCTCCCCGTCTCCATCCGCTACCTCACCCCCACGGCCCCGGTACCCCTCCCGACCCCGTGACGCGGGCGGCTACTGCCAGAAGACCTCTTCGATGATGATCTGTGGGTCGGCGGTCCGGCGGACGAACGTGTAGTGCAGCCACCCGCGGCCGTGGTCGAAGTGGCAGACGTGCAGGCCGTTCGGCACGGTCGAGAGAAGCGGGGCGATCCGGCAGCCCATGGGCAGGTCCGGCAGGTTGTCGACGCCACGGAAGTAGGGGTCCTTGCCGTGACGAGTTCGGCGCGTACGGCGTCGATCAGATCGCGGACCTGCTGGGGCAGGGAGTCCCTGGCGGTGCGGGCCGTGTCGACCCAGTCCATCTGCCAGGGCGGCCCCATGAACGCACCGCTCACCGGCCCGGCTCCGCCCTTCCCGCCTCACGGCGGAGGTGTGCGGCCTCCGTCAACAACTGCTTCGCTTCGCCGCTCGTCGTGGCGTCGGCCGCGCGGGCCTCCAGGTCGTGCACCGTCCGAGCCAGTCGCGGGTCGCGGGCCAGCGCGAACTCCGTCCACCACTGGGCCATGAAAGCCGGCACGGGGGCCAGGTCGTAGGTGTCGGCGATGGCCCACTTCCAGTGGGCGTCGAAGTCGGGCAACAGCGCCGGCGTGTACTCGGCGATCGCGGCGCGCAGTGCTTTCGGGTTCCGTTCGGGCATGGGCGGGATGCCGGAGGACTCCGGGGCGGTCGTCATGCCGCCACCTCCTCGCCCGCCCCGGCCCCGGCGGTCTGCCTGGCCCGGTAGGCCAGGGCCAGGCTGGAGACGTGCTGGGGGGTGACGTCCAGATGCCGGGCGACGGCGGAGTTCCCGCCCCGGCCGAGCTCGACCGCGATACGCCCCGCGGCTTCGGCGAACGCCTGCTTGGCCCCCGTGACAGCGGCCTGCAGCCGGTCCAGCTCACGTCGCTGGGCCGGCGTGAGCTCGGCCTGCCGGGCGCGGGGGCGTGGTGTCTCGCTCATGGGTCGAGTGTGCCCGCCCCCGCCCGTTAACTGCAACTGTTGCTTGTCATTAGAGCCCTCCCGGGCCCGGTCACTCCTGGCTCAGGACCTTCAGGAGGCGGGTCGCGAAGGCTGTCGGGTGTTCGGCGCAGCCGATGTGGCCGCCCGGGAACTCCTCGAAGGGGGCGCCCGTCAGGTGTGCGAGGCGGGTCGCCGGGCCGTACAGGGCGGGGAGGGTGCGGGAGTCCTCGCCGGCCGCCAGGACGAGGCGGTCGGCGAGGGTGCGCAGGGCGGGTACGTCGGGGGTGTCCGACGTGAACGGGACCAGGACGTGTTCCAGGAAGAACGGCTGGTTGGCGTACATGCGCGGGGCCATCTCCAGGACCTCCGGCGGGAGTTCGGCCGGCTCCTCGTCCCGTGCCGGGGTTCCGCCCAGGCCCTGGGCCATGTGGGCCATGGCCGCGGCCGGGTCCTGCGTGCGGGCCAGCTCGCGGACCTCGGCGAAGAGGGTCCGGTACGGGGCGGGGTCCTCCAGTACCTCCACCAGCGGCGGTTCGTGCGCCACCACCCGCCGGACCCGCTCCGGGTGACGGGCCAGCAGCCCGAGCGCGGCGACGGCGCCCGCGCTGCAGCCGAGGACGTCCGCCGGTTCGCCGGGGGAGACCAGGTCGAGGATCCGGCGGGCGTCGTCGGCCCAGTCGGCCACCCGCTGGTCGGCGGCCGGGCCGTCGAGGGTGCTGCGGGACTGGCCCCGGGGGTCGTACGCGACCACCGTGCGGCCGGCGGCGGCCAGGGCCGGGGCCATGCCGGCGTACAGGCCGGCGTCCGCCCCGCCGCCGGGGATGAGGAGCAGGACGGGGCCGGTGCCGCGCCGCTCGTGGTACAGGGTGGCTCCGGGGACGTCCAGCGTTCCGGTGGTGGTGGGTGAGGTGGTCATGGTGTTTCCCCCTTGTCGTTCCGTGGCCAGTTCGCCAGGGCCACGTGCAGTGCGTCGAGGCCGCGCGACCAGGACGTCCGGACCTCGCGGGAGTGCCCGAAGGCCCCGCTCAGCTCCAGGTGGACGTAGCCGTGGAAGGTGGCGCGCAGCAGCCGGGCCGCGTCCGTCAGGTCCGGGTCCTCCAGCCCGTAGCCGCGCAGCATCCCGTAGGTCAGCTCCACGCTGCGCAGCAGCCCGGCCGAGCCGGCCACCTCCTCCGGGTCGAACCGCATCTGCGAGGCGGCGTAACGGCCCGGGCGCTCCAGGGCGTACTCGCGGTAGGCGTCGGCGAACGCGACCAGCGCGTCCTTGCCCGACCGCCCGGCGACGGCGACCGCGATCCGCGCGGTCATCTCCTCGCCCGCCAGCAGGGCCACCCGCACCCGCAGCTCCCGCAGGTTGCGCACGTGCGAGTACAGGCTCGCGTCCTTGACGCCGAACCGCCGGGCGAGCGCGGACAGGGACACCTTCTCGATCCCGGCCTCGTCCGCCATCTCGGCGGCCGCCTCCGTGAGCCGTGCGGCGTTGAGTCCTGCGCGCACCATGGGGTGCCTCCTTGCGGACGTGCTGCTGACTGGCTGGTTACTCTAGGGGTAAACCTAGGTGGTCTAGGTTTGGGTGTCCAGCCGGTTTCCCCAGGGACGGCTAACGGGCCGCGGCCGGGTCGGTGGTGTAGTCGCGCAGGGTGATGTTCTCGGCCGCCTTGCGGGCGATCTTCGCGGCCATGTCCTTGCCCGGCAGGTACGGCATGACCTTGTAGTAGCGGTTGAGGAAGGCCGCGAGCAGCCGGCTCCCGGGGACCATCAGCTTCGCCACCCCGTCGCCCATCTTCTGGCAGCCCTCCGCGTACGCCCGCATCTCCCGCTCGTAGCGGGCGAAGGCGGTGCGGTGGTCGCCGCGTGCGGCCGCGAGCTCCCCGGCGAGGACGTACGCGCCGACCAGCGCGAGCCCCGAGCCCATGCCCGACAGGGAGGACGGGCAGTACGCGGCGTCGCCGAGCAGGGCGACCCGGCCGCGCGACCAGCCGTCCATGCGCACCTGGCCGACGGAGTCGAAGTAGAAGTCCGGGGCCTGGCTCATCTGTTCCAGCAGGTGGTCGCTCTGCCAGCCGTTGCCCGCGAACCGCTCGGTGAGCAGCTCCTGCTGCCGCGCCACGTCGCGGCGGTCGAGGTCCAGCTGCGGCGAGCCGAAGTAGAAGACGGCCTTGGCCTCGGTGTTCTCGCGGGCGCTGTACATCGCCACCAGCCGGCCGGCGGTGCGGTAGGCGTGCCCGGTGCGGTCCAGGCCGAGGTGGTTGGCGGTGGTGAAGATCGCGCAGTAGACGCCGAGGTGCTTGACGTAGCGCTCTTCCGGGCCGAAGGCCAGGGCGCGGGTGCGCGAGTGCAGGCCGTCGGCGCCGATCACCAGGTCGAAGCGGCGGGGCGCGCCGCGCTCGAAGGTGACGTGGACCCCGTCGGCGTCCTCGGCGAGGGAGGTGACGGAGTCCCCGAAGACGTACTCGGTGTGCTCCTTCGTCGCGTCGTGCAGGATCCGGGCCAGGTCGCCCCGGAGCACCTCCAGGTCCCCGGCGAACAGGTCGGCGGGCAGCTTCGCCTGCGGCTTGCCCGCGCTGTTGACGTACGACATGGAGCCGGTGCCGGTGCGGGCGGCCCGGAGCTCGTCGAGGATGCCCATGCGGCGCAGCACCGCCAGGTGGGCCTCGCCGCGGAAGTCGACGGCGTAGCCGCCCTCGCGCAGGGCGGGGGCCCGCTCGACGACGGTGGGGACGAAGCCGTGGCGGTGGAGCCAGTAGGCCAGCGCGGGCCCGGCCACGGACGCGCCCGAGATCAGGACCGTCCGGGCGGGGCGGGCGGAGGGGGCGGAGGCGAGGTGCGGGGTCGTGTTCTTCATGGCCGCAGCGTGCTCCGGGGCGCTCACCGCGCGCTCACAGGCGGCTCACCGCCCGCCCGGGAGGGGAGTGCGGCATACGTCCGTTCTGGTCCTGGTGCCACCCGTGTGCCATAGTGGCGCCATGGATCTGAGGCCGTACGTAGAGAACCTCCGGCACGAGCTCGCCGTCGCCGCCGACGCGGGCGGGGACGAGGCCCGGGCCCTGGCCGGACGGCTCACCGCCCCGCTGGAGTCGGCCACCCGGCTGACGCTCCTGAACGCCCTGTCCGACGCGATGGACGAGGTCACGCGGGACCTGGCGCCGGGGTCGGTCTCCGTACGGCTGCGGGGCCTGGACCCCGAGTTCGTCGTGAGCCTCCCGGAGACCGAGCCCGGCTACGAGGAGCGCCCCTCCGCCCCGGCCGCACCGCCGGCCCCCGCCCTGCCCGAGGGCGACGACGGCGGGACGGCACGGATCAACCTCCGCCTCCCGGCCCACCTCAAGGCCCGTGTCGAGGAGGCCGCGGCCCGCGAGGGCATCTCCGTCAACTCCTGGGTGGTCCGCACCCTGTCGGCGGCCCTGTCCGACGCCGCCGCCGAGCAGCCCGCCGGGCTGCGCCGCACCCGCGCCGGCCAGAGCTTCACCGGCTGGGTGCGCTGACCACCGCCCCGGCCACGGTCACCCCGCACCCCCTCGCCCGCCCGACCGGCGGAAACCCGTACCACGCCATGAGGATCGGACCCCCATGCTCAGCTTCGAGACCCCCGCACCGCTCGCCGTGTCCGTCGAGATCGAGGTGGGATCCGTCCGCCTCACGGCGGGTGAGCGGACGGACACCGTCGTCGAGGTGGTCCCCGCCGACCCCGCCGACCCGGAGGACGAGCGCGCGGCCCGGGAGTGCAGGGTCGACCACGCCGACGGCACGCTCACGGTGCGCGGCGCCCGCAAGCGCCTCCCGTTCGGCCGGATCGGCTCGGTCGAGGTGTGCGTCGAGCTGCCCGCCGGCTCGCGCGTCCGGGCCGCCACGGGCGTCGGCCCCCTCGTCCTGGAAGGGGTGTTCGGGGAGTGCGTCCTGAAGTCCGGCGCCGGGGACATCCGGGTGGAGGGGGCCGGCCCGGTAGTGCTGCGCACCGGACACGGCGACGTCCGCCTCGACCGCTGCGCCGGCGACGCCGAGGTCCACGGCGGCGGCCGGATCCGCATCGGCCGGGTCGACGGCGCGGCCACCGTCAAGAACGTCAACGGGGACACGGAGATCGGCGAGGTCACCGGAGACGTACGCGCGAACAGCTCCAACGGCTCCATCACCGTCGACCGGGCCCACGGCTCCGTCGAGGCCAGGTCGGCGAACGGCGCCATCCGCGTCGGCGAGGTGGCCCGCGGCCGGGCCGACCTCCAGACCGCCGTCGGCCGCATCGACATCGGCATCCGGGGCTCCGTCGCCGCCTGGCTCGACGTCACCTCCCGGCTGGGCAAGGTGCACAACTCCCTCGGCCCCTCCGAGGGCCCCGAGGGCTCGGAAGGCGTCGTGGAGGTCCGGGCCCGTACCGGCATGGGCGACATCGTGATCACCCGGGCGGCCTGAGGAACCCGCCGCGGGGCCGGCTTGCGGGGGGTGTCCCGATTCCGTCGCCAGGTTGCTCAGATCGCCGTCAAGTCCGTCTCAACCCCCGCCGACGACGCCCCCGCGTGCCTAGTCTGGCCAGCCGGAAGGCCATGACGTGACGTGCCGGGTGGCCGGCCGGTCGAGCCTCAGGGGGATGATGCGAGATGTCGGGCGTCCGCACACAAGGAGAACTGACCGCCCGGGCGCACCGCGTTCCCGGGACCCGCAGGGTGACCCTCAGCCAGCTGCCCTGCCTGGAGGCGCTGACCAAGTCGGGCATGACCTTCTCGCCGGCCATGCCGCAACGGGCCTGGGAGGAGATCGGCAGCCAGCTGCGGGAGCTGGCCAGCTCCTCCGCCTGGTGGATGGGCGACTGGCTCCTGTTCGGGGAGAACGCCTACAGCGGCCGCTACCGCGAGGCGGTCGGCCGGACCGGCCTCGACTACCAGACCCTGCGCAACTACGCCTGGGTGGCCCGCCGCTTCGAGCAGCACCGGCGCCGCGACGCGCTCAGCTTCGCCCACCACGCGGAGGTGGCCCGGCTGGCCCGCCCCGAACAGGACTACTGGCTGCGGCGTGCCGAGGAACAGCGCTGGTCGCGCAACGAGCTCCGGCGGCAGCTCCGGGCGGGCCTCGCGGAACAGAACGGCGGGGCCGCGGCGGAGCCGGCGGGCGAGGAGGCGACCCTGCGGATCGCCCTGCCCAAGTCGGACCTCGACCGGCTCCTGGAAACGGCGGCCGCCTGCGGGCTGAGCCTGAACGACTGGGCGGCCCACGTCCTCCAGTCCGCCGTCGCCACCGGGACCCATCCGTCCTAGCGCCCGGACGGGACCGGGTTGTCCAGGGTGAGGGCCGTGCAGCGGACCCCGCCGCCGCCCTTGCGGAGCTGCGCCGTGTCGAGCTCCACCACCGTGGCGCCCCGCTCGCGCAGGGTCGCGGCGAGCCGGGGCGCGCCGGTGGTCATCGTCACCGTCCGGCCGTCGCTGATCAGGTTGAGGGCGAAGGCCCGGGCCTCCTCGGTGCCCACCTCGATGAGTTCGAGCCCGAGGGAACGCAGCACGCCCACGCTCTCCGGCTCCAGCGCGCCCGGGTGGTAGGCGAGCGTGCCCTCGTCGATCACGGCCACGGCCAGGTCCAGGTCGTACCACTCCTCACCGGCCGTGCGCAGCGGCACCACCTGGTGCCCGGTCAGGTCCGCCAGGACGTCGTGCATCCGGCGGTCCGTGCGCTGGCCGTGGCCCGCCAGCAACAGGTCCCCGCAGGCCAGGGTGTCGCCCTGGCCGCTGAAGGAGTACGGGGCGTCGTACACGTCGATGCCGTTCTCCTTCAGCCACGACCGGAAGTACGGGATCTCGGCGGCTCGGGCGGCGGGCGGGTCGCCCAGCACGGCGCGGTCACCGCACACCCAGGCCCCGTTGGCCGTGTACACCATGTCGGGGCACTCCGGCGCGGCCGGCATCCGGTGGACCGTGCGGCCGGCCGCGACGTGGGCGGCGGCGATCGCGTCGTGTTCGGAGACGGCGGCCCGGGCGTCGGGCTGGACGCTCGTGTCCATGTAGGGGTTGATGACGTAGTCGATGCGGAAGTGGGTGGCATCCGACATCAGCAGTTCGGTGTTCATCCATGGGCTCCAGGGGCGGGGTTGAGGGGCCTGGGGGTGACGGGACTGGTCCGGACGGTGGCAGACCCGGGCGGACCCGAGCGGAACGGGAGGCGACCACCGGGTTGTCTCCGCCCGGCCCGGACGCGTCGCCGGGCGCCGGCAGGGCGTGGACGCGGCTCCACGGCCCCGCGCCGGACCCGGTCCGCCGCGGTGCCCGGAGGTCCCCGGGGCGCGCGGGACGAGGTGGAGCGCCCGCCGGCGGCGGTCCGGAAGCGGCCGGGGGCGGGCGCCGTCGCGTTCGAGCATGGCAAGCGCGGCCTCCTCCGGGCAATGCCCGCGCGCCCCCGCCCACCCCCCTGTCCCGCCGGCGGGACGCACCCCCCGGGCCGGCTCGGAAAGCCCGGCGCCTGCGCGTTCTGTGCCGCGCGGTGCGCCCCGCCCGTTGTCTCCGCGACCGCCTCGCGGGACATCGGGTCAGGCGCCCCGCGGTCCGGCCCGCACCGCCGGTGCGAGGAGGCACGGACCCCTCGATCCGGCACGGACCCCGGCCGAGGGTGAAGGGCCCCGCCAACGGATACACCGGTCCGGGTTGTCCGTACTTATCCCCCTTCATTGTTCGTTGACGGCCTTTCAGGAGGCCGCGCCCGTCCGTCAGGGAGCGTGGGCGGTCAGTACGTCGACGACCTCCTGCGGCAGGCCCAGCAGGCGCAGCGCCTCCGGGGAGGTGCCGCCCACCACGGACGCCGCCGACGCGGCGGCCTCCGCGTAGCGGGCGCGGGCCGCCGGGCGGTCCCCGTACGACTCCGCCACCCGGCCCAGCCCCGCGAGGGCCCGTACGCGGCTGCCCGCGCTCTTCACCCAGTGCGGGTCGATCCGCTCCAGCGCCTCCGTGTACAGGCGTCCGGCCCGCCCCGGGTCCCCGTCCTGCAGGGCCAGGTCCCCGAGTCCGCGCAGGGCGGCCGCCAGCGCCGCGGAGCCCCCGGCCCGGCGGGCGAGGGCGGCGGCCCGGGCGTAGTCGGCGGCGGCCGCCGCCGGATCCCCGGCCACGAGCTGGTCGGCCCGGTTGACCAGCAGGTCGGCGCTGTCCTCCAGGGCGCCGAGCCGCTCGGTCAGCGCCAGCGCCTCGTCGGTCAGCGCCACCGCCGCGACCCGGTCCCCGCGCGCCCCCGCCATACCGGCCAGCGCGTCCAGGACCAGCGCGGTCCCCCAGCCGTCACCGGCCGCCCGGAACCCCTCGACGGCCTCGGCGAAGGCCCGTTCGGCGGCGGCCGGGTCACCCGCGCCGAGGGGCCCGAACCCGGACACGTACGCGGCGACCGCCCGCACCCACGGCTCGGGGTGCCCGCGCTGCGCCGACACCAGCGCGAACGCCCCGAGCGGATCGGCCTCGGCCGCGTTGCGCAGCATCCACACCAACAACACCACCGGATACCGCCCGCCGACGGCGCCCGCGCCCGCGCCGCCCGCGCCCGCGCCTTCCCCGGCCGTACCGCCGCCGTTCCGGGCGTCCGCGCCCGCACCGTCCCTGCCCGCACCGTCCCCGCCGGGGCCGCCCGCGCCGTCCCGTGACCAGGCGGCGGTCAGCAGCCGAGCCGCCCGGGTCCGGTGGCGCCGCCACCGCGTGAGGCCGCCGGGGCCGGTCGCCGCCAGGAGCACGCACGCCGCGAACTCCTCGCCCAGCCCGGCCGGGGGAGCGTCCCCGACGGCGTCGAGCACCGCCGCGGCCCGCGCCGCGACCGACCCGGACACCCCGCGGATCCACAGGTATCCCGAGGCCGCCGCGAGCAGTTCCAGCGCCGTCTCCCAGCGGCCCTCCCCGGCCGCCCAGGCGAGGGCCGCCTCCAGGTCGCCGTGCCCGGCCGCCAGCCGCTCCAGCCACTCCGGCTGCCCGGGCCCCCGCAGCCGCGGCTCGGCGGCGCGGGCCAGCTCCAGCACGTAACGGGCGTGCGCCCCACCCGTGGCCGAGGCTTCGCCCGCCTCCCGGAGCCGCTCGGCCCCGTACGCGCGGACCGTCTCCAGCATCCGCAGGCGCCCGCCCGACAGCTCCAGCAGCGACTTGTCCACCAGGGACTCCAGCACCTCGGGCTCCAGCGCCTCCGGCTCCCCGGTCCCGCCGCCCGCCCGGCACACCTCCAGCGCCGCCCGGGCCGTCGCGCCCGCCGGGAACACGGTGAACCGCCGCGCCGCCCGCTGCTCCTGCGCGGACAGCAGCTCCCAGCTCCAGGCGACCACCGCGCGCAGCGTGCGGTGCCGTTCGGCGGCGCCCCGGTTGCCCCGGGCGGCGGCCATCCCGAGCCGGTCGTCGAGCCGCCGCGCCAGGTCCTCCACGTCCATGGTGTGCAGCCGGGCCGCCGCCAGCTCGATGGCCAGCGGCAGCCGGTCGAGCGCCGCGCAGATCCGCTCCACCGGCTCCGGGGCCGCCGTGAATCCGCGCCGCACGGCCGAGGCGCGCTCGGTGAACAGCCGCGCCGCGGCCGCCCCGTCGAGCGGCCGCACCTGCCACAGGTGCTCCCCGGTGACGGCGAGCGGCTCCCGGCTGGTGGCCAGGATCCGCAGTCGGGGGCAACGGGCCAGCAGCCGCCCCGCCAGCGCGGCGGCCTCCTCGACCAGGTGCTCGCAGTTGTCCAGGACCAGCAGCAGCGCCCGGTCCGCCAGGGCCGTGGCCAGCCGCTCCACGGGCCCCTGCCCGCCGCCGTCGAGCCGGAGCCCGCCCTCGCGCAGCCCGAGCGCCGCCAGCACCGCCCCCGGCAGGCCGGCGCCCTCGCGCAGCGGGGCCAGCTCCACGAAGCACACGTCGTCGGCGGCGGCCCCCGCCGCCTCCACCGACAGCCGGGTCTTGCCCACCCCGCCCGGCCCCACCAGCGTCACCAGCCGGGCCGCCCGCAGCAGTCCCGCCACCTCGGCGACCTCGTCGCGGCGGCCCACGAACGAGGTCAGCTGGGCGGGCGGCCGGGCCTGCGCGGGGGAGGGGTCGAAGTCGAGCAACTCCTTGTGCAGGGCGACCAGTTCGGCCGACGGGTCACTGCCGAGCTCGTCGGCGAGCCGGCCGCGGGTCTCCTCGTACGCGGCCAGCGCCTGCGCCTGGCCGCCCTCCGCGGACAGGGCCCGGATCAGCAGGGCCGCGAGGCGCTCGCGCAGCGGGTGGCGGGCGGTCAGCTCCCGCAGCTCCGCCACGGCCTCCCGGTGGCCGCCGAGCCGCAGCTCCGCCTCGATCCGGTCCTCGACCGCCCCGAGCCGCAGCTCCTCCAGCCGTGCCGAGGCCGTCCGGGCGGTGTCGCCCTCCGTCAGGTGCGTCAGGTGCGCCAGGTCGGCGAGGGCCGGACCGCGCCACAGCTCCAGTGCCTCGCGCAGGAGCCGCACCGCGCGGGCGGGATCCCCGGCGGCCAGTGCGGCCCGCCCCTCGCGGGCGAGCCGTTCGAACCGGCCCGCGTCCACGTCCTCCGGGTCCACGGCGGCCCGGTAGCCAGCCCCGGCCCGCTCGATCACGGCCGGCCCCAGCGCCGCGCGCAGCCGGGACACCTGGGACTGCAGGGCGTGCGGCGACACGGCGCCGTCCGGGTCCAGCTCGTCCGCCAGCCGCTCCGCGGCCACCACCTCCCGGGGGCGCACCAGCAGCAGGGTCAGCAGGGCGCGGCGGGCGGGTCCCCCGAGGGGTATCCCGGTCCCGTCGTCGCGCCGGGCCAGAGTCTCGCCGAGGATGGAGAACCGCATGCCGGTGATTATCCACGGCAGTTGATCACCCCACGGCCCGTCCGCCGGTCAGGCGAGGGGGCCGAGCCAGGTGCCGCCGGAGACGTCGACGGTCTGGCCGGTCACCCACCGCCCCTGCGGCCCCGCCAGGAACCCCACCACGTCGGCGACGTCCTCCGGCTCGCCCAGCCGCCCGAGCGCCGTGATCCCCTCCAGCGCGGCGACCACCTCCGGGACGGCCGTGTAGCCGGCGGTCATGTCGGTGCGGACGGCGCCCGGCGCGACGGTGTTCACCGTGATGCCGCGCCGGCCGAGTTCGTTGGCGAGCGAGGGGGCCATGGCCTCCAGCGCCGCCTTGGTGACGGTGTAGCCGATCTGGCTGGTCACGGCCATGCGGCTGGCCGTCGAGCCCATGTTGACGATCCGCCCGCCGTCGTTCAGCAGCGGCAGCGCGCGCTGGACCACGAACAGCGGGGTGGTCACGTTCACCGCCAGCAGCCGGGCGAACTCCTCCTCGGTGACCCCGCCGATCGAACTGCCCGATCCGATGCCCGCGTTGTTGACGAGGATGTCCAGCCCGCACCCGCCCAGCCCGGCGGTCAGCCCCTCGAACAGCGCGTCCACCGCCCCCTCCTCCCCGAACCGGGCGCGCACCGCGAAGGCGAGGCCGCCCGCCTCCTCGATCAGCGCCACCGTCTCCAGGGCCGCCCGCTCGTTGCCGCCGTAGTGGACGGCGACCAGGGCCCCCTCGGCCGCCAGCCGCAGTGCCACCGCCCGGCCGATCCCCCGGGAACCGCCCGTCACCAGTGCCGTCTTGCCGTTCAGTGCGCCCATGGCCTGCTCCTCGTACCGGCCTGACCCGTGTGGTCCGGCGATGGGGACCACGGTCGCCCGGGCCGCTCACCGCCCGCTCACCATCGGCTCACCGCGCCCGCTGGAGCCGTGGTGGTGCCAGGCTGGCGCCTGCCTGGAGCTGTCTTGATCCAGGGGTATTTCGGGGTTACCGCGGGAATCATCTGCCCGGTTTCACGGGCCTTTGGCGTCATGTGGTGCATCACTGGCAGCTGAATGCTGCACCTTTATGGCTCCCTCTAGTGCCACTCGTGTGCCATAGTGGTGCCATCGATGGGGCCTCGTGCCCCCCGGGACCGCTCGACCGCTCATCCCCTTCCCCGCCGCACTCACGGGAGTCTGTTGCGCCATGGCCACCTTCCTCTACAAGACGGGCCGCTTCGCCTTCCGGCGGCGGGGCCTGGTGACCCTGCTGTGGCTCGCCGTCCTCGTCGCCGTCGGCCTCGCCGCCTCCACCGCCCCGCCCCCGCCCGCCGACACCTTCTCCATGCCGGGCACGGAGTCGCAGCGCGCCTTCGACGTACTCAAGGAGAAGTTCCCGGCCGCGAGCGCGGACGGCGCCACCGCCCGCGTGGTGGTCCGCGCGCCCGCCGGGCAGAAGCTCTCCGACCCCGCGCAGCAGGCCAAGGTCGAGGGCCTCGTCGCCGCCCTCGCCAAGGCACCCGGAGTCGTCTCGGCCTCCGACCCCTTCAAGACCGGCACGGTCAGCAAGGACGGCACCACGGCCTACGCCGTGGCCGCGTACAAGCTCCCCGCCCTCAAGCTGACCGACGAGGCGCACGACGGCCTCGACGCGGTGCTCGAGAAGTCCCGGGCCGACGGCCTGACCGTCGAGGCCGGCGGTGACGCCGTCAAGGTCGAGGCCGCGATGGGCGGCGCCGAGGGCATCGGCATCCTCGTCTCCGCCGTGGTCCTGCTGCTCACCTTCGGCTCCCTGGTCGCCGCCGGCATGCCGCTGCTCACCGCCGTCATCGGCGTGGCCGTCGGCAGCGCCGCGGTCACCGCCCTCGGCAGCACCCTCGGGCTCTCCGCCACCACCTCCACGCTGGCCATGATGATCGGCCTCGCGGTCGGCATCGACTACGCCCTGTTCATCATCTCCCGCTACCGCGCCGAGATCTCCGAGGGCCGTGAGCGCGCCGACGCCGCCGGCCGCGCCGTCGGCACCGCCGGCTCGGCCGTGGTCTTCGCCGGCCTCACCGTCATCATCGCGCTCGCCGGCCTCGCCGTCGTCAACGTGCCGATGCTCACGAAGATGGGCCTCACCGCCGCCGGCACCGTCGCCATCGCCGTGCTCATCGCGGTCACGCTCGTCCCCGCGCTCCTCGGCTTCGCCCCCGTCAAGGTCATGCCCCGCCTGGAGCGCCGGGCCATCCAGGGCAAGCCGCTCACCGCACGGCTCCAGCGCCGGGCCGACAGGCTGGCCGCCCGGACCAAGCCCAACCTCGGCACCCGCTGGGCGCAGTTCGTCGTACGCCGCCCCCTGCTGGTCCTGGCCGTCGGCGTGCTCGGCCTCGGCGCCCTCGCCGTTCCCGCCGCCAGCCTCCAGCTCGGCCTGCCGGGCGAGGGCACCATGGCGGTGGACACCACCCAGCGCAAGGCCTACGACATGCTGTCCGAGTCCTTCGGGCCCGGGTTCAACGGCCCGCTGACGGTCACCGTCCAGGCCGGGAACGCGGCCGCCGCGGCGGGGCGGGTCGGCACCGAACTCGCCAAGGTCCCGGGGGTGGCCACAGTGACCCCCGCGACGCCGAACCCCGCGGGGGACACCGCCGTCCTCAACGTGGTCCCGTCCTCGGGGCCCACCGAGCACCGGACCGAGGAACTGGTCACGACCATCCGCGGGATGGCGGGCGCCATCGAGGCGGAGACGGGGGCGGAGATCCTGGTCACCGGCCAGACCGCCCTGTTCATCGACTTCTCCCGCACCCTGGACGAGGCGATGCTGCCCTACCTGGGCCTGGTCGTCGGCCTCGCCTTCCTGCTCCTGGTCCTGATCTTCCGTTCGCTGCTCGTCCCGCTCAAGGCGGCCCTCGGCTTCCTGCTGTCGGTCTCCGCCGCGCTCGGCGCGGTCGTGGCCGTCTTCCAGTGGGGCTGGCTCGCCGACGTCCTCGGCATCGAGCAGCCCGGCCCGGTGATGAGCACCCTGCCGATCTTCATGATCGGCGTGGTCTTCGGCCTGGCGATGGACTACGAGGTCTTCCTCGTCACCCGCATGCGGGAGGCCTACGTCCACGGGGCCCGGCCCACCGAGGCCGTGGTCACCGGCTTCCGCTACGGCGGGCGGGTCGTCAGCGCCGCCGCGATCATCATGACCAGCGTCTTCTCCGGCTTCATCCTGGAGACGAACGACTTCGTGAAGATGGTCGGCTTCAGCCTCGCCACCGCCGTCCTCTTCGACGCCTTCGTGGTCCGCATGGCCCTGGTCCCGGCCCTGTTCGCACTCCTCGGCCGGTCCGCCTGGTGGCTGCCGCGCTGGCTCGACCGGCTGCTGCCGAACATGGACGTCGAGGGTGAGCGGCTGAACCGGACGCACTCGGTCCAGATCGCCAAGGGCGGCCCGGCGGCCCCGCACCCCACCCACCGCGCCGAGCCGGAACACGACTACTCGGCCTGACCCCCCCTGCACGGAACGCGCGCCCGAGCGCCGGAGGCCCCCTCCGCCGCCCGGGCGCGCACCGCGCCCGCCGCCCCCGGCGGCGGAGGGGACGGGAACTTCCCGGCGTCGTCGCGCGACCACCTCGGTATGAGCGACTTCGACCGACGGCACTTACTCGCGACCACCCTCACCGGCGGCGCGGCCCTCGCGGCCGGCTGGGCCGCCGCGGGCCCGGCGGCGGCGAGCCCCGCACCGGCCGGCGCCCCCGGGCCCCAGCCCGCGTCGGCGGGCCCCGGCGCCGGCCCGCTGCGCGTCCACCTCGTCGCCTTCGACGGCGTCGAGGAACTCGACCTCTTCGGCCCCCTGGAGGTGTTCGCCCTCGCCGCGGCCCTCGGCCGGCCGGTGGTGCCCACCCTGGTCACCACCGGCCGCCCGGGCCGCGTCCGCGCCGCCTTCGGCACGCAGATCGAGGTACCGGGCCGCTGGGACCCGTCCTCCGCCGACGCGGTCCTCGTCCTCGGCGGCGGCTACCGCAAGCGCGACGGGGCCGGGGTCTGGGCCGAGATCGACAAGGGCACCCTCCCGCAGGCCCTGCGCCGGGCCGTCCGGCCCGGCCTCACCCTGGTCGGCGTGTGCACCGGCGTCTTCCTCCTGCACGCGGCCGGGCTGCTCGACGGCCGCCCCTGCACCACCCACGTCCGCGCCAAGCAGGACCTGCGCGACCTCGGCCACGACGTCCGCGACGCCCGCGTGGTCGACGACGGCGACCTCGTCTGCGCGGGCGGCGTCAGCTCCGGCATCGACGCCGCCCTGTGGCTCCTGGAACGCCAACTCGGCGCGGAGGCCGCCTCCGGCGTGGAGACCCTCCTGGAGTTCGAACGCCGCGGCACCGTCCTGCGCACCGCCTAGGAACCGCCCAGCCAGCTGGTCGCGTCGAGGCGGAAGGCCGTCTCGGCGGGGACGACCCGGCGCAGGCCGTTCTCGATGTCCCGGACGCGCTCCGCGCCGAGGACGGCGGCCCACTCCGCGCGCAGTTCGTCGAAGACGGCCACCGAGCGGCGCAGCCCGGCGAGGCCGTGCGGGGTGAGGTGGACCGTCTTGCGGCGCGCGTCCAGGGCGTCGTCCCTGCGCTCGGCGTAACCGAGCGCCACCAGGCGGTCGACCGTCTTGCCCGCGGCCTGCTTGGAGACGCCGAGGCGCCGCCCGATCTCGCTGGCGGTGGCGCCCCCGGTGCCGACGGCCTGCATGGCGAACCCGTACGCCGGCCGCAGGCCGGGATGACCCTCCTCCGCGAGCCGCTCGTGCAGCCGGTCGATCAGCGTCCGGAACCCGCCGAACAGCAGCAACGGCAGCTCGAAGCCCGGGCCGTCGGAAACACCCTTGCCCCGATCGACAACCTGGTTTACGTTTCTCTCCACATCGTCAACCATGTTGTCCATCTTACCGGGAGTCGCCTTGTCCAACGGGACCGCCACCGACATGTCCGCCCGCACCGCCAACGCCGTCGCCCTGCTGAAGGAGACCTCCCCGGAGACGCTGGAGGCCTTCCTCACCCTCAGCCGCACGTTCGAGGCGACCACGCTCGACCCGCATTCCCGCGAAGCCGTCATCCTGACCGTCGCCACGCACCACCGGTGCCACCTCTGCGTCGACCTGCACGAGGCCAAGCTCGCCGGTCTCGGCCCGGCGCCGGACCCCCGGCGGATCGAGGCCGTCCGCCGGTTCACCCGTCAGGTCCTCGCCGCCTCGGGAGCGGTGGGCGACGAGGAACTGGCGGCCTTCCAGGCGCACGGGTACACCCGGCGCAACGCCCTCGAGGTGGTGCTCGGCATCGGCGCCTACACCCTCTCGACCTTCGCCAACCGGATGACCCGTGCGGCCTGAGGGGCCGCTAGTAGCGCTGCCGGCCGCCGGCCTCGGTGTCGAACGTGTAGAACCGGTGGTGGTCGAGCAGGTCGGCCGGGGTCACGTTGTTCCACGGGCTCAGGACGGAGCGCAGGTCCACCACGTTCGCCGTCCGGTTGGCGGGCAGGTAGCCCGACTTCGGGTTCTTCGCCTGCCACTCGGCCCACAGCTTGTCGATGAAGGCGTGGTGCAGCCAGAACACCGGGTCGTTGGGGGAGGCGGCGGAGGTCATCTGGCCGCCGACCCACACGTGCACCCTGTTGTGCAGGTTGACGCCCCGCCAGCCCTCCAGGGCGTTGCGGAACCCGCCCGAGGCACTGTTCCAGGGGGCGGTGTCGTACACCGGGATGGCGATCACGGAGTCCACGTCGGCCCGCGTCGGCAGCTGCGGGGTCCCCGAACCGAGGCCGCGCCGCAGGTAGCTGCGGCGGTCCACGCCCACCGACAGCACCCACTTGCCGCCCTCGGAGCCGAAGGGGCCGTCGAGCACCTGGCCGTCGCGCCCCCGGCGGGCGCCGCCCATGAAGTCCGACGCCCACAGCGAGGAGCTGGCCGTGCGGTCGGCGGTCCAGTCCCAGTAGGGGAGTGAGACGTTCCGGTCGATCCGCTGGAGCGCCGCCTCGAAGTCCAGCAGGAACCGGCGGTGCCAGGGCAGGAAGGACGGGGAGCGGTGGCCCACCCGGTCGCCGAAGTCCGAGTCGTTCAGCAGGTACCAGTTGTGGGCGTTGACGTACCGGTCGTAGACGCCGGTCCGCTTCAGCTCGAGGACCGCGTTGACGAAGGCGCGCTTCTCGTCCGGCGTGAGGGTGGCCTGGTTCTTGCGGACGGTCACAGCTTGGCTTCCTTGGCGATGAACGGGACGAGGTCGGCGCCCTGGAGTTCGCGCACGGCGGCGCGGGCGGCGGATATGGGGTCCGGGAAGGTCTCGTAGTGGTTGACGACCGTGACCCAGCTGCCGTCGGCGTTGGGCATGAGGTGCAGGTCGTTGCCGTCGATCTTGACGGTGGGCACCGGCATGCCGTGGTGGCCGCCCGGGCCCACGGTGATCTGGATGCGGTGGCCCTGGTAGGTCTCGTCGATGGTGCCGGTGGGCAGGGAGACGGGCGCTCCGGACGGGCCGGCCGCCCCCGGGGCGCCGGAGGCCCCGGCCGCCGGGGCGGGGGACGGCTTGGACGAGCAGGCGGCCAGTCCGATGGCTGCGGCCACACCGGAGCCGAGCCCCAGCGCCTGCCGGCGAGTGATCATGTTCATGGCTTGAATAGGTATCAGAAGTCTTCGAACACCCGATCGGTGCCCCGCGCATCCAATGACATCGCCTTCCGGCCAACCCGGGCCCGCGCGCCGTCACCCCGTGACTCCCGCCCCGCGCGCGGGAGTTCGTCCCGCGCCGGGGGCGCGCACCCGGAGGCGGGGGTAAGCGGGCCGGTGCCGGGGACCTGACCGGTGACAGCCCAGCCCCGCCCGCCCGCAGTCCGCCCGACCGGGAGCCCCGCCATGCGCTGCCACCGCCCCCGCACCCTGCGCGCCGCCCTCTTCCTCCTCCTGCTCGCCCCGGCCCTGCCCGCGACCCCGGCCAATGCCGTCGCCGCGGCGGGGACGCCGCTGCGCGTGGTCACGTACAACATCTGCGGCAACATGTGCGCCGCCGCCCCGTACGACAACGGGGCGCGCCTCGACAGCGTCGTCGCCCAGGCGGCCGCCTCCGGCCGCAGCGCCGACCAGCTGTTCCTCCAGGAGGTCTGCCAACCGCAGTACGACGCGATCCTCGCCCGGCTGGCCCCCGAGGGCTTCCGTGGCCACTACGGCCCGACCCTCTCCCGCCTGCCCCGGGTCTGCGGCGGCCACCCCTACGGCAACGCCGTCCTGGTGCGCGGCACCGTGACCGCCACGGCCGACCTGGACCTGACCGTCGGCGGGGAGTCCGAGCCCATCCGGGTGCCCTGCGTCCGCAACGTCCTGGACGGCCTGGAGAACTGGGCCTGCTCCGTGCACCTCTACTGGGACGACGGCACCCGCGCCGCCCCCGAGGCGCGCCGGCTCGCCGCGCAGGCCGGCGCCTGGCGGGAACAGGGCCTGCCCGTCCTCCTGGCGGGCGACTTCAACCACGCGCCCCGCACGCCCTCCACCGACCCCTTCTACTCGGGCGGCTATGTCGAGGCCGACGCCGCCGAGCAGCCCACCTTCGGCACGAAGAAGATCGACTACGTGTTCTTCGGCTACCCGGACCTCACCTCCCGCGCGGCCGAGGTCCTCCCGCTCGACCCGGCCGTATCCGACCACCGCGTGCTGCGCGCCGTCGGCGGCAGGGACTGAGGAAACGGATCGATCGGGGGGCGCACGGAATTCCCCGGAGATTCCATGATCGGTCTCGGCGGAATTTCCCCGCACCACCCCGCCGGAGAAAAGGGAGAAGAGGACGAAGAGCCGTCGTATTCACCGGCGGATCGTGGACGGCTCGAATGGGAGTGGAATGGCCCCGGCGGGGATTCCGGCGGGGCCCGGCCGGGAACTCACGCGGCCGAGGGCGTCTCCTCCGCGTGGCGCCCCAGCTCCCGCTGGGTGCGCCGCAGCACGATCGAGTCGGCGATCTCCCCGCTGCGGATGGCGATGTTCGACAGCAGGGCCGAGGTCAGGCCGTGGCTGTGCTCGGTGCCGCCCTGGAGGTAGACCCCGCAGGTCAGCCCCGAGGTGGCGACCAGGCGGTAGTCGCGCTCCACCCGGTGCCGGCCCGCCGCGTCCCGCTGGAAGTGCCGGTCGAACTCCTCGCCGAGCAGGCGGGCCGGGTCCAGGCCGTCGTAGCCGCTGGCGAACACCAGCGCGTCCACGGCCAGCTCCTCCCTGCGGTCGTCCAGCAGCGAGCGCAGCACCACCCGCGCCCCGCTGTCGGAGCCCGCCACCGAGTCGACCCGGGTGAGGTTGCGGAAGTGCAGCCGCTGGACACCGCTCACCTGCTCGTCGTACTGGCGCTGGTAGAGGGAGCGGATGACGTCGGCGTCGACCACCGAGTAGTTGGTGTTGCGGTGGTAGCGCCAGAACGCGTCCCGCGCGCCCTCGGTGCCGAAGTAGTACTCGTCCACCGTGTCCGGGTCGAACACCTGGTTGGCGAAGGGGGTGTCGTCGGCCACCGAGTAGCCGTAGGACGGGATGACCGCCGTGACCTGGGCATGGGGCAGCGAGTCGTGGAAGAACCGGGTGACTTCGGCCGCGCTCTGCCCGGCGCCGACCACCGCCACGCTCCTGAGGGAGGCCCGGTCCTGGGCGTTGAACCGGGTCAGGAACTCCGAGCTGTGCCACACCCGTTCCCCGGCCGTCACGCCCGCCGGCAGGCGCGGCACCAGCCCCGTCGAGACGACCACGTTGCGGGCCGTGACCACCCGGGACGTGCCGTCGGCGGAGCGCACCTCGACCTCCAGCAGGTCGGGGGCCCGGAGTCCGGCGCCGGTGACGGGGCGGATCGCGGTGACCTCGCAGCCGTAGCTGACCTGGTCGCTCAGGCCGGCGGCCGCCCACTCCAGGTACTGGTGGAACTCCTGCCGGGTCGGGATGAAGCTCTGGTTGTTCACGAACTGGACCAGCCGGTTCGAGGCGTGCAGGTACGAGACGAAGCTGAACCGGGACACCGGGTTCCTGAAGGTCGCCAGGTCCTTGAGGAACGAGATCTGCATGGTCGCCGACGGCAGCAGCATGTTCCGGTGCCAGCCGAACGTGGGCTGCCGCTCGAAGAAGTGGGACCTGACCGGATGCTGCGGGGCGCTCGCCCCGTGCTCCTTCAAGGCGATCGCGAGCGACATGTTCGACGGGCCGAACCCGATGCCGACCACGTCGAGGATCTCCTGGTCGCGCCTGCCCGTTATGCCCATAGGAAATTCTCCCCCTTGCGTCTGGAAAACTCGGCCGGTGGCCCGAGAGACCGTTCTGAAGTGTTGCCCGGAGAGTGCGCCGAGGCAACTCGAAGAGCACATGAAAGCCGTTCGACGGCTTGTCCGGCCGTCCGGTGGCCGAAATCGTTGTCCTGCCGACGGGACGCCGGTATGGTCGGCCGGGATTTCAGAAGCCGTGAGAAGTCAATTGCCGAAAGGGTGAATCCGGGTGTTCGTGCCGAGCTTTTACCGTGAACCGGACGGTTCGTGGATGGTGGACCTGGTCCGGGACAATCCCATGGCGCTGGCGGTGGCCAACGGCAGCCCGGAGGACGGCCCGTTCGCCACCCACCTCCCGGTCATCTTCGATCCCGATACCTCCGGCGACCGGCCCGGCGGGCTCCTTCCGGGCGCGCTGCTGCTCGGCCACATGAACCGGGCGAACCCGCACTGGGCGGCCCTGGAGACGGGCGGCGTCCTGCTGCTGACCTTCACCGGCCCGCACTCCTACGTCTCGCCCACGGTGTACGCCAAGAGCCCGGCGGCTCCGACCTGGAACTTCACCTCGGTGCACGTCCGGGGCGTGGTGGAGAAGATCGAGTCGATCGAGGAGACGCTGGAGGTGGTGCAGGCCACCGTCCGTGCCTTCGAGGGGGCGTTCGGGGACGGCTGGGACATGACCGGCTCGCTCGACTACTTCAGGAAGATCGTGCCCGACGTGGGGGCCTTCCGGTTCACGGTGACCGGCGCCGAGGGCATGTTCAAGCTCAGCCAGGAGCAGCCCGACGAGGTGCGCGAGCGGGTGCGCGAGTCGTTCGGGCAGAGCGCGTGCACGTACAAGCGCGAGACCGCGGGCCTGATGAGCCGCCTGCCCTGAGGGGGCGGGGGCCGGGGCCTCAGGCGCTGACCGCCTCCATCTTCTCCGCCGCCTGGTCCGCCCGTTCGGCCTGGTCCTCCAGGGCGCTCGCGGCCGCGCTGTCCAGGGTGGCCATCACCCACTGGTCGAAGTCCACGCCCTGCTGCTGCGCGGCCCGGTGCCACCACTGGACGCGGCTGCCGGGGACCTCCAGCCGACGGCTCGGCTCGGCGGGAGTACGGGCCGGCCGCCCGCCCTGGCGCGTGGCGCGCAGTGCGCCGCGCAGCTGCTTGGTGGTCCACTGCCGCTGCTCGGCCCGGTCGAGCCAGAGTTCCTGCTCCCCGGCGGGCAGCGAGGCCAGCTCGGCGTGGTGCTGGAAGCTCAGGGCGGGCCGGCGGCGGGAGAGGTCGAAGCGCCGGGAGACCCATGCGTAGTTGCGCAGGGTCTGGTAGGAGAGGCCGGCGGCGCGGATCCCGCGCTGGTAGCGGTCGGTGTAGTGGTCCTTGCCGTACTTCAGCCAGTCGCCCAGCCACCAGCAGGAGGAGTCGAGGACGCCGACGAGCTGGTGCCCGGCCCGCTCCCACTCGTCGTAGCCGATCCCGGCCGGTATCTGGAGGCCGACCTTGGTCGTGAGCACCTGGTTCCGGTGCGGCGCGGGCTGTGGGGGAGGGGCCGCAGGGCTGCCGTGCGACGCAGCGGTGTGACCGGCCTGTGGTGCCATCGTGCCTCCAGGAGAAGGGGCGTACACAACCGGCCAGAACTGTTGCGGGGCGGGCTGGAGCGTGGCCGGAGCAGCGTTCGAACCGCACGGACTTCACGCACTTCACGGATTTCACGGACGACAACCACGAGAGGGGCAACACGATGCGGAGAAGACCGAGATCCGGGGTGGTCGCGGCGGCGGCGGCCGCCCTGCTGGCCACCGCCTTCATGGGGTCCGCCCACGCGCGGGACGAGGCACCCCCGGCGGCCGGCCACCAGGCGACGCAGCGCGCGATCGAGGCGGCCGTCGCCGCCGGCGTCCCCGGTGTCGCCGCCGAGGTGCGGGACGCCGGAGGAGTGTGGAAGACCGCGGCCGGCGTCGGCGACCGGCAGACGGGGGCGGCGCGCACCAAGAACGACCGCTTCCGGATCGGCGGCATCACCAACACCTTCGTCGCCACCGCCCTCCTCCAGATGGAGGCGGAGGGGAAGCTGAGCCTCGACGACAGCGTGGAACGGTTCCTGCCCGGCCTGGTGACCGGCAACGGCAACGACGGCCGGGCCATCACCGTACGCCAGCTCCTCAACCACACCAGCGGCCTCTACGACTTCCTCGCCGACCCGCAGTACGCCGCGACGTACCTGGCCGGCGACGGCTTCCTCCAGCACCGCTACGACACCCTGACGCCCGAGCAGCGCGTGAAGGTGGCCCTCTCCCACGAGCCGCCCTTCCGGCCCGGCGCCCGCCACTGGTACTCCAACACCAACGACGTGCTGGCCGCACTCGTCCTGGAGAAGGCCGCCGGCCGGCCCTACGCGGAGGAGGTGCGCCGGCGCGTCATCGAGCCCCTGGACCTCAAGGCGACCTCCAACCCCGGCACGAACTCCCTGCTGCCCCGGCCCAGCGCCCGCGGCTACTCCCGGCTCTTCGCCGACCGGCCCGACCGGATCGACGACGTCACCGAGGCGAACCCCTCGCAGAGCTGGGGCAACGGCGACATCATCTCCAGCACGGCCGACCTGAACCGGTTCTACGAGGCCCTGATGCGCGGGCGCCTGCTGCCGCCGCAGCAGCTCAAGGAGATGAAGACCACCGTCGACAACCCCGACTTCCCGGGCGCGTCCTACGGACTGGGCGTCGAACGGCTCACCCTGGGCTGCGGCACCACCATCTGGTACCACGACGGCGGCGCGCTGGGCTGGATCTCCCTGGCCGCCTTCACCGAGGACGCCCGCCACCAGCTGACGTTCAACTACAACGCCAACTGGGGCGCGGAGACCATCCTCCCCATCGTGAACGCCGAGTACTGCCCGCCCGCCTCCTAGCTCCTCAGGCAGTCACCCGCGGCGCCGGGGTCCCTCCGGTCAACTCCTCGAACCTGCACAGGAGTTGATGCTGCTCCTGCTGGAGCCGCTCGATCCGGCCCTGCAGCCGGGCGATCTCCTCCATCAGCGGCAGCACCGCCGCCTCCCCCGCCGCCGCGGGCACCGCCTCAGCGGGAGCCGGAACCGGAGTCAGAGGCGGCGGGCCGGACGGGAGGGAGCGGGCCTCCGGGCCCAGGGCCGGGTCGTGCTGGAGGATCGCCTGCATCAGGCGGCGCAGGGCGGGACCCGGCTCGACCCCGAGGTCGTGCACCATCCGGTGCCGCGCCCGCTCGTACACGCGCAGCGCCTCCGCCTGCCGGCCGCAGCGGTAGAAGGCGACCATCAGCAGGTCGTAGAACCGCTCCCGCATGGGGTGGTCGGTGGTGAGCACCATCAGCTCGCCGGTGATCTCGCCGTGCCGCCCGGTGCGCAGGTAGGCGTCGTACATCATCTCCAGCGCGGTCAGCCGGTGCTCCTCCAGCTGCGCCGCCCGCCCCGCGCAGATGCCGCCGAGCACACTGCCCTCCAGGGCCGGGCCGCGCCACAGCGACAGGGCGCGGCGCAGCAGCTCACCGGCCCGCCCCGGGTCCTCGTGCAGGATCCGCCGGGCGGTGTCCGTGAGCTGCTGGAAGCACGCCGCGTCCGTCTCGACGGGGCCCTGCCGCAGGGTGTAGCCCCGCGAGGTCGTCACGATCCACGGCCGGCGCGCCCCCCGGTCGGCCCCCCGGTCGGCGTCCCGGCCGCCCTCCGGCCCGGACAGCAGCCGGCGCAGCCGGGCCACGTGCACCTGGAGCGCGTTCTCCGCGTTGACGGGCGGCTCCTCGCCCCACAGCTCGTCGATGAGCTGCCGTACGGACACGTGGTGCCCGGCCCTCACCACCAACGCCCCCAGCAGCGCCCGCTGTTTGGCGCCCGTGGGCAGGAGGTGCAGGCCGGCCTCTTCGTCCCGGACCTCCACCAGACCGAGAATGCGGAACTGCATGTCTTCTCCTCGCACGGGCGGGCAACGCAAGGGTCAGCGGGAGCGCGCCGCGCCCGCCGCGTCCAGCGCGGCGCTCGCGTCCCGTTCGATCCGCCGCAGCAGCGGGCGCGGGTCGTCCTGGAAGTAGAAGTGGCCGCCGTCCAGGACCCGCAGGCCCAGGAACCGTTCCGTGTAGGCCTCCCAGCCGGCCATCCGCGCCGGCGAGGCGTGCGCGTCGCCCGCGCCCGCGTACGCGGAGAGCGCCACCGGCAGCGGGGCCGCCCCGGGATCGGGGCGCCACTCCTCCACCAGGCGCAGGTCGGCCCGGATGACCGGCTCGAACACCGACCACAGGTCGGGGTCGTCGAAGATCCCGTCGGGCGTCCCGCCCAGCAGGTTCAGCCGCCTGCGCAGCTCGGCGTCGGGCAGCTCGTGGTACGGCTCCGCCGGACCCGCGGGCTGCGGCGCGGTGCGCGCGGAGACCCCGACCCACACGGGCGCCGGCAGGCCCCGCCCGGCGGCCCGGCGGGTCATCTCGTATGCCACGAGTGCCCCCATACTGTGGCCGAAAAGGGCATACGGGCACGTGAGTTCGGACTCGACGCGGTCCAGCAGGAAATCGGCGAGGCGGCCCGCGTCGTCCAGCGGCGGGAGGTCGAGGAGGAAGCCGTGGCCCGGGGCGTCGAGCAGCCGTACGTCCCAGGAGTCCGGCAGTCCGGCGGGCCAGCGGCGGTACGGCAGATGGGATCCGCCCGCGTGGTGCAGGACGAACAAGCGCAAGGTGGGACGTGTGCTGTCCATCTCTCTCCCTCGGTCGGGCCGCGCACCCCCGCACCATAGGGCTGTGGCCGCCCGGCGGGGTGCGCGCATCAGGTGGCCTGTGCCGCGGGTGTGGCGGCTCTCAGGCGATCCTCAGGCGCCGCGGCCCGGGCCCGGCCCCGGGGCCCGCCCCGGCCCCGCCCCGGCCCCGGCCCGGCCCTGCCCCGGGCGCCCCCGGAAGCCCGCTGTCCGGCCTTGCGAGCGGGACTCGACCGTGTCTCAAAAGGGCTGTGGCTACAGTGGGCGCCGAGTCGGACCGGCAGCTGCGGGAAGCCCGGTCCGAACGGATCCGAGGTCCCGCCCGCACGGCCCGTACGCCGCACCCACCGCTCGAACCGGAGCGCATGGGCGCCCTCCAGAACGACGCCGACCGGCGCATCCGGCGCGCGCCCTCCCACACCTTCGGCCCGACGGGGCCTTCTTCCCTGGTCGCCCCATGACAGTTAAGGAAGTCTCACGTGAGCACGAACCCCTTCGACGACGGGGACGGTCGCTTCCACGTCCTGGTCAACGACGAGGACCAGCACTCCCTGTGGCCGGTCTTCGCCGACGTCCCCGCGGGATGGCGGGTGGTCTTCGGCGAGGCCGACCGCGCCGCGTGCCTGGAATACGTGGAACGCAACTGGACCGACCTGCGCCCCCGCAGCCTGCGCGAGGCCATGGCGGCCGACTGAGACACGCCGGCCGGCACACACTCTGAGTTGGGGGATGAAGATCGTGAGCGGCGCTGCGAGAACCGCGGGCAGTCACCGGGCCCGTCCGGCGGGCCACGGAGGCGGGCCCGCCCAAGGCGATGTGGTCCTGTCCTTCGTGGGACCACAGGCCGAAGTGCGCAAGACGGGGATGATCCTCCCGGCGAACCTGCCGGAGCGGTCCTGGGAACAGATCGGGACCAACCTGCGCGAGCTCGGGAACTCCTCGGCCTGGTGGCTCGCCGACTGGCTCCGCTTCGGCGAGGCCGCCTACGGATGGCGGCGCTACAAGGAGGCCATCGAGCGCACCGGGCTCGACTACCAGACCCTGCGCAACTACGCGTGGGTGGCCCGGCGGTTCGATCACCACCGCAGGCGCGACGCCCTCAGCTTCGCCCACCACGCCGAGGTGGCCCGCCTGGCCCCGCCGGAGCAGGACTACTGGCTGCGCCGGGCCGAGCAGCAGAAGTGGTCGCGCAACGAGCTGCGCCGCTCGGTCCGCGCGGGCCTCGCCGTCCAGAACGGCGCGGCCGGGCTCCCCGCCGGCGGGAACGAGGAGCAGCCGGCCGGCCCGGCGGCCGCCGCGCGGCGCCCGCAGGCCACCAAGGTCACCAAGCTCACCATCGAGCTCTCCTCCGACCAGCTCGAACACCTCTCCAAGGCGGCCGCCGCACACGGCCTGCCCGTGGACAAGTGGGTGACCCGGCTGCTGGAGACCGCCGACCGGAAGACCGCCGACCTCACGTCCGCCTAGCGGCGCGGACCGCCCGCCCGCGCGGTGGGCCGGTCCCGCCGCCGTGGTGGACCGGCGGCCCGTTCCGCCGGACACCCCTCACACCGGAGCCAGTTGATGATCCTTCAGGGAAAGCGGGTCGCCCTGCCCCCCGACCCCGTCGTGCACCGACGGTTCGAGGAGCACGCGCGGGCCACCCCCGACGCCGTCGCCGTCTTCCGGGCCGGCGAACGGACCACGTACGCGGAGCTGGACGCGCGGGCGAACCGGTTCGCGCACCACCTCGCCGCACGCGGAGTGGGGCGGGGCGCGAAGGTCGGCGTGTGCCTGGACTACTCGGCCGACCTGCTCGTGGCCGTCCTCGGCACGCTCAAGGCGGGCGCGGCCTACGTCCCCTTCGACCCGGCCTACCCGCCCGCCAGGATCCGGCTGCTGCTGGACCAGGTCCCCGACCTCGCCCTGATCGTCGCCTCCCCGGCGACGGCCGGACTGGTCGAGGAGGCGCCCGTCGAGGTCACCGGCTTCGAGGAGCTGGCCGAGCGGCTCGCGGCGCTCCCCGCGACCTCCCCCGGCACCGAGGTCACCGGCGACGACCTGTGCTACGCGGTCTTCACCTCCGGCTCGACCGGCACGCCCAAGCTGACCGCCGTGCGGCACGAGGGCTGGTTCAACCTGATGAACTGGCTCCAGCTCGAATACGGCCTGCACCAGGGGTCGCACAACCTGGTCGTCAGCGCCTTCGGCTTCGACCTCTCCCAGCGCGCCCTGATGACCCCGCTGTTCTGCGGCGCCACCCAGTACTTCACCGCGAGCCGGAACTTCGACCCCATGCTCGCCTACCGCACGCTGGCCGAGCACCCCGTCCGCACCGTGCACTGCGCCTCCAGCACCCTGTACCTGCTGGTGGACTGGGAGACCGCCCGCGGCGGCGACGCCCTGACCCGGCTCGACTACGTCCTCTTCGGCGGCGAGGCCCTCAAGGCCGAACGGCTCACCGACTGGGCCCGCCGCGAGGGCAACACCTGCACCCTGCTGCACCAGTACGGGGTCGCCGAGTGCACGGACGTCGCGACCTCCTACGACCTCGCCGGGTACCGCCCCGGCGGACACGAGGTCGCCCCGGTCGGCCGCCCGGCGTACAACACCGACATCCACCTCCTCGACGAGGGGCTGCGCGGTGTCGCGCCGGGGGAGCCGGGCGAGATCTTCATCTCCGGCACCGGCGTCGGCGCCGGCTACCTCGGCGGCAGCGGACCCGAGAACGCGAAGTTCACCACGGTCGAGGCCGACGGGAAGCCGCTGCGCCTGTACCGCACCGGCGACCGCGGCCGGGTGAACGCCGACGGGGACCTCGTCGTCCTCGGCCGGATCGACGCGCAGGTCAAGGTCCGCGGCATGCGCATCGACCCCGCCGACGTCGAACGCGCCCTCGCCCGGCTCGCCGGGGTCCGCGAGGCCGCCGTGGCGGTCACCCACACCGCCGCGGGCGAGGCCGAGCTGTCCGCGTTCGTCGTCCCGGCGGGCGCCGACCTCGCCGAGGACGACCTGCGCGCCCGCCTGCTCGAAGACCTGCCGCGCACCATGGTGCCCGCCAGGTTCACGAACATCGCGCGGATCCCCCTCAGCCCGCACGGAAAAGTGGACCGCGCGGCGCTCGCCGACGCGGCAGCGAGAGGACAGTGATGATTGCCGACGGTGTCCGCGCCATCTGGTGCCGGGAGTTCGAGCGCGAGGACATAGGTCCCGACGACGACTTCTTCGCCCTGGGCGGCCAGTCCCTGATCATGACCAAGATCCAGGGCGCCTACATCGAGGAGCTCGGCGCCGAGGTCCCCATGGACCAGATGTTCCTCAACCCGACGATCGCGTCGATCTCCGCCTACATCGAATCCCACCGGTAGGGGGCCCGGACCATGGACGACTACGACGTCATCGTCATCGGGGCGCGCTGCGCGGGCTCGCCGACCGCCATGCTGTTCGCCCGGCGCGGCTACCGCGTCCTGCTGCTGGAGAAGGCCCGCTTCCCGCAGGACACCCTCTCCTCGCACTACCTCCACATGCAGGGCGTCGCCCTGCTCAACCGGTGGGGACTGCTCGACCGGATCCGCGCGTCGGGCGCCACGCCCATCACCCACGAGCGCTACGAGGGCCCCGGCGTCCGCATCGACGGGTTCTCCCTCCCGATGGACGGCCTGACCACCACGTACGCGCCCCGGCGCTACGTGCTCGACCCGATCCTCGCGGCCGGCGCCGTCGAGGCCGGGGTCGAGTTCCGGGAGGGCTGCGCGGTGGGCGACCTGCTCTGGGAGGACGACCGGGTCACCGGCGTGCGCTACTCCACCCCCGGCGGCGCCGAGGCCACGGCCCGCGCGCGCCTGGTCGTCGGCGCCGACGGCATGCGCTCGCTCGTGGCCCGCAAGGCCGGCGCCCCCTACACCATCGAGCACCCCCGGGCCACCTGCGTCTACTACAGCTACTGGTCGGGCGTCCCCTCCAGCTTCGAGCTGTACGAGCGGCCGGGGCGCTGGGTCGCCGCCGTGCCCACCAACGACGACCTCAAGCTGATCATGACGTACTTCCCGCAGGCCGACTACAACCAGGTCCGCAAGGACGTCGAGCCCGCCTACCTCGAAGCCGTCCGCAGCACCGCCCCCGACCTGTACGAGCGGATGCGCGGCGGCCGCCGCGAGGAGCAGATGTACGGCACCGGCCACCAGGAGAACTTCTTCCGCAAGGCCTACGGGCCCGGCTGGGTCCTGGTCGGCGACGCGGTCAACCACAAGGACTCCATCACCGCCCGCGGGATCACCGAGGCCTTCGTCCAGGCCCAGTCCCTCACCGACCTCGTCGGGGACGCACTGCACGAGGACGCCGCGCTCCGGCGCGCCCTGCGCCGCTACGAGAACGAACTGGGCAACGAGGCGCACAGCCAGTACCAGGGCGCCCTCAACGTGGCCGAACTCAAGCCCGAGGGGCGCACGGACATGCTGCGCAAGCTCGTCGGCCACCAGGAGCACATCGACCGGTACTTCTCCACCCTCTCCGGGGCGATCTCGATCGACGACTTCTACAACGAAGAACTCTTGACCCTGCTCGACCAGAGCTGAGCGACGACCGACCTGCTCGACCTGCTCCCTGGTTCGCCGAATTTGGAGACACAATGATCCCGTTGTCGTTCGCGCAGCGCCGGCTGTGGTTCGTGGACCGGTTCGAAGGCCCTTCCCCGACCTACAACGGCGCGTTCGCCCTGCGGCTGACCGGTGAGCTGGACGCGGGCGCCCTCGAAGCGGCGCTCCGCGACGTCGTCGACCGGCACGAGGTCCTCCGCACGGTGATCGCCGAGGGCGACGACGGGATCCCGCACCAGCGGGTCCTGGCGTCCGGGGAGCGGCCCGTCACCCTGCCGGCCGTCGACACCGCCCCCCACGAGCGGGCGGCGGCGGTCGACCGGGCGGCCAAGCAGACCTTCGACCTGGCCGCCGACACCCCCATCCGCGCCACGCTCCTGCGGACCGGCCCCCGCGAGCACACCCTCGTGCTCGTGGTCCACCACATCGCCCTGGACGGGGAGTCCCTCGGACCGCTGCTGCGCGACCTCACCGAGGCGTACGCGGCCCGCAAGCAGGGCGCGGCCCCGGCCTGGGAGCCGCTGCCCGTCCAGTACGCGGACTACACGCTGTGGCAGCAGGACGTCCTCGGCGACGAGTCCGACCCCGAGAGCCTGGCCGCCGGACAGCTGGCGTACTGGCGCGAGGCCCTGGACGGCATGGCACAGCCGCTGGCCCTCCCGACGGACCGCCCGCGCCCGCAGCGCACCGCCCCCGACGGCGGCCTGGTCCGCTTCCCCGTCGGGCCGGACCTGCTGGCCGCCGTGGAGAAGCTGGCCGCCGAGCAGGACCTCACCGTCTCCATGGTCATGCACTCGGCGCTCGCGGTGCTCCTGCACCACCTCGGCTGCGGGGACGACATCCCCATCGGCGCCCCCATCGCCGGCCGCACCGACGAGGAACTGCGCGACCTCGTCGGCTTCTTCGTCAACACCTGGGTGCTGCGCGTCGACCTCTCCGGCAACCCCACCTTCCGCGAGCTGCTCCGGCGGGTCCGGGACCGGGCCCTGGCCGCCTACGACCACCAGGACATCCCCTTCGAACGGCTGGTGGAACTGCTCAACCCCGACCGGTCCATCGCCTACCACCCCTTCTTCCAGGTGATGCTCGCCTGGCAGGAGCCCCTGGGAGCGCTGGAGTTCCCGGGCCTGGAGGCCGAGGCCGAGACGCTGGAGACCGGGACGGCCAAGTTCGACCTGTTCTTCAACATGATCCCCGACGGCACCGGAGGGGCGGGCGTCCGGCTGGAGTACGCCACCGACCTCTTCGACCGGGCCACCGTCGAAACCCTCGCGGCCAGGTTCGTGCGCGTCCTGGAGGCCCTCGTGGCCGGCTCGGACCGCGCCGTCGGCTCCGTCGACGTGCTCGACGCGGCCGAACGCGAGCGCCTGCTCGGCCGGTTCAACGACACCGCCGTCGAGCTGCCCGCCCTGACCGTGCCGCAGCTGTTCGAGGAGCAGGCCGCCCGGACGCCCGACGCCCCGGCGCTCGTGTGCGACGGCCGCACGCTGACCTACCGGGAGCTGGACCTGCGGGCCGACGCCGTCGCCCGGGAGCTGGCGCGGCGCGGCGCGGGCCCCGAGGACCTGGTGGCGCTGGCCCTGCCGCGCACCGAGGAGCTCGTCGCGGGCCTGCTCGGCATCCTGAAGTCCGGCGCCGGCTACGTCCCGCTGGACCCGCAGTACCTCGCCGGACGGGCGCGGACCGTGCTGGCCGAGGCCCGCCCGAAGCTGGTGCTGACCGACACCGCCACCGCCCGGGAGCTGCCGCCGCACGAGATCCCCGTCCTCGACGTCGCCGACCGCGCGGCCTGGGCGCCCGGCCCCCTCGACCGGACCGCGCCGGCACCGGACAACCTGGCGTACGTGATGTACACCTCCGGCTCCACCGGCAAGCCGAAGGGCGCGGCGATCACCCACCGCGGCGTGGTCAACGGCGTCCGGGAGCTGGTGCGCGTCCTCGACGTGGAGCCCGGCTGGACGATGCTCTGCGGCACCTCCGTCAACTTCGACGTCTCGGTCTTCGAGCTGCTCACCACCCTCTCCACCGGCGGCACCGCCGAGCTGGTGGACAACGCCCTGGCCCTCGCCGACCGGGACGGCTGGGACGGCCACGTCCTCAGCGGGGTCCCCTCGGTCCTCGCCGAGCTGGCCGGCCGGCTGGACAAGGCGCCCGAGGTGCGCAGCGTCGTCCTCGCCGGCGAGGTGCTCCCGGCCCGGCTGGTGCGGCAGCTGCGCGAGGCCCTGCCCGGCGCGCAGATCGTCAACTCCTACGGACAGAGCGAGAGCTTCTACGCCACCGCGTACTCCCTGCCCGCCTCCGAGGAGTGGGCCGGGGGCGAGGTCGCGCCCATCGGCACCCCGCTGGGCAACATGCGCGCCTACGTGCTGGGCCCGGGACTCACCCCCGTCCCGCAGGGCGTGGTCGGCGAGCTGTACGTGGTCGGCGCCTGCCTCGGCCGCGGATACCACGGCCGCCCGGGCCTGACCGCCGAGCGCTTCGTCGCCAGCCCCTTCGGGCCGCCCGGCGAACGGATGTACCGCACCGGCGACCTCGCCCGCTGGGACGCCCTCGGCCGGCTGGAGTGCGTCGGCCGCGGCGACGGCCAGGTGAAGGTGCGCGGCTTCCGCATCGAGACCGCCGAGGTCGAGGCGGCGCTCACCGCGCACCCCGGCATCAGCGAGGCCGTGGTCATCGCCCGCGAGGTGCCCGCGGGCGGCAAGCGGCTCGTCGCGTACGTGGTCCACACCGGCGAGGGGGCCGTCGGCGACGACGGGGCCGGCGGCATCGGCGACGTGGACGTGCAGGCCGGCGCCTCGTCCGCCGAACTGCGCAAGTTCACCGCCGCCCGGCTGCCCGACTACATGGTGCCCTCGGCCTTCGTGGCCGTCGGCCGGCTGCCGCTGGGCCCGACCGGCAAGCTCGACCGGGCGGCGCTGCCCGAACCGGAGTTCCTGGGCGGGGCCTACCGAGAGCCCCGCACCGAGGCCGAGCGGATCATCACCGCCGCCTACGCCGACGTGCTCGGCGTCGACCGGGTCGGCGTGGACGACGACTTCTTCGCCGTGGGCGGCGACAGCCTGCGCTCGATCCAGGTCGTGGCCCGGGCCCGGGCCCGGGGCCTGGACGTCACCACCCGCGAGATCTTCGAATGCCGTACGGCGGCCCGGCTGGCCGAGGCCGCCGCCGACCGCCGGGACCGGGTGCCCGTCCTCGCGGAACCGGAGGGCGGCGGCGTCGGTCCGCTGCCGCTCCAGCCGGTGGCGCGGCACGTGTTCGAGCACGGCGGCGGGCTGAACCGTTTCGCCATGTCACTCGTCGTGGACCTGCCCGAGGGCATCGACGAGGCGGCCCTGGCCGCCACCCTCGACGCCGTGCTCGACCGGCACGACCTGCTGCGCTCCCGGCTCGTGCGCGACGCCGGCGAGCCCTCCCTCCTCGTACGCCCCGAGGGCACCGTCCGGGCGGCGGACCTGCTCCGCCGCGTCCCCGTCACCGGCGGCTGGGACGACCCCGCCGCCCTGGCGGCGGCCAAGGCGGAACTGGAGGCCGCGGCCGACCGGCTCGACCCGGCCGCCGGCACCATGGCGGACTTCGTCTGGTTCGCCGCCGGCTCCGGCGAGGGCCGGCTCCTGCTGGTCCTGCACCACCTCGTGGTGGACGGCGTCTCCTGGCGCATCCTCATGGCGGACCTCGCCGAGGCCTGGCAGGAGGTCCGCTCCGGCCGCACCCCCGCCCTGCCCGCCGTCGGCACCTCCGCCCGCCGCTGGGCGGCCGCCCTGGACGACGCGGCCTTCTCCCCGGAGCGCGAGGAGGAACTCGACCACTGGCGCGACGTGCTGGAGTCCGCCAACCTCCCGCTGGGCGAGCGGGCCTTCGACCCGGCCGTGGACACCGTGTCCACCCTCGACACCGTACGGGTCCAGCTGCCCGCCGACGTCACCGAGGCGGTCCTGACCCGCCTCCCCGCCGCCTTCCGCGCCACCGGCACCGACGTGCTGCTCGCCGCCCTCGCCCTCGCCGTGGGCCGCTGGCGCGGCGACCAGCGCTCGACCCTGGTCCGGCTGGAGGGCCACGGCCGCGAGGAGGACGCCGTCCCCGGCGCCGACCTCTCGCGCACCGTCGGCTGGTTCACCAGCATGTACCCGGCGAAGGTCGACGTGGCGGGCCTGGACCTGGCCGAGGCGCTGGCCGGCGGCCCCGCGGCCGGCGCCGCCGTCAAGCGGGTCAAGGAGCAGCTGCGCGAGGTCCCCGGCAAGGGCCTCGGCTACGGGCTGCTGCGCTGGCTCAACCCGGAGACCGCCGTCCAGCTGGAGGAGTACGCGGCCCCGCAGATCGGCTTCAACTACCTCGGCCGGATCTCCGACGCCGACGTGCCCGAGCACCTGCGCGGCCAGGGCTGGGCCCCGTCCGACTGGTCCGCCGAACTGGTCCCGATGCCCGACCCGGACCTGCCCGTGCTGTCCGCCCTGGAGGTCAACTCCGTCGTCACGGACACCGACGAGGGCGCCCGCCTCCAGACCGTCTTCATGTTCCCCACCGGGGTCCTCTCCCGCGAGCGGGCCGCCGAACTCGCCGACCTGTGGGTGGAGGTGCTGCACGGCTTCGCCGCCCACGCCGCCCGCCCGGAGGCCGGCGGGCTCACCCCCTCCGACGCCCCCCTGGTCACCGTGCACCAGCGGGAGATCGAGGAGTGGGAGGAACGCTACGGCCGCCTCGTCCAGGTCTGGCCGCAGGCCCCCGGCCAGTCCGGCATCCAGTTCCAGGCGGCCCTCGCCGACGGCACCTTCGACGTCTACCACATGCAGTTCGTGCTGCACCTGTCCGGACCCGTGGACCCCGCCCGCATGCGGGCGGCCGGCCAGGCCCTCCTGGACCGCTACCCCAACCTGCGCTCCGCGTTCCTCGCCGCCGACGGCGGCGACCCGGTCCAGGTCGTCGCCGAGCACGTCGCCGTGCCCTGGCGCCACCTCGACCTGACCGGCCGCACCGACGCCGAGCAGGACGCCGCCCTCGACCGGGCCCTCGCCGACGACCGCGCCGACCAGCTCGACCCCACCCGGCCCCCGCTGTTCCGGCTGGCCCTGCTCACCTGCGGGCCCGACCGGGCCAAGCTGATCGTCACCGCCCACCACACCCTGTTCGACGGCTGGTCCTCGCCGCTCGTCATCAAGGACCTGGTCCAGCTCTACGCCGGCGACGAGGAGCTCCCCGCCGTCCGCGGCTACGGCGACTACCTGGCCTGGCTGTCCCGCCAGGACCGGCAGGCCTCGGCCGCCCGCTGGCAGGAGGAACTCGACGGCTTCGAGCAGCCCACCCTCGTGGCCGCCGACCGCACCGCCGAGGGCGAGGCCACCGCCCTCGGCCGCGTCGAGGTCCCCTTCACCATCGACCAGGGCCGCGAACTCGCCCGCCGCGCCGCCGGACTCGGCGTCACCCTCAACACCCTCCTCCAGGGCGCCTGGGCCGTGGTCCTCTCCAAGCTGACCGGTCAGCACGACGTGGTCTTCGGCGCCGCCGTCAACGGCCGCCCCGCCGACCTGGCCGGATCGGACGAGATGGTCGGCCTGTTCATCAACACCCTCCCCACCCGCGTCCGCTGCCGGCCCGGCGACACCCTGGCCCGGGTCGTCACCGACCTCCAGGACCGGCAGATCTCCCTCCTGGACCACCACTACTACGGCCTCGCCGACATCCAGCGCGGCGTCGGACTGCCCTCGCTGTTCGACACCATCGTCGTCTTCGAGAACTACCCGATCGACCGCGAGGGCATCGCCCTGGCCAACGAGTCGGCGGGCCTGGCCATCGACGCCATCCGACCCTTCGCCGGCTCCCACTACCCGCTCACCCTCAACTCCTCCGACCCCTACCTGCGCCTCTCCCTCGACTACCAGACCACCCTCTTCGACCGCGCGGCCGCCGAAGCCGTCGCCGCCCGGCTGGTCCGCGTCCTGGAGCGGCTCCTGGAGGACCCCGACACCCCCGTCGGCGCCGTCGACGTCCTCTCCGCGGACGAACGCCACCGGCTGACCGAGGGCCTCAACGACACCGCGCACCCCGTCGCGGACGACACCCTGCCCGGCGCCTTCGAAGCCCAGGTGCGGCGCACCCCCGACCGGGTGGCGCTGATCGGCGAGCACGAGACCCTCAGCTACGCCGAGTTCAACCGCCGCGCCAACCGCCTCGCGCACTGGCTGATCGAGCGGGGCGCCGGCCCCGAGCGGCTGGTCGCCGTCCGGATCCCGCGCTCCGTCGACCTGATGGTGGCGATCTACGCCGTGGTCAAGGCGGGCGCCGCCTACGTGCCCGTCGACACCGAACTGCCCGAGGACCGGGTCCGGCTCGTCCTCGACACCGCCGACCCGCTGCTCGTCCTCGACGCCGACCTCCCCGACGTCTCCGGCCGCCCGGACACCGACCCGCAGACCGCGCTCACCCCGGACCACGCCGCGTACGTCATCTTCACCTCCGGCTCCACCGGCCGCCCCAAGGGCGTCCAGGTCGCCCACCGGGCCATCATGAACCGGCTGGCGTGGGGCCTGTCCCACTTCGAGGTCACCCCCGAGGACCGGATCCTGCTCAGCACCACCGCGAGCTTCGACGTCTCGGTGCCGGAGATCTTCGCCCCCCTCCAGGCCGGCGCCGCCGTGGTCGTCGCCCGCCCCGACGGGCGCCGCGACCCCGCCTACCTCGCCGACCTGATCCGGCGCGAGCGCGTCACCGGCGCCGACTTCGTGCCCTCCCTGCTGGAGGCCTTCGCCGGCGAGCCCGCCGCCAAGGACTGCGACAGCCTGCGCTGGATCGAGGTCGCCGGCGAGGCCTTCCCGCCCGCCCTGGCCAACAAGGTCGCCGCCCTCCTGCCGGACCTCGGCGTGTACAACCTCTACGGGCCCACCGAGGCCTCCGTCGAGGTCACCGCCCACCGCCACGTACCCGGAGCCGACCGGGTGCCGATCGGCGCCCCCGTGTGGAACACCCGGGTCTACGTCCTCGACGCGGCCCTGCGCCCCGTCGCCCCCGGCGTCCCCGGCGAGCTGTACCTGGCCGGCACCGGACTGGCCCGCGGCTACCTCGGCCAGACCGCCCTCACCGCCGAACGCTTCGTCGCCTGCCCCTACGGCGAGCCGGGCGGCCGGATGTACCGCACCGGCGACGTCGTCCGCTGGAACGCCGACGGCCAGGTCGAGTACATCGGCCGCTCCGACTTCCAGGTCAAGCTCCGCGGCTTCCGCATCGAGCTCGGCGAGATCGAACAGGTCATCGCCGCGCACCCCGACGTCGAGAGCGCCGTCGCCCTGGTCCGCGAGGACCGCCCCGGCGACCAGCGCCTGGTCGCCTACGTGGTCCCGGCCGCCGGCCGCACCCCCGGCCGCCTCGACCCGGCCGCCCTGACCGACCTGGCCCGCGAGCACCTGCCGGCCTACATGGTCCCCTCGGCCGTCGTACCGCTCGACGAGCTCCCCTCCACCCCCAGCGGCAAGCTCGACCGCAAGGCGCTCCCGGCGCCCGACCTCCCCGCCCCGGCCGAGCCCGGACGCGGCCCGCGCAACCCCACCGAGGAAGCCCTCTGCCGGCTCTTCGCCGAGCTGCTCGGCTTGGACGAGATCGGCATCGACGCCGACTTCTTCGACCACGGCGGCCACTCGCTGCTGGCCACCCGGCTCACCGGCCGCATCCGCAACGCCCTCCACGTCGACGTGAAGGTCACGACGGTCTTCCGCAACCCGACCGTCGCCGGACTCGCGGAACGGATCGCGGAAGCGGCCGAGTCGGCACCGACGTCGAACCGCCCCCAGCTGCGCCCCCGACTGGGCCAGATGACCGTATCGGAGCAGGCCCGATGATCCCCCTGTCCCCCGCGCAACGCCGGATGTGGTTCCTCCACCGCCTGGAGGGCCCCTCCGCGACCTACAACATCCCGTTCGTCCTGCGCCTGGACGGGCCCCTGGACACGGGCGCCCTGGCCGCCGCCGTACGGGACGTCGTCGCCCGGCACGAGAGCCTGCGCACCCTGATCGAAGAGGACGCCGACGGGACGCCCGAGCAGCGGATCCTCGCCCCCCGGGAGGCCGACCCGGGCCTGCGGGTGACCGACGTGGCCGCGGACGCGGTGGACGGGGCGCTGCGCGCGGCCGTCGCCGAGCCCTTCGACCTGGACACCGAGCTGCCCCTGCGGGCGACCGTCTTCCGCACCGCACCGCAGGAGCACGTCCTCGCGTTCGTCTTCCACCACATCGCCGCGGACGGCGCCTCCATGGGCCCCTTCCTGCGCGACCTGATGGAGGCCTACACCGCCCGCCACGCGGGCGAGGAGCCCGGCTGGGCGCCCCTCGAAGTGCAGTACAAGGACTACACGCTGTGGCAGCGGCAGCTCCTGGGCGACGAGGACGACCCGCAGAGCATCGCGGCCGCCCAGCTCGACCACTGGCGCCGCGAACTCGCCGACGTCCCCCAGCCGGTCAGCCTGCCCCTGGACCGGCCCCGCCCGGCCGTCGCGAGCCACCGAGGCGGACACGTCTCCTTCGAGCTGGAACCCGAACTCGTCACCCGGCTCGGGAAACTGGCCGCCGAACACGGCGCCACCGCCCCCATGGTCGCCCAGGCCGCCCTCGCGGTCCTGCTCCAGAAGCTCGGCGGCGGCGAGGACGTCACCATCGGCAGCCCCATCGAGGGACGCACCGAGGAAGCCCTCGCCGACCTGATCGGCTTCTTCGTCAACACCTGGGTGCTGCGCGCCGACCTGTCGGGCAACCCCTCCTTCGCCGCCCTGCTGGACCAGGCCCGCGAGAAGGCCCTCGCCGCCTACGACAACCAGGACGTCCCCTTCGAACGGCTGGTCGAGCTCATCGGGTTGGACCGCTCCACCTCCTACCAGCCCCTGTTCCAGGTGATGCTGGCCTGGCAGTTCGTCTGGCCGGAGATCCGGATGCCCGGGCTGCGGGTCACCCCCGTCGCCCTGGGCACCGACACCGCCAAGTTCGACCTGTTCTTCAACATCGTCCCGGACGCCGCCGGCCGCGCCCACGGCCGCCTGGAGTACGCGGCGGAACTCTTCGACCACCCCACGGCCGAAGCGATCGTCGCCCGCTTCGTGCGCATCCTGGAGCAGGCGGTCGCCGACCCCGCCCTGCGCCTCGCCGACCTCGACGTCCTCGACGCGGACGAGCGGGACTGGCTGCTGCGCACCGCGAACGACACCGCCGAACCGACCCTGGAACCCGGCCTGGTGGAGGCCGTGGCCCGCCGGGCCCGCACGGCACCGGACGCCCCCGCCGTCATCGGCGAGGACACGACGCTGACCTACGCCGAACTGGAGGAGCGGGCCGCCCGGCTGGCGCACTGGCTGGCCGGCCGCGGGGTGCGGCCCGAATCCCTGGTCGCCGTCCGGCTGCCCCGCTCCGCCGACCTCGTCGTCGCCCTGCTGGCGGTGCTCAAGACCGGCGCCGCCTACGTGCCCGTCGACCCCGACCACCCCCAGTCGCGCATCCACTACATCCTCGCGGACTGCCGCCCGGCGCTCGTCCTCGACGCCGACGCCCTCGCCACCGCACGCGAAGAGGCGGCCGACCCCGGCCCGGCCCCCCTGCCGCAGGCCTCCCCGGACAACACCGCGTACGTCATCTACACCTCGGGCTCCACCGGCAACCCCAAGGGCGTCGCCGTCCCGCGCGGCGCCCTGGACAACTTCCTCGCCACGATGGGCCGCCGGGTCCCGCTCACCCCCGCCGACCGGTGGCTCGCGGTGACCACCGTCTCCTTCGACATCGCGGCGCTCGAGCTGTACCTGCCGCTGGTGAGCGGCGCGGCCGTCGTCCTCGCCGGGAAGGACACCCTCGCCGACCCCTCGGAGACCCTCGCGCTCCTGCGCCGCCACCGGGTCACCGTGGCGCAGGCCACCCCGGCGTTCTGGCAGATGCTGCTGATGCACGAGCCGGACGCCGCCACGGGCCTGCGGGTCCTGACCGGCGGCGAGGCCCTCCCGGCCCGGCTGGCCGACACCCTGGCCGGCGCGGCCGCCGAGGTGTCCAACGTCTACGGCCCCACCGAGACCACCATCTGGTCGACCATGGCCCCCGTCGCGGCCGGCAGCGGCGTGTCCATCGGCGCGCCCATCGGCAACACGCGGGTGTACGTGCTCGACGCCCGGCTGAACCCCGTCCCGCGCGGGGTCCAGGGCGAGCTGTACATCGCCGGGGACGGGCTGGCGCGCGGCTACCAGGGCCGCCCCGATTTGACCTCCGAGCGGTTCACGGCCTGCCCGTTCGGCCCCGCCGGCGCCCGCATGTACCGCACCGGCGACCTGGTGCGCTGGTCCGCCGAAGGCCGCCTGGAGTACGTCGGGCGGACCGACTTCCAGGTGAAGGTGCGCGGCTTCCGCATCGAACTCGGCGAGATCGAGAACGTGCTGGCCGGGCACGAAGGCGTCGCCCAGGCCGTGGTCGTCGTGCGCGAGGACCAGGAGGGCGACAAGCGCCTGGTGGGCTACGTGGTGCCCGACCCGGACGGGGCGGCGGCCGGCGCCGACGCCGACGCCCAGGTGGACGAGTGGCGCCAGGTCTACGACGACAGCTACGCCGGCTCCGGGGACGAGGCGCTCGGCGAGGACTTCGAACTGTGGACCTCCTCCTACGACGGCGAACCGATCCCGCGCGAGCAGATGCGCGCCTGGCAGGACGCGGCGGTGGCCCAGGTCCTGCGGTACGCGCCGCGCCGTGTGCTGGAGATCGGCGTCGGCTCCGGCCTGCTGCTGGCGAAGATCGTCGGCGAGGTCGAGGAGTACTGGGGCACCGACATCTCGGCCACCGTCGTCGACCGGGTCCGCCGCCAGGCCGAACAGGCCGGCCACGGCGCGCGGGTCCGGCTCAGCGCCCAGCCCGCGGACGACGTGTCCGGGCTGCCCCGCGGCAGGTTCGACACGGTCGTCCTGAACTCCGTCGTCCAGTACTTCCCGAGCGCCGGCTACCTGGACCGGGTGCTGCGCCAGGTGATGGACCTCCTCGCGCCGGGCGGCCGGGTGGTCGTCGGCGACGTCCGCAACGCCGCGACGCTGCGCATGCTGCTCACCGCGACCCAGCGCGCGGCTCACCCCTACGCGGCCCCCGAGGAACTGCGCAGCCTGGTGGAGAAGGCCCTGTTCGCCGAACGGGAGCTGGTGGTCGCCCCCGAGTGGTTCACCGCCTGGGCGCGGGAGCACGGCGCCGCCGCCGACATCCGGCTCAAGCCGGTCCCGGAGCACAACGAACTGACCCGGCACCGCTACGAGGTCGTGCTGCACCAGGACCCGGCCCGGGTGCTCGACCTGACCGGCGTCCCGGCCGTGCCCTGGAGCCTCCGGCAGGACTCCGGCCTCGCCGAACTCGCCGAACTCGCCGCCGCCGTGGACCGGGAGGGCCCGCTGCGGGTGACGGGCATCCCCAACGCGCGGCTGGACGGGGAGGCCGCGGCGGCCGTCGCGGCCGGGGTCCTCGCCCCGGCGCCCCTGCCCGTCCCCGCCTCCGCCGACCCGGAGGAGCTGCGGCGCGCGGTGCGCGGCCTGGGCGCCGAAGCCGTCGTCACCTGGTCCGGCGAGGACGCCCGCCACTTCGACCTGGTCCTGCTGCCCCCGGGCCAGGCCGGGCCGGACGCCGCCGTCGCCGCCTTCGCCGCCGCGCCCGGCGGAGCCGGCGGCCGGATCCGGGCGAACGACCCCTCGCTGGCCGGCTCGATCGGCCCGCTGCTGGCCCGGCTGCCGGAGTACCTGCGCGGACACCTGCCGGACTACATGGTGCCCACCGCGATCGTCCCGCTCGCGGAGATCCCGCTGACCCCGAACGGCAAGCTCAATCGCCGGGCCCTGCCCGTCCCGGACTACGCGCAGGTCTCCACCGGCCGCGCGCCGCGCAACGCGCGCGAGGAGACCCTCTGCGCGCTGTTCGCCGAAGTCCTCGGCCTGGAACGGGTCGGCATCGACGACGACTACTTCGCCCTCGGCGGCGACAGCATCCGCTCCATCCAGGTCGTCGCCCGCGCCAAGGCCCGCGGCACGGCCGTCACCGTGCGGGAGATCTTCGAACACCGCACCGTCGCCCGGCTCGTGGAACTGGTCGACGAGCGGAACGAGGAGGGCCCCGCCCTGCCCGAACTGCCCGGCGGCGGCACCGGCCGGGCCCCGCTGCCCCCGCACGCCCACCGCCTCCTCACGGACCCCGGCGCCCTCGGCCGGCCGTACGCCTCCACGGTGCTCACCCTGCCCGAGGGCGTCACCCACGAGGAACTCGTCGCCGCCGTCCAGGCCCTCCTCGACCGGCACGACGTCCTGCGCGCCCGCCTCGACCGCGACGAGCCGGGCCTGCTCATCGAGCCCCCCGGCACCCTGGACGCGCGCGCCCTGCTGCGCGAGGTCCCCGGCGCGGACACCGGCGAGGAGGCCGTGCAGGGCGCGCTCGACGCGGCCGCGGCCCGCCTGGACCCGGACGCGGGCGTGATGGCGCAGTTCGTCCGGCTCACCGCCGCGCCCGGCGCCCAGGACGCGGGACGGCTGCTCGTCGTCGCCCACCGCCTGGCCGTGGACCCGGTGTCCTGGCGGATCCTGACCGCCGACCTGGTCCGCGCCCGGCAGCAGGCGCGCGAGGGCCGCACCCCCGCCCTGCCCCGCACCGGCACCTCCTACCGCCGCTGGGCCCACGCCCTGGCCGAAGCCGCCCCGGCCCCGCAGCCGCAGCCGCAGCAGACCCCGCACGAGGAGGAGTCGCCCTTCGGCCCCCGCCAGGCACCCGGCACCGGCGCCGCCGACCGGGTGCGGGTGCGCGTACCGGCCGAGGTCACGGCCACCCTGCTGGACCGGCTGCCCGCGCTGCTGCGCACCGGCGCCGAGGACGGCCTGGTCACCGCGTTCGCCCTGGCGCTGGCCCACTGGCGCGCGGCGCGCGGCCTGCCGGCGGCGCCCGCCCCGGTCCGGCTGGAGGCGCGGGAGCGGCCCGAGCAACTGGTGCCCGGCGCCGACCTGACCCGCACCGTCGGCCCGTTCACCCCGGTCTTCCCCGCCCGGCTGGACCTGACCGGCCTCGACCTCGCGGAGGCGCTCGCCGCCGGACCGGCCGCCGGCCGGGCCCTGAAGGCCGTCAAGGAGCAGGTCCGGGCCGCGGCCGCCCACCTCCCCGGCCCCGACGCCCCCGCCCCGCGCATCGGGTTCGGCTACCTCGGCCGGACCTCCGGCGCCGAGCTGCCCGAAGACCTGCGCGGCCTGGGCTGGGCCGTCGAGCCCGCCCACCCGGACCTGAGCGCCGCCCCGGACGCCGCCCTGCCGCTGCCCTCCGGCCTGGAGATCGAGGCCGTGGCCGCCCCCGGCCCCGGGGGCGAGGAGCTGACGGCCTCCTTCACCTTCCCGACCGGGCTCCTCTCCCGCGAGGAGGTGACCGAACTGGCCCTGCTGTGGGTCCGGGCCCTGACCGCCCTGGCCCGCCACGCCGCCACCCCCGGCGCCGGCGGGCTGACCCCCTCCGACGCGCCCCTGGCCGGCGTGAACCAGGAGGAGATCGACGGCTGGGAGGCCCGCTACGGACGGCTCGCCGAGATCCGGCCGACCACCGCCACCCAGTCCGGGATGCTCTTCCACTCCCAGCTCGCCGGCACCTCCTTCGACCCGTACCACAACCAGCTGGTCTTCCACCTCTCCGGCGACGTCGACCCCGACCGCATGCGCCGCGCCGGACAGGCCCTCCTGGAACGCCACCCGGGCCTGCGCGCCGCCTACGTGGCCCGGGCCGACGGAGACCTCGTCCAGGCCGTCCCGGCCGCCGGGGTCGTCCTGCCCTGGCGGTACCTCGACCTGACCGGGACCGGGGAGGACGTACGCACCGAGGAGTTCGAACGGTTCCTCACCGAGGACCGGGCCGCCCACTTCGACCTGGACGCCCCGCCCCTCTTCCGGCTCTCCCTCGTCGTCGTGGAACCCGGCCGCGCCGACCTCGTGATGACCTCCCACCACGTCCTGTTCGACGGCTGGTCCACCCCCCTGCTGATGCGGGACCTGCTGCTGCTCTACGGCTCCCGCGGCGACGGCTCCGCCCTGCCCGCCGCCCCCGGCTTCGACGCCTTCCTGACCTGGCGGGCCCGGCAGGACACCGAGGAGTCCCTCCGCGCGTGGACCGCCGAACTCGACGGGGCCGAGGAGCCCACCCTGCTCGCCCCCGGCTCCGAGGGCGTCGGCGAACAGGGCGTCGCCCAGCTCGACGTGGACCTCCCCGCCGAGGAGGCGCGCGCCCTCGCGGCCCGCGCCGCCGAACTGGGCGTCACCGTCAACACCCTGGTCCAGGGCGCCTGGGCGCTGCTCCTCGGCCGGCTCACCGGCCGCCGGGACGTGGTGTTCGGCGCCACCGTCTCCGGCCGCCCGCCCGCCGTGCCGGACGTGGACGCGATGGTCGGGATGTTCATCAACACCCTTCCCGTCCGCGTCGCGTACGCCCCCGGCGACACCCTCGCCGAGATCCTCACCCGGCTCCAGGACCGGCAGGCCGCCCTCCTGGACCACCACCACCTCGGGCTCACCGAGATCCAGCAGGCCCTCGGCCGGCCGTCCCTCTTCGACACGCTGTTCGTCTTCGAGTCCTACCCGGTCGACCGCGAGGGCCTCGGCGCCGCGAGCGCCGCCGCGGACGGCATCGCCTTCACCGGCCTGCGCCCGGCCACCGCCACCAACTACCCGCTGGCCCTGATGGCCGCCGTCGACCCGCACCTCCAGCTGATCCTCCAGTACGCGCCCGGCGTCTTCGACCGGGACGCGGCGCAGGCCGTCGCGGCCCGCCTGGTCCGCGTCCTGCGGCAGCTGGCGGCCACCCCGCAGCTCACGGCCGCGCACCTGGAGGTCCTGGACCCGGCCGAACGCGAACGGCTGCTCACCGGCCTCAACCCGGCCCCCGAACCCGCCCCGGACACCACCGTCCCCGGCCTGCTCGGGGCCCAGGCCGCCCGCACCCCGGACGAGCCCGCCCTGGTCACCGAGGACGAGACCCTCACCTACCGCGAACTCGACTCCCGCGCCGACGCCCTGGCCCGGGTCCTGGCCGCACACGGGGTGGGCCCGGAGTCGCTGGTCGCGCTGGCCCTGCCCCGCTCGGCGGAACTGGTCGTCGCCCTCCTCGCGATCCTCAAGGCGGGCGGCGCCTACCTGCCGGCCGACCCCCGCTACCCGAGCCACCGCCTGGCGGCCATCCTCGCCGAGGCCCGCCCGCACCTGGTCCTGACGGACTCCGCCACGGCCGCCGCCCTGCCGGAGCACGAGGCCCCCGCCCTCCTCCTCGACCGGCTCGGCGAGGCCCCGGACGCCGCCGCCCCGGCGCCCCGGCTCCGCCCGGACCAGCTGGCGTACGTGATGTACACCTCCGGCTCCTCCGGGAAGCCCAAGGGCGTCGCCATCACCCACGCCGCCATCGTGAACGGCGTCCGCCGACTCGCCCCCGTCGTGGGGATGGAGCCCGGCAAGCGGCTCCTCGCGGGCACCTCCGTCAACTTCGACGTCTCGGTGTTCGAGATCGTCACCACCCTCGCCGCCGGCGGGACCGTCGAACTGGTCCGGGACGTCCTGGTCCTGGGCGAGCGCAAGGACGGCTGGCGCGGCTCCGTCATCTCCACCGTCCCCTCCGCCTTCGCCGAACTCCTCGACACCATCGCCGGCCGCACCGAGGTCGAGACGGTCGTCTTCGCCGGCGAGGCCCTGCCCACCGCACTGGCCGAGAAGGTCCGCGCCGCCTTCCCCGGCGTCCGGGTCGTCAACGCCTACGGGCAGAGCGAGTCCTTCTACGCCACCGCCGCCACCGTCCCCGCCCAGGGCGGGAGCCGCTCCGGCAGCGCCCCCGTCGGTACCCCCCTCGGGGGCATGCGGGCCTACGTCCTGGGCCCCGACCTGGCCCCGCTGCCGCACGGCGCGACCGGCGAACTGTACGTCGGCGGCAGCCTGGGCCGCGGCTACCAGGGCCGCGCCGACCTCACCGCCGAGCGCTTCGTCGCCGACCCCTTCGGGCCGCCCGGCGCCCGCATGTACCGCACCGGAGACCTGGCCCGCTGGAACGACGACGACCAGCTGGAGTACGCGGGCCGCGGCGACGCCCAGGTCAAGGTGCGCGGCTTCCGCGTCGAACCCGGCGAGGTCGAGGCCGCGCTCACCGCGCACCCCGCCGTCGCCCAGGCGGCCGTCGTCGCCCGGCCGGGCCCCGGCGGCGGGCAGCAGCTCGTCGCGTACGCGGTCCCGGCGGGCGCCCTGACCGCCGAGGAGCTGCGCCGCTCCACCGCCGAGCGGCTGCCCGACTTCATGGTCCCGTCCGCCTTCGTGCTCCTGGAACGGCTGCCGCTGATGCCCAACGGCAAGCTGGACCGGGCCGCGCTGCCCGAGCCCGAGTTCACCGGAGCCCCCTACCGGGCCCCCCGCAGCGCCCGCGAGGAGTCCCTGGCCGCGCTGTTCGCCGAGGTCCTCGGCCTGGAGCGGGTCGGCATCGACGACGGCTTCTTCGAGCTCGGCGGGCACTCCCTGCTCGCCACCCGGCTCATCAGCCGCGCCCGTGCCGAGCTGGGGCTGGAGATACCCATCCGCAAGATCTTCGACCTGCCCACCGTCGCCGCCCTCGCACCCTGGCTGGCGGAATCGGCCGCCGCGCGCCGCCCCGGTCTGCGCCGGATGTTCGTATGAGGAGAGAAGCAATGATCCCGCTGTCCTTCGTGCAACGACGCACATGGTTCCTGCACCAGCTGGAGGGTGCGGAGACCTGGAACATCTCCTCGGCGTTCCGGCTGACCGGGCCCCTGGACCGGGAGGCCCTCCTCGCGGCGCTGGGCGACCTGGTGGACCGGCACGAGATCCTGCGCACCGTCTACCGCACGGACGAGGACGGAGAGCCCTACCAGCTGATCCTCCCGCTGGACGAGGCGCTGGCGCAGGTGTCCGTGCCGGTCGCGGACGTGGCGCCCGAGGGCGTCTCCGCCGCCGTCGACGAGACCGTCGCCCACTGGTTCGACCTGGAGACGCAGATCCCCCTGCGGGCCCGGCTGCTGCGCTCCGCGCCCGAGGAGCACGTCCTGGTCCTCGTCATCCACCACATCGCCTCCGACGGCAGCTCGGGCGCCCCCCTCGCCCGCGACCTGGCCACCGCCTACAACGCCCGCCGGGCCGGCCGGGCGCCCGGCTGGGAGCCGCTGCCCGTCCAGTACAAGGACTTCACCATGTGGCAGCGCGAGGTCCTCGGCGACCTCGCCGACCCGCAGAGCCTGGGCGCCCAGCAGGTCGCCTACTGGCGCCGGGAACTGGAGGGCGTGCCCCAGCCGCTCGACCTCCCGCTGGACCGCCCCCGTTCCGTGGAGGGCGGCACCGACGGCGACGCCGTCCCCATCCCCGTGGCCGCCGAGGTCATGGCCGGACTGCAGAAGCTCGCCGACGGGCGCGGGCTGACCATGTCGATGGTCATGCAGGCCGCCCTCGGCGTCCTGCTCGGCAAGCTCGGCGGCGGCGAGGACATCCCCGTCGGCACCCCCATCGCCGGCCGGACCGACGAGGCCCTGAACGACCTCATCGGCTGCTTCGTCAACAACCTGGTCATCCGCATGGACCTGTCCGGCGACCCCACCTTCGCCGCCCTCCTCGCCCAGGTCCGCGACAAGGCGCTGACCGCCTACGAGAACCAGGACGTGCCCTTCGAGGTACTGGTCGAACAGCTCAACCCCGACCGCTCCGCCGCCTACCGGCCGTTCTTCCAGGTGATGTGCGGCTGGCAGAACACCGAGAAGTGGTCCCTCGCACTCGACGGCCTCGACGTCGAGTACCGCCAGGCCCTCCTCGCGACCACCCAGGTCGACGTGTTCTTCAGCATGACCACCGACGAGACCGGCGCCCTGCGCGGCGACATCTCCTACGCCACCCACCTCTTCGACCGGGACACGGTCGAGGACATGGCCGCCCGCTACGCCCGCGTCCTGCAGCAGCTCGCCGCCGACCCGCAGGTCCGCATCAGCGAGGTCGACGTCCTCGTCGACGGCGAACGGGAACTGCTGCTGACCGAGGTCAACGACACCGCCGAACCCACCCTCGACGGCGGCCTGGCCCAGGCCCTGCGCCGGCAGGCCGAGGCCGCCCCCGACGCCCCCGCCGTCATCGCGGAGGAGGAGACGCTCACCTACCGCGAGCTGGAGTCCCGCTCCAACCGGCTCGCGCACTGGCTCGTCAGCCGCGGCGTGCGCCCCGAGTCGCTGGTCGCCGTCATCCTGCCCCGCACCGCCAACCTGCCGGTGGCCCTGCTCGCCGTCCTCAAGGCCGGCGGCGCCTACATCCCCGTCGACCCCGACCACCCGCGCTCGCGCACCGACTTCGTCCTCGACCAGGCCCGGCCCGCCCTCGTCCTCGACGCCGACACCCTGGCCGCCGCCGACTGGGAGCACTGGCCGGACACCCCGCCCGAGGTGGACGTCCGCCCCGACAACAGCCAGTACGTCATCTACACCTCCGGCTCCACCGGCACCCCCAAGGGCGTGGCCATCCCGCGCGGCGCCGTCGCCAACTTCCTGGCCGCCGCCGGGCGCCGGTTCCCGCTGACCGCCGCCGACCGGATGCTGTTCAGCACCACCGTCTCCTTCGACATGGCCAACACCGAGCTGTACCTGCCGTTCGTGTGCGGCGCCACCATGGTCCTGGCGAGGAAGGAGACCGTCACCGACCCGGCGGCCATGACGGCCCTGCTGCGCCGCCACGCGGTCACCGTCGTCCAGGCCACCCCCGGCTTCTGGCAGATGCTGCTCGCCCACGAACCCGACGCCGCCCGCGGCCTGCGGATCATCACCGGCGCCGAGGCCGTCCCGCTGCGCCTCGCCGAGACCCTCGCCGAACAGGCCGCCGAGGCCGGCAACTGGTACGGCCCCTCCGAGACCACCACCTGGTCCACCACCGCCCCCCTCAAGGCAGGCGCGGGCGTCTCCATCGGCACCCCGATCGGCAACACGCAGGTGTACGTGCTCGACGCGCGGCTGCGCCCCGTCCCGCGCGGGGTCCAGGGCGAGCTGTACATCGCCGGAGACGGACTCGCGCGCGGCTACCAGGACCGTCCGGACCTGACCGCCGAACGCTTCGTGCCCTGCCCGTTCGGCCCCGCCGGCGCCCGCATGTACCGCACCGGCGACCTGGTGCGGTGGAACAAGACGGGCGCCCTGGAGTACCTCGCCCGCACCGACCACCAGGTCAAGGTCCGCGGCTTCCGCATCGAACTCGGCGAGATCGAGCACGTCCTCGCCGGCCACCCCGACGTGGCCCGGGCGGCCGTCGTGGTCCGCGAGAACCGCCAGGGCGACCGGAGCATCGTCGGCTACGTGGTCCCCGCCGCGGACGCGGCCGACCCCGCCGCACTGCTCCCCGAGCTCACCGCCCACCTGCGCGGACGCCTCCCGGACTACATGGTGCCCGCCGCGCTGGTGCCCCTCGCCGAGATCCCGCTGACCCCCAACGGCAAGCTCGACCGGCAGGCCCTGCCCGACGGGCACGGACCGGCCGCGGCCGCCGGCGGGGCGCCGCGCAACTCCCACGAGGAGAGGCTCGCCGCCGTCTTCCGCGAACTGCTCGACCTGGAGCACGTCGGCGTCGACGACGACTTCTTCGCCCTCGGCGGCCACTCCCTGCTCGCCACCCGGCTCAGCGTCCGCATCCGCAAGGACTTCGACGTCGAACTGCCGCTGCGGACGATCATCAAGTTCCCGACGGTGGCCGAGCTCGCCGCCCTGCTGCTCGCCGGAGCCGTCCCCGACGAGGTCGCCGACCCGTTCGGCGTCGTCCTGCCCCTCAACAGCGACCCCGGCACCGGGAAGAAGCCGCTGTGGTTCTTCCACGGCGGGGGCGGGCTGGGCTGGGCCTACTTCAGCTTCGTCACGCACGTGCAGGGCCGGCAGGCCTACGCCCTCCAGTCGCGCGGCGCCGACGGCCGGGCCCCGCTGGTGGAGTCCATCGACGAGATGGTCGACCACTTCATCGAGGAGATGCTGGCGGTCCAGCCCGAAGGGCCCTTCAACCTGGTCGGCTGGTCCTACGGCGGCACCCTCGTCCAGGCCGTCGCCGCCGGCCTGGACCGGCGCGGCCACGAGATCGCGCTGACGGCGGTCCTCGACTCCCAGCCGGGCGGCCAGGGCTGGTCGGACATCCACCGCGACAAGACGGTGGAGGACTACCGCGACGAGCTCGAGGACTTCTTCGGCCAGTACATCGGCACCGGGAACCAGCAGGAGTTCCTGGACAACATGTCGAAGGTCCTCGCCAACAACACCAACCTGATGATGGATTGGGAATCCCCCGTCTACGACGGCGACATCGTCTTCTTCCACGCCACCCTCAAGGACGAGATGTACGCCCACCTGTGGCGCCCCTACGTCCTGGGCACCATCGAGGAGCACGACGTGGCCGCCACCCACCACGAGATGAACCTGCCCGGACCCGTGTCCGAGGTCTTCGAGGTCCTCAACGCCAAGCTGGCGGACCTGGCATGACGAGCCGGGCCGCCCACGCAACCGATGATCGGAGCTGGTCGCGATGACGCGGACCACCCTGCTGTGCGTCCCGTTCGCGGGCGCCGGCCCCTCCTTCTTCCACCCCTGGCGGGGACTGGCCGCCGACCGCTGGCGCGTCACCTCGGTGGAGCTGCCGGGCCGCGAGCGGCGGATCCTGGAGGAGCCCTACCGCAACGTCCAGGAAGCCGCCAAGGGCGTGATCGACGAGGTCGTCGCCGACCTCGGCGAAGGCGGCCGGACCGTCCTGTTCGGGCACAGCCTGGGCGCCGTCCTCGCCTACGAGCTGGCCCACCTGCTGGGCGAGCGCGGCGTCCACGTCGAACGGCTGGTCGTCAGCGGCTCGCCCGGCCCCTGGACCCAGCGCGAACGCCGCGCCGCCGGCCTGCCCGACGAGGAGTTCCTGGCCAGGGTCGAGGAGTTCGCGGGCTTCCGGCACGAGGCCCTGGACCACCCGGAGATGCGGGAGCTGATCCTCCCCGTCCTGCAGGCCGACTGCGAGATGCACGAGAGCTACGTCCCCAGCACCGACGAACCGCTCGCGGTGCCGATCTGCTCGCTGCGCGGCGCCGACGACGGACTGGTCAGCGCCGAGGAGGCCCGCCAGTGGCGGGCGGCGACCACCGCCGGCTTCACTTGGGCGGAATTCCCCGGCGACCACATGTACCTGGTCGGCGCCGGCCGCGAGGTGCTCGACCTGATCGCCCGGCAGTCCCTCTCTGAACAGCAGTGATGTGCTCCAGCGCCGTGTCAGCGGCGTGACAGGTCGATGACAGGGCCGAAGAGGAAAGTGGAGGCATGAGAAGCTCAGCGATCGCAGTTTCAGGGCTGCGTAAGGCATACGGTGACAAGGTCGTGCTCGACGGCATCGACTTCGACGTCGCCGCGGGATCGGTCTTCTCCCTGCTCGGCCCCAACGGGGCGGGCAAGACGACGACGGTCAACGTCCTGACGACGTTGATGAAGGCCGACGCCGGCACGGTGCGGGTCGCCGGGTACGACGTGGCCGCCGAGACCCGGCAGGTGCGCGGCGCCATCGGCGTGACCGGCCAGTTCGCCGCGGTCGACGAACTGCTGACGGGCCGTGAGAACCTGCAGCTGATGGCGGACCTGAAGCGCGTGCGCGACGGCGGCAGCCTGGTCACCGGGCTGCTGGAGCGCTTCGACCTGGCGGAGTCCGCGGACAAGCAGGCGTCCACCTACTCCGGCGGCATGCGCCGCAAGCTGGACCTGGCGATGACCCTGGTCGGCAAGCCGCAGGTGATCTTCCTGGACGAGCCGACGACGGGCCTCGACCCGCGCAGCCGGCGCACCATGTGGGGCATCGTCCGCGAACTGGTCGCCGAGGGCGCCACCATCTTCCTCACCACCCAGTACCTGGAGGAGGCCGACCAGCTCGCCGACCGGATCGCGGTCCTCAACCAGGGCCGCCTGGTCGCCCAGGGCACCCCCGAGGAGCTCAAGCGCCAGATCCCGGGCACCCACGTCCGGTTCCGCTTCGCCGACCTCGCTGGACTCGACGCCGCGGCCCGGGTCCTCCCGGAGGCCACCCGCGACGACGAGGAGCTGACCCTGAGCGTGCCCGGCGACGGCGGGACCCGCTCCGTGCGGGCCCTGCTGGACCGGCTCGACGCCCACGGGCTCGACGCCGAGGAGTTCTCGGTGCAGCGCCCCGACCTCGACGACGTCTTCCTCGCCCTGACCGACCAGTCGGCGGGCGTCCAGAACACCAGCAAGGAGGCGATCGCACAGTGAGCACGGTCTCGACGCCGTTGGCCGACTCGGCGATCATGCTGCGCCGCAACCTGAAGCACACCGTGCGCAACCCCGTCACGGTCTTCAACGCGGTGCTCTTCCCCATCATCATCATGCTCATGTTCGTCGGGGTGTTCGGCGGCGCCTTCAGCGTCGGCGAGGACTACGTCGACTACGCCACGCCCGGCCTCCTCGTGATGGCCATCAGCTACGGGCTGGGCGCCACCGCCACGGCGGTGAACGACGACATGACCAAGGGCATCATCAACCGGTTCAAGACCATGGACGTCTCGCGGGGCGCCATGCTGACCGGCCACGTCGTCATCACCTCGGTGCGCTGCCTCGTGGCCTGCGCGGCCATCGTCGGCGTGGCCTTCGCCATGGGCTTCGACCCGGCCGCGAGCGCCCTGGACTGGCTCGGCGTCGTCGGCGTGGTCATCCTGCTGAGCTTCGCTGCCGGCTGGCTGACCGTCGCCACGGGCCTGGCCGCCAAGACCGTGGAGTCCGCGGGCCTGGCCACCGTGCCGCTGATCATGCTGCCGTTCCTGAGCACCGCGTTCGTTCCCGCGGAGACCATGGGCACCGGCATCCGGCAGTTCGCCGAATACCAGCCCTTCACCCCGATCATCGAGACCCTGCGCGGGCTGCTGAACGGCCACCCCTCGGGCGGCGACGCCCTCGCGGCCGTCGCCTGGTGCGTGGGCCTCGCCCTCCTCGGCTACATCTGGGCGGTCTCCACGTTCAAGAAGCGGGCGTGAGCCCGGCCTGAGCGCCGCCACCACGACGGCGGCCGCCGGGACCCCGACAGGGTCCCGGCGGCCGCCGTACGCGTTCCCGGGGAAGGGCGCCTCACCCCACCCGGGCCGGACCGAACCAGGTGGTCAGGGCCGCCCGGAGCGCGGCCGTGTCCGGCTCGCCGCCGGCCTCCGCCGCCCAGGCCACGTGCCCGTCGGGCCGGATCAGCAGCGCCGCCGGAGCGGGCACCTCGCCGACCGGCGGAACGGGCCACAGCTCGTCCTCCGCGCGCGCCGCGACCAGGTCGACGCGGCCGGCCCAGCCCGCGGCGACCGCGGCGAGCTCCGCGCCGCCGGACAGGTCGAGCAGGACCGGCCGGGCACCGTGCAGCAGCCGGTAGACGCCGACGACGCCCTCGTCCGTCTTCAGGTCGGCGTCGAAGACCCGGCGGCCCTCCATCGGGTGGTCGCCGTCGACCGGGTAGCGGACGTCCAGCGCGGTCAGCATGTGCCGCAGCACCCGGTTGACGTCGTCGAAGACCATCAGCGAGCCGAACACCTCGCGCAGCGCGTCCGTCGCCGCCCCGGGACGGGCCAGGGCCGCCTGCGCCCGGGTGTTGTGCAGCACGCGCTCCCCGACCGGGTGGCGCTCGTCGTGGTAGCTGTCCAGCAGGGTCTCCGGCGCGTCGCCCCGGACCACCGAGGCCAGCTTCCAGCCCAGGTTCACCGCGTCCTGCACGCCCATGTTCAGCCCCTGCCCGCCGGCCGGGAAATGGATGTGCGCGGCGTCCCCCGCCAGCAGCACCCGCCCCGCCCGGTACCGGTCGGCCTGCCGCGCGGCGTCGTTGAACCGCGACACCCAGCGGGGGGCGCGCATGCCGAAATCGGTGCCCGCCACCCTGACCAGGGACTCCCGCAGCTGCTCGAACGTCGCCGGCGCGTCGCGGTCCGCGACCCGGTCGTACTCGGAGGTGATCACCCGGTACCAGCCCGGCTCGAAGGCGATCGCCGAGTAGTCGCCGCCCGGGGTGCGCCGCACCCACACGTAGTCCTCCGGCAGACCCGGCAGTTCCACGTCCCCGATCAGCGCCGTCATCGTCGCCTCGGTGCCCGGGAAGCCGATGCCCGCCAGCTTGCGCACCGCGCTGCGCCCGCCGTCGCAGCCCACCAGGTAGCGCGCGCGCAGCTCCGCCGGCCCGTCGGCCGTGTCCAGTCCGACCGTCACCCCGTCCGCGTCCTGGCCGACCGCGCTCACCGCGGCCGACCGGCGCACCCGCACGCCGAGCTCGCCGGCCCACTCCTCCAGCAGCCGCTCCACGGCCGACTGCAGGATCATCAGCGGATAGGGGTGCCTCGACTCCGACTCGTCGAAGTCCAGATACAGACCGGAGAAATGCCCGACCGGCTGCGGTTCGCCCTCCGCCAGGAAGCGGTCCAGGACCCCGCGCTGGTCGAGCACCTCCAGGGTCCGCGAGTGGATCCCGCCGGCCCGGGACTCACCCGTGCGCTCCGGGAGCCGCTCCACCACCACCACGTCCACGCCCGCCAGCCGCAGCTCGCAGGCGAGCATCAGGCCGGTCGGCCCCGCGCCCGCGACGATGACGTCCGCGTCCGTACCCTTATGCCCCACGTCGTTCCCCCTCGTTCGACTGCGCCTCTAACGACGTTGAATCACCTTCACGTTCACTGAACGCGAATCAGCCGGTCAAGGAACGCCACTGCCGGGGCGGGGCAACCCGTGGGCGGACTTCCGCCGTCCCGCCGGCGGGACGGTCCCCGGGAGACGGACCCCCGGCGCACTCTCAACCCCACCGGCCGGCGAGCGCCGGGACACCGCCGAAGCGGTGTGGGCGGACGGACATCCACGCGAGACTCGGTCCGGCCGTTCGAGGAAGTGTCTCGCCGGCGGGACGGCGCGGCCGGGGGACCCCCGGCCGGCGGAGGAAGGACAGACGGGCAATGGGATCGTTGGGACAGGAAATCGCGGAGCTCTGGGGACAGCACCTGGGCGGCCGCGCGGTCGGTGTGGACGACGACTTCTTCGCGATCGGCGGCAATTCGCTGAGCGGCATCAAGATCATCGAGCGGGTGTCGGAGCAGTACGGCGTCCAGCTGTCCGTGCGCGACTTCTACCTGGCGCAGACCCCCGCCCGGGTCGCCGAGCTGATCGAGCAGGGCAGGACCGGGGCGTGAGGCTCACGCCGGGTCCCGCCCGCGAGATCGACCTCGCCGGCCTCGACCTGTTCGACCTGGACCTCTACACCTCCGGCGACCCCCACCCGGTCTGGGACGTGATGCGGGCCGAGGCCCCCCTGCACCACCAGGTCCTGCCGGACGGCCGGGAGTTCTGGTCGGTGACCCGCTACGAGGACGTCCGCCGGGTCCTGTCCGACCACCGCGAGTTCACCTCCGAACGCGGCACCGTCCCCACCCACCTCGGAACGGACGACCCCGCCGCCGGCGTGCTGATGACCTCCACCGACCCGCCGCGGCACACCGAGGTCCGCCGCCCGCTCGGCTCCAAGCTCACCGCCCGCGCCGTCCAGGTCTGGGAGGACCGGATCCGCGCCACGGTCGTGCGCTTCCTCGAACCCGCCCTCGACGGCGCCGTCTTCGACCTCGCCGAGCAGGCCCTGCTGCTGCCCGCGCTGGTCACCGGCCCGCTGCTCGGCATCCCCGAGAAGGACTGGGAGGAGCTCGTCCGGCTCACCGCCATGGTGACGGCCCCTTCCGACCCGCACTTCCTCCTCGGCAGCGAGGCCGCCACCCTGGCCATCTCCCACCACGAACTCCTCACCTACGTCCGGGACTGGGCCAGGACCCATCGGGCCTCCGGCGAGGAGGACGAGAGCCTGCTCCACCACCTCACGAGCGTCCGCCCCGGCGGAGAGCCGCTGTCCGACGAGGAGGTCGCCCTCGACGGCTACAGCATCCTGCTGGGCGCCAACGTCACCACCCCGCACACCGTCTCCGGCACGGTCGACGCGCTCATGGAGCGCCCCGAGCAGTACGCCAAGGCGGCGGCCGACCCCACGCTGGTCCCCAACCTCGTCGAGGAGGGCCTGCGCTGGACCTCGGCCGCCTGCAACTTCATGCGGTACGCGGTGGACGACGTCGAGATCGCCGGCGGCACCGTCCCGGCGGGCGGCGCGGTCGTGGCCTGGATCGGCTCCGGCAACCGGGACGCGTCCGTCTTCCCCGACCCGCACACCTTCGACCTCACCCGGGCCGGCGCCAAACGCCACGGCGCCTTCGGCTTCGGCCCGCACTTCTGCATCGGCGCCCCCCTCGCCCGGATGACCCTGCGGGTCTTCTTCGAGGAACTGCTCGCCCGCTTCGAGTCCCTCGAACCCGCCGGTGAACCGCAGCACCTGCGCTCGTACTTCATCGCCGGAATGACCCACCTGCCCCTCGTCGGCAAGAAACGGCGGACCCCATGACCACCGGCACCCCCACCGCCCCCTCGCCGTGGTTCGTCCGGCCGCCCGCCGAAGACGCCGCCGCCCGGCTGTTCTGCCTGCCCTTCTCCGGCTCCGGGGCCTCGGCCTTCAGCGCCTGGCCCGCCGACATCGACGGCGCCGAGGTCTGCCCCGTGCAGTTCCCCGGCCGCGAGAACCGGCTGGCGCACCCGCACTACGGCACCTACGAGGAGCTCGCCGACAGCCTCGTCGAACAGCTGGCCCCGCTCCTCGACCGGCCGTACGCGCTCTTCGCGCACTGCGCCGGGGCGATCCCCGCCTACGAGACGGTGCTCCGGATCGCCGAGCGCGGCCTGCCCGGCCCGCGGTGCCTGTTCGTGTCGGGCCAGCCCGCCCCGCACGACGCCGCCCGCGACCGGATGCTCGGCCTGACCGAGCCGCAGCTGCGCGCCGAGCTGGAGGCGTTCGTCCGCGGCCGCGGCGTCGAACCCCGCCCCGACATGATCGACCTGGGCATGTTCGTCCTGCTGCGCGACCACGCCGCCGCGGGCGCCTACCGGCGGACCGAGGCCGCCCCGGTGGACTGCCCCGTCGTCGTCCTGCACTGGCGCGAGGACACCGACGTGAGCCCCGAGGACCTCGAAGGATGGCGCCGGTACGCGGACCGGGTCGAGTTCCGGGTGGTCGGCGGCGGCCACTACGGCTTCATGGACGCGCCCGGCGACCTGCTGGCCGCTCTGTCCCCGTCCCACTGGAGCTGACCCCCGCCCGTCCCCGCTCACCCCGGCGATCCGCCGGGAGAACCCGAAGGGAACGTCCATGAAAGGCGCAGCCGCCGACATCGCCGTCGTCGGGATGTCGTGCCGGTTCCCCGGCGTGAACGGCCCGGAGGCCTTCTGGCGCCTCCTGCGCGACGGGGAGTCGACCGTCGCCGCCTTCCCGTCCTCCCGGCCGGCCGGCCCCGGCCGCGGCTCCCACCCGGACGCGGCCCTCCTGGAGCGGGGCTCCTTCCTCGACTCCATCGACGGGTTCGACGCCGCCTTCTTCGGCACCGGAGCGGCCGAGGCCGCCGCCATGGACCCCGTGCAGCGGCTCGGGCTGGAACTCGCCTGGGAGGCCGTCGAGGACGCCGGGATCCCGGCGGACACCCTCGCCGGCCGCGAGATCGACGTCGTCGTCGGCACCGCCCCGTCGGGGTACGACGTGCTGCGCAGGCTCTCCGGCAGCGACCGGGACGACCACTACGCCGCCATCGGCGCCAACGGGGCGATGATCGCCAACCGGATCTCCGCCCTGTTCGACGTCCGCGGCATGAGCTACTGCGCGGACTCCGGCCAGTCCTCCTCCCTGGTGGCACTGGCCCTGGCCTGTGACCGGATCCGCGCCGGCGCCGTCGACGCGGCCCTCGCGGGCGGCGTCCACCTGATCGCCGACCCGGAGGCCGGAGCGGCCCTCGCCAACCTGGGCGCCCTCTCGCCCGACGGCCGCTGCTTCACCTTCGACGCCCGGGCCAACGGCTTCGCCCGCGGCGAAGGTGGGGCGTTCGTCCTGCTCAAGCGGCTCGACCTGGCCCTCGCCGACGGCGACCACGTCTACGCCGTGGTCCGCGGCTGGGGCGTCGGCAGCGGCGGGGCCTCCACCCGGATGCCCGACCCCAGCCCCGCCGGGCAGGCCGCCGCCGTCCGGGCCGCCCTGGCCCGCGCGGACGTCCCCTTCGACACCGTCGACTACGTCGAGGCCCACGGCACCGGCACCCGCATGGGCGACCCGGCCGAGGCGGCCGGCCTGCGCGAGGTGTTCCGGGAGACGGGCCGCAGCCGCCCCCTGGTGATCGGCTCGGTGAAGACCAACGTCGGCCACCTGGAGCCGGCCGCCGGGATCACCGGCTTCGTGAAGGCGGCCCTCTGCCTGGACCGCGCCCACCTCGTGCCCAGCCTGGGCTTCCGCTCCCCGAACCCCGCCATCGAGGACTTCCACGAGCACTTCGAGGTGCTGCGGGCCGCCCGCCCCTGGCCGCGGACGCCCGGCCGGCCGCGCCGGGCGGGGGTGTCGGCGTTCGGCATGGGCGGCACCAACGCGCACGTCATCCTGGAGCAGGCGCCCGACACCCCGTCCCGCCCGGCCGCCGACGCCGCCCCGGCCCCCCGCGTGCTGCCGTGGGTGCTCTCCGCCCGCTCGGAGCCCGCCCTGCGGGAGCAGGCGGCCCGGCTGCGGGACCTCGTGGCCGCCGACCCCTCGCTCTCCCCGGCCGACGTCGGCCACTCCCTGGCCACGACACGGACGCGGTTCGAGCACCGGGCGGTGGTCCTGGGCGCCGGCCGCGACGAGGCCCTGGACGCGCTTGCCCTGTTCGCCGCGGGCGGCGACCCGGCGCGCGTGGTGCGCGGGACGGCCGGACGCCCGGCGGGCCCGGTGGTCTTCGTCTTCCCCGGCCAGGGCTCGCAGTGGCCGGGCATGGGCGCCCGGCTGTACGCGGAGTCGGAGGTCTTCGCGCACTCGGTCGACGCCTGCGCGCGGGCCCTGGCACCGCACGTGGACTGGTCGCTGGTGGACGTGCTGACCGGCGCGGCGCCGGCCGCGGAGCTGGAGCGGATCGAGGTCGTCCAGCCGGCGCTGTTCGCCATGCTGGTGTCCCTGGCCCGGGTGTGGGGCTCGCTGGGCGTCACCCCCGACGCGGTCATCGGCCACTCCCAGGGGGAGATCGCCGCCGCGCACATCGCGGGCGCCCTGACGCTGGAGGACGCGGCCCGGATCGTGGCCCTGCGCTCGCGGCTGCTGGCCGAGGTGGCCGGGCAGGGCGCCATGGCCGGGCTCCTGCTGCCCGAAGACCGGGTGCGGGAACTGCTGGGGCGGTGGGGCGGCCGGCTCGGGATCGCCGCCGTCAACGGCCCCAACTCCACCACCGTCTCCGGTGAGACGCAGGCGGTCCGGGAACTGGTCGCGGCCTGCGAGGCCGAGGGCGTCCGCGCCCGGCTGATCAAGTCCACCGTGCCGGGCCACTCGCCGATGCTGGACCGGTTCGAGGCCGAACTGACCGGGGGACTGGGCCGGATCACCCCGCTGCCCGCGACCGCGGCGATCCACTCCACGGTCACCGGCGGCCCCGTGGACCCGGCGGAGCTGGACGCCGCGTACTGGTTCCGCAACCTGCGGCACACCGTCCGGTTCGAGGCCGCCACCAGGAGCCTGATCGCGCGGGGGCACACCACCTTCGTCGAGATCAGCCCGCATCCCGTCCTCCAGGTGGCGATCGAGGAGACCGCCGAGGCGGCCGGGGCCTCGCCGGTGGTGGCCGGCACCCTGAACAAGCACGACGGGAGCACGGGCAAGGTCCTGGAGTCCCTGGCCCAGCTGCACGTACACGGTGTCCCGGCCGACTGGGAGGCGGTGTTCGGCGCGGGGTCGCCGCGCCGGATCGCCCTGCCCACCTACCCGTTCCGGCGCCGGCCGTACTGGCTGACCGCACCCGGGGAGGAGACCGGCGCCGACGGACCCGGCTCGGGCGGCGCGGCGGCGGCGGCCCCGGCCACGGAAGCGGCCGTCCTCATCCTGGTGTGCGCCGAGGCGGCGGCCCTGCTGAGCGCCGCCCGGGGCACGGACCTGACGGGCGCCGCGCTCGCCGCGAGGGCGGGCGACACCTTCAAGGACCTGGGGTTCGAGTCCGCGACGGCGGTGGCCCTGCGCAACCGGCTCGCGGCCGCGGCCGGGGTACGCCTCCCGGCCACCGTCGCCTTCACCCACCCCACCCCGCGCGACCTCGCCCGCCACCTCTTCTCCCTCCTCGCCCCCGAGCCGCCGGAGCAGCCGGAAGCGCCCGGGGCGCCCGAGGTGCGCGAGGGACGCGAGGGGCGCGCAGAGCCCGGAGGCGGGACGGCGGCGGAGGAGGCCGGCCCGGACGGCGGCCCCGGCGACGACGACCTGGACGACCTGTACGCGCTGATCGACCGCGGCTACCTGTAGCCGCACCGGTACTGCTGAACAACGGTTTGGGGGAGGCCCTGGTGGAGGATGTCGACAAGCTCCGGTCCTACTTGCGACGCGCCGTCGGCGACGCGCAGGAGCTGCGCGAGCGGGTGCGCGCGCTGGAGGAGTCCGCGCGCGAGCCCATCGCGGTCGTGGGCGCGGGCTGCCGCTTCCCCGGCGGGGCGGACTCCCCCGAAGCGCTCTGGGACCTCGTCCGCGACGGCGTGGACGCGATGGGGGAGTTCCCGCGGGACCGCGGCTGGGACCTGGAGGCGCTGTACGGCGAGGACCCCGCGGCGCCGGGGACGACGTACGCGCGCGCCGGGGGCTTCCTGCCCGGGCTGGCCGAGTTCGACGCCCCGTTCTTCGGCATCAGCCCGCGCGAGGCCCTGGCGATGGACCCCCAGCAGCGGCTGATGCTGGAGACCTCGTGGGAGGCGCTGGAACGGGCCGGCATCGACCCCGCCGCACTGCGCGGGTCGGCCACCGGGGTGTTCACCGGGATCTACTCCGTCGACTACGGCCCCCGGATGGGCGGCGCGGCGGCGGGCGAGGTGGAGGGCTACGCCCTCGCCGGGACCTACACCAGCGTGGCCTCGGGCCGGGTGGCGTACGTCCTGGGCCTGGAGGGCCCCGCGGTGTCGACGGACACGGCCTGCTCGTCCTCGCTCGTCGCCGTCCACCAGGCCGTGCGGTCCCTGCGTTCCGGTGAGTGCTCCCTGGCGCTGGCCGGCGGGGTCTCCACGATGCCCACCCCGGGCGTGCTCGTGGAACTCGGCCGCCAGCGGGGCCTGTCGGCCGACGGCCGGTGCAAGGCCTTCGCGGACGCGGCCGACGGCACCGGCTTCTCCGAGGGCGCGGGCGTGCTCGTCCTCGAACGCCTCTCGGACGCGCGCCGCAACGGGCGCCGGATCCTGGCCGTGATCCGCGGCTCCGCCGTCAACCAGGACGGAGCCTCCAACGGGCTGACCGCGCCCAACGGCCTCGCACAGGAGAAGGTCGTCCGCGCCGCCCTGGCCGACGCCGGCCTGACGGCCGCCGACGTCGACGCGGTGGAAGCGCACGGCACCGGCACGACCCTGGGCGACCCCCTGGAGGCGGAGGCCCTGATCGCCGCCTACGGGCAGGACCGGGAGCCGGGCAGCCCGCTGTGGCTGGGTTCGCTGAAGTCGAACATCGGGCACACGCAGGCCGCCGCCGGCGTGGGCGGCATCATCAAGATGATCATGGCGATGCGGCACGGGGTGCTGCCCGGGACCCTGCACGTGGACCGCCCCTCGCGGCACGTGGACTGGTCGGCCGGCGCCGTCGCACTGCTCACCGAGCCCCGCCCCTGGCACACCGCGCAGGACCGCCCCCGCCGGGCCGGGGTGTCCGCGTTCGGGATCAGCGGCACCAACGCCCACCTGATCCTGGAGCAGGCCCCCGAGGCGGAGGCCGTCCCCGAGTCCGAGCCCGCCCCCGCCGCCGCGTCCGTGCCCTGGGTGCTGTCCGCCCGCTCGCCCGAGGCCCTGCGGGACCAGGCGCTGCGGCTGCGCGAACACCTCGCCGCCCGCCCGGAGCTGACGGCCGAGGGGGTGGGCCACGCCCTGGCCGCGACCCGCTCGCTCTTCGACCACCGCCAGGTGCTCGTCGGAGACGGCCGCGAGGCCCTCCTCACGGCCCTCACCGCCCTCACGGCCGCCCCGGCCGGCGACGGCGACGGCGGCGCGGTGTCCGGCGTCGCCGGGCCCGCCGGCCGGACCGTGTTCGTCTTCCCCGGCCAGGGCTCCCAGTGGGCCGGCATGGGCCGCGAACTGTGGGACACCTCACCGGTGTTCGCCCGCCGGATGCGCGAGTGCGCCGACGCCCTCGCCCCGTACGTGGACTGGTCCCTGTCCGAGGTCCTCGCGGACGAGGCGGCCCTGCAGCGGGTGGACGTCGTCCAGCCCGTGCTGTGGGCCGTGATGGTCTCGCTGGCCGAGGTGTGGCGCTCGTACGGGGTGCTGCCCGACGCCGTGGTGGGCCACTCGCAGGGGGAGATCGCCGCCGCCTGCGTGGCGGGCGCCCTCACGGTCGAGGACGCCGCCAAGGTGGTGGCGCTGCGCTCCCGCGCGATCCTGGCCCTGTCCGGGCGCGGCGGCATGGTCTCCGTGGAACTCCCGGCCGAGGCCGTGCGCGCCCGCCTCACCGGCGGGCTGTCGGTCGCGGCCGTCAACGGGCCCTCGTCCGCGGTGGTCTCCGGCGACGCGGCCGAACTGGACGCGCTGCTCGCCGCCTGCGAGGGCGAGGGCATCCGCGCCCGCCGCGTCCCGGTCGACTACGCCTCCCACTCCGCGCACGTCGAAGAGGTCCGCGGGGAACTCGCGCGCCTCCTGGAGGGTCTGGAGCCGCGCCCCGCGCAGGTGCCCTTCTTCTCCACGGTCACCGCCGGATGGCTGGACACCACCGGCCTGGACGCCGACTACTGGTACACCAACCTGCGCCGGACGGTCCGCTTCGAGGAGGCGGTCCGCGCCCTGGCCGCCGAGGGCTTCCGCTTCTTCGTCGAGGCCTCCGCCCACCCGGTGCTGACGGTCGGCCTGGAGCAGACCCTGGAGGACGCGGGCGCCGACGCCCTCGCCGTCGGCACCCTGCGCCGCGGCGAGGGCGGCCTCGCCCGCTTCCACCGGTCGGCCGCCGAGGCCTTCGTGGTCGGCGCCCCCGTGACCTGGCGCAGCGCCTTCCCCGACCGGGCCGGGCCGTGGGCCGAACTCCCCACGTACGCCTTCCAGCGGCAGCGCTACTGGCTGGACACCCCGGCCGAGACCACCGCCGCCGCCACCTCCGACCACCCGCTGCTCGACGCCGTCGTCGACCTGCCCGGCGGCGTGGCGGGCAGCGGGCGCCTGTCCCTGTCCCGCCACCCCTGGCTCGCCGACCACGTGGTCCACGGCACCCCCCTGGTGCCGGCCGCGGTCCTGCTGGAACTGGCACTCTGGGCCGCCCACCGCGCGGGCGGCGGGTCCGTCGCCGAACTCACCCTGGAAGCCCCGCTGGTCCTGCCCCGCACGGGCGAGCGCGAGCTCCGCGTCACCGCCGACGACCGCGGCACCCTCACCATCCACTCCCGCCCCACCGACACCCCCACCTGGACCCGCAACGCCTCCGGCACCATCACGCCCGCCGGCGCTGTCGCGGGCGCCGCCGCTGTCGCGGGCGCCGCCGCAGCCGAGGCCGCCTCCAGTGCTGCCGCGCATGCCGCCGCCTCCGGTGCCGTCGCGGGTGCGCCCGTCTCCGGCCGTGTCGAGGGTGCGCCCGCCGTATGGCCCCCCGTCGGGGCGGTCCCCGTGCCCGTCGAGGAGGAGTACGCCCGGCTGTCCGGTCTCGGCGTCCACCTCGGCCCCCTCTTCCGCGGCCTGCGCGCCGCCTGGCGCGCCGAAGACGCCCTCTACGCCGAGGTGGAGGTGCCCGCCGCCAACGGTGCGGCCGGCCGCTACCGACTCCACCCGGCGCTGCTGCACGCCGCGCTGCTCCCGGCCGCCTTCGCCGGGACCGCCGACGGCTCACGGCCCGGGACCCGGCTGCCCGTGCGCTGCACGGGCCTGCGCGTCGGCCGCGCCGAACCGGGCGTGCTGCGCGTGCGGCTGGCCCCCGCCGGGGAGGACACCGTGTCCCTGACCCTCGCGGACGCCGCCGGAACCCCCCTGGGCGGCATCGACGCGCTGACCCTGGCGCCCGTGGACGCCGCGGAACTGACCGCGCTCGGCTTCGACCCGCACGACTCCCTGTTCCGGGTGGACTGGACCCCCCTCGCGCTCCCCTCCGCCCCGGAGCGGTACGCGGTGCTGGGCGACCCGGACGGCATCCACGCCGCCGCCGAACCCCACCCCGACCTGGCCGCCCTCGCCGCCTCCGACACCCCCACACCCCCACTCGTCATCACCGCCACCGCCCCCGCCACCACCGACGGACCGGCCGCGGCCGGACCCGGTACCCCCGCGCGTGTCGCGGAGACGCTCCACCACCTGCTGCGCCGCACCCGCGACTGGCTCGCCGACGAGCGGTTCGACGGGTCGCGCCTGGTGCTCGTCACCCGGAACGCCAACGGTGACGGCCCCACCGACCCGGCCGCCGCCGCCGTCTGGGGCTTCGTGCGCACCGCGCAGACCGAGAACCCCGGCCGCTTCACCCTCGTGGACACCGACGGCACGCCCGCCTCCCTGGCCCGCGTCCCGGAGGCGGCCGCCTCCGGAGCGCCCCAGATCAGGATCCGGGCCGGCGAGGCCGCCGTCCCGGGACTGGCCCGCACCCGCACCCCCCGCCCGGACGACGGCGTACCCGCGCTCGGCTCCGGCACCGTCCTGATCACGGGCGGCACCGGCGGCCTGGGCGCGAAGCTGGCCCGGCACCTCGTGGAGCGGCACGGCGTGCGCCGGCTGCTCCTGGCCGGCCGGCGGGGCCCGCAGAGCCCGGCGGCGGCCGCGCTGCGCGCGGAACTGACCGCGGCCGGAGCCCACGTCGAGGTCGCGGCCTGCGACGTCGCCGACCGCGAGGCCGTCGCCCGGCTCCTCGCCGCCGTGCCCGCCGAGCACCCGCTGACCGCGGTGGTCCACTGCGCGGGGACACTGGCCGACGGGGTCGTGGAGACGCTGACCGGGGACCGGCTGGACACCGTCCTCGCCCCGAAGGCGCACGGCGCCTGGCACCTGCACGAGCTGACCCGGCACCTGGACCTGTCCGCCTTCGTGCTGTTCTCCTCGGTCGCCGGCGTGCTCGGGACGGCCGGCCAGGCCAACTACGCGGCGGCCAACGGCTTCCTCGACGGCCTCGCCCGGGTCCGCCGGGCCGAGGGGCTGCCCGCCACCTCGCTGTGCTGGGGCCTGTGGGCCGACCGCAGCGAGATGCTCGCCGGACTCGCCGACGCCGACGTCGAACGGCTGCGGCGGCAGGGCGTGCTCCCGCTGGCCTCGCCGGACGGGCTCGCCCTCTTCGACCTCGCCCTCGCGCCGCACGACGAACCGGTCCTGGTCCCGGCCCGGCTGGACCCGGCGGCCCCCGGAGCGGCCTCACCGCTCCTCGCCGGCCTCACCGCCGCCCCCGCCGCCCCCGCCGCACCGGGCGGCCCGGGCGCCCCGGCGGGCCCGCAGCCCACCGGCCCGGACCTGCCCCAACGGCTGGCCGCGCTGGCGCCGGACGAGGCGCAGGCGCTGCTCCTCGACGAGGTCCGCACCCGCACCGCCCTCGTCCTCGGCCACCGGGACACCGCCAGGATCGGACCGGTCGTGGCGTTCAAGACGCTCGGGATCGACTCGCTCACGGCGCTGGAACTGCGCAACAAGCTGTCGGCGGCCACCGGCCTGAAGCTGCCCGCCACCCTCGTCTTCGACCACCCCAACCCGGCCGCCCTCGCCCGGTTCCTGCACGCGGGCCTCACCCCCGCGACCCCCGGCGCCGGGGCCCCGCCGTCCCCGGCCGACTCCCTGGCCAAGGAGATCGAACAGCTCGGCGCCCGGCTGGAGGAGGCCTTCCTCCGGCTCGACGCCGACGACCGGAGCACCCTGTCCACCCTGCTCGGCGAAGTGCAGGGCCGCGTCCGCACGATGGCGGGCGGCGCGGCACCGGCCGCCCTCGTCGACCAGATCACATCCGCCTCAGCGGGGGAGCTCCTCCGGCTGCTGGACCAAGAGCTCGGCTAGGGGAGAGCGATGACGAACGACAACGGCGCCGAGGTCCTGGAGTACCTCAGGCGGACCTCGATCGAGCTGCTGGAGACCCGCAAACGCCTCCAGGAAGTGACCGACGCCGCCGCCGAACCCATCGCGGTGGTCGGCGTCGCCTGCCGCTACCCGGGCGGCGCCGGCTCCCCGGAGGACCTGTGGGAGCTGGTGCGTACGGGCGCGGACGCCGTCTCGGAGTTCCCGCGGGACCGCCACTGGGACCTGGAGGGGCTCTACGACCCCGACCCCGACCGGCCCGGCACCTGCTCCACCCGCTCGGGCGGGTTCCTCGACGGCGCCGGGGACTTCGACGCCGAGTTCTTCGAGATCAACCCGCGCGAGGCGCTGGCCGCCGACCCGCAGCAGCGGCTCCTCCTGGAGACCTCGTGGGAGGCCCTCGAACGGGCCGGCATCGACCCGCACACCCTGCGCGGCAGCGCCACCGGCGTCTTCGCGGGCCTCGCCTACTTCGGCTACGGCAACCACCACTTCACCCCCGAGGTCATCTCCGGCTACGCCCAGACCGGCTCCCTGCTGAGCGTGGCCTCGGGCCGGGTCTCGTACGCGCTGGGCCTGGAGGGCCCGGCCGTCTCCACCGACACCGCCTGCTCCTCCTCGCTGGTGACGGTGCACCAGGCCGTGCAGTCGCTGCGCCAGGGCGAGTGCGGCCTCGCCCTGGCCGGCGGGGTCACCGTCATGGCGACGCCCCAGGTGTTCCGGGAGTTCGCCCGCCAGCGCGGCCTGTCGGCCGACGGCCGCTGCAAGGCCTTCGCCGACGCGGCCGACGGCACCGGCTTCGCCGAGGGCGTCGGCATGCTGGTCCTGGAGCGGCTCTCGGACGCGCGCCGCAACGGCCGCCGGATCTGGGCGGTCATCCGCGGCTCCGCCGTCAACCAGGACGGCGCCTCCAACGGCCTGACCGCACCCAGCGGTCCCGCCCAGCAGCGGGTGATCCGGGCCGCGCTGGCCAACGCCCGCGTCCAGGCCGGGGACGTCGACGTCGTGGAGGCCCACGGCACCGGAACCACCCTCGGCGACCCCATCGAGGCGCAGGCCCTGCTCGCCACCTACGGGCAGGACCGGGAGCCGGGCAGCCCGCTGTGGCTGGGCTCGCTGAAGTCGAACATCGGGCACACCCAGGCCGCCGCCGGCGTGGGCGGCATCATCAAGATGATCATGGCGATGCGGCACGGGGTCATGCCCAGGACCCTGCACGTGGACCGCCCCTCGACCCACGTGGACTGGTCGGCCGGCGCCGTCGAACTGCTCACCGAGCCCCGCGAGTGGACCACGCCGCCCGGCCGCCCCCGCCGGGCCGGCATATCCAGCTTCGGCGCGAGCGGCACCAACGCCCACCTGATCCTGGAACAGGCCCCGGAGGAGGACCCCACCGCCCAGCCCGCCACCGGGCCCGCCCCCGACGCCACCCCCGGGCCCGACGCCCTCGGCGCCGGCGCCCCGCTGCCCTGGCTGCTGTCGGCCCGCTCCGAGCAGGCCCTGCGGGCCCAGGCCGAGCGGCTGCGCGCCTTCGCCGCCGCCCGCCCCGACGCCGACCCCGCGGCCGTCGCCGCCTCCCTGGTCTCGCACCGGGCGACCTTCGAGCACCGGGCCGTCGTCCTCGGCCACGGCCGTGACGCCCTGCTCGACGGCCTCGCCGCCCTCGCCGGAGGCGCGGAGAGCCCCGCCGTGGTCCGCGGCACGGCCGCCGAATCCGCCGGCACGGCCTTCCTGTTCCCCGGCCAGGGCGCGCGGTGGACCGGCGTGGCCCGCGAACTGTGCGCCGCCTTCCCCGTGTTCGCCCGGACACTCGACGAGGTCTGCGCCCGCTTCGACACCCACCTCCCCTTCGCCCTCAAGCCCCTGCTCCTCGCCGACGAGCCCGAGGGCGCCGACCGCACCGACGTCATGCAGCCCGCCCTCTTCGCCCTCCAGGTCGCCCTCTACCGGACCCTGACCCGCTACGGCCCGCGCCCGGACCGGCTGATCGGCCACTCCGTCGGCGAGATCGCCGCCGCCCACGTGGCCGGGGCGCTCGACCTGGACACCGCGTCCCGGCTGGTGGCCGCCCGCGGCCGCACCATGCAGGCCGTCACCGAACACGGCGCCATGCTGGCCGTCCGCGCCCCGCAGGCCGAGGTGGAGCCGCTGCTCGACGGGTACGCCCGCGTCGGGATCGCCGCCGTCAACGGCCCCGAGTCGGTGGTGGTGTCCGGCCTGCGCGAGGAGGTCCACGCCCTGCGCGACCGGCTCCTCGCCGAGGGCCGCTCGGCGAAGCTCCTCCCCGTCGACCACGCCTTCCACTCCCCGCTGATGGACCCGGTCCTGGAGGAGTTCGAGGCGGCCCTCCCCGCCTTCCCCGACACCGGCACCGACGCCGGCATCGGCACGGGGGAAGGCGGCGGACCGGCCGTCCCGGTCGTCTCCACCCTCCTGGGCCGCGAGGCCACCCTCCGCGAACTGCGGTCCGCCGCCCACTGGGTGGACCACGTCCGCGCCCCCGTGCGCTTCCACGAGGCCGTCGAACGGGCCCGCTCCGCCGGAACGGACGTCTTCCTCGAAGTCGGCCCCGGCCCGACCCTGGCCGGCCTCGTCAAGGACTCCTTCGCCGCCGAGGGCGTGGACGCGCTGGTCGTGGCCTCCTCCCGGCGCGGCCGGGGCGCGGCGGAGGGACTGGCCGGGGCGCTGGCCGCCCTGCACGTCCGGGGCGCCGCCGTGGACTGGGCCGCCCTCACCGGCACCCGCCCGCCCGTCGACCTGCCCACGTACGCCTTCCAGCGGCAGCGCTACTGGCTGGACTTCCTCGCCGGGTCCGCCCCGGCGGACGTGGCCTCCGCCGGGCTGTCGGCCCCCGGCCATCCCCTGCTGGGCGCGGTGGTGGACCACCCCGGCACCGGGGAGAGCGTCTACACCGGCCTGTGGTCCCTGCGCACCCACGGCTGGCTCGCCGACCACGCGGTGTTCGGTTCGGCCGTCGTCCCGGCGACCGCCTACCTGGACCTGGCCCTGTCGGCGGGCGCGCACACCGGCTGCCCCGCGGTCGCCGACCTCTCCCTGGAGGTCCCGCTGGTCCTGCCCGACGAGGGCGCGGTACAGGTACGGGTCGTCGTCGGCGCGGCCGACGGGACGACGGGCCACCGCTCCCTGGACGTGTACGCGCGCCCCGCCGCCGAAGGCGCGGCGGACGGCGACTGGACCCGCCACGCCATGGGCACCCTGGCCCCGGAGGCAGCGGCTCCGACGGCCGGACCCGATGCCACCGGACCCGATGCCGCCCGACCCGGCGCGGCGGCGCCGCTCTCCGTCTGGCCCCCGGCCGGCGCCGAACGGCTCCCCTTCGACGGCCTCTACGACTCCCTCGCCGGCCACGGCTTCGACTACGGCCCGGCCTTCCGCGGACTGCGCGAGGTCTGGCGGCGCGGCGAGGACCTCTTCGCCCTCGCCACCCTCCCCGAGGAGGCGGCCGCCGCGGGCGCCTTCGCCCTGCACCCGGCGCTCACCGACACCGTCCTGCACGCCGTGGTCGTCGGCGGGGTCATCACCGTCACCGACGAGCAGGGCTGGATGCCGTTCTCCTGGTCCGGCGCCGCCCTCACCGGGCCGTGCGGCCCGACCGTCCGGGTCCGCCTGACCCCCGTCGGGGAAGGGACCGTGTCCCTCACGGTCGCCGACGAACAGGGCCGCGAGAGCGCCCGCGTGGACGCGCTGACCTTCCGCCCGGCCACCGCCGAGCAGGTGCGCGCCGCCCGCGGCGGCCCCGAGCACCCGCTGTACGCCCTGGAGTGGCGGCCGGTCCCGGCCGCCCCGCAGGACGCCGCCCCCGGCCCGTGGGCGGTGCTCGGCCCCCCGGACGGCCGGGCCGCCCGGCTCGCCGTGGAGGGCGGCGCCGCCCTCCACGCCTCCCTCGGCGACCTCCCCGCCGACGGCGGCGCCCCCGGCCACCTGGTGTTCTGCCCGGACGACCACAGCAGCGCCGACGAGGACGTCCTCGGCTCCGTCACCGCCGCCGGGGAACGCGTCCTGGACCTGCTCCAGGCCTTCCTCGCCGACGAGCGGCTCGCCGCGACCACCCTGGTGGTCCTCACCCGCCGGGCCCTGGCCACCGCCCCCGGCGAGGACGTCGAAAGCCTCCCCGGCGCCTCCGTGTGGGGCCTGGTCCGCTCCGCGCAGACCGAGCACCCCGGCAGGTTCCGCCTCGTCGACACCGACGACGCCGACACCTCCCGGGCCGGCCTTCCGGGCGCCCTGTGCCTGCCCGACGAGCAGCTGGCGCTCCGCGAGGGCGCCTGCCTCGTCCCCCGCCTGGCGCCGGCCCCGCCCGCCGACGGTCGTCTCGAACCCCCGTCGGACGGCCCCCACCGCCTCGGCATCCCGCGGCGCGGCACGCTGGAGAACCTCACCTGGGTACCCTGCCCCGAGGTGGAGGCGCCCCTGGAGAGCGGACAGGTCCGCATCGCCGTCCAGGCCGCGGGCCTCAACTTCCGCGACGTCACCATCGCCCTGGGCCTCATCGACCGCACGGCCTTCGACGCGGGTCTGGGCAGCGAGGGCTCCGGCGTGGTCCTGGAGACGGCGCCCGACGTGACCACCTTCCGGCCCGGCGACCGGGTGGCCGGCATCTTCCCCGGCGCCTTCGGCCGGGTCGCCGTGGCCGACCACCGCCTGCTGGCGGCGGTCCCCGACGCGTGGAACCACGCCGAGGCGGCGTCCGTGCCCAGCACCTTCCTCACCGCCTACTACGCACTCTTCCACGTGATGCGGCTGAAGAAGGGCCAGCGCATCCTCATCCACGCCGCGGCCGGCGGCGTCGGCACCGCCGCCGTCCAGCTGGCCCGGCACGTCGGCGCCGAGGTCTACGCGACCGCGAGCCCGGCCAAGTGGCCCGCCCTGCGCGCCCAGGGCCTGGACGACGCCCACCTGGCGTCCTCGCGCGACCTGCACTTCGTGCAGAAGTTCCTCGACTCCACCGGCGGCCGCGGGGTCGACGTGGTCCTGAACTCCCTCGCGCACACCTTCGTCGACGCCTCGCTGCAACTCCTCCCGGGCGGCGGCGACTTCATCGAGATGGGCAAGACCGACATCCGCGAGCCCGGGCGGGTCGCCGCCGACCACCCCGGGGTCCGCTACCAGGCCTTCGACCTCTACGGCTCGGCCGGCCCCGACACGCTCCAGGAGATGTTCCGCGAGGTCATGGCCCTGTTCGCGGACGGACGGATCCGGCTCGGCCCGGTCTCCGTGCGCCCCGTCCGCGACGCGCGCGCGGCCTTCCGCGAGATGAGCCAGGGCCGCCACACCGGCAAACTGGTCCTCGAACTGGGCGACGGCTTCGGCGGCGGCACCGTACTGGTCACCGGCGGCACCGGCGGCGTGGGCTCGCTCGTGGCCCGTCACCTGGCCGCCGAACACGGCGTACGGAGCCTGCTGCTGGCGAGCCGCCGGGGCCCGGCGGCCGACGGAGTGCCCGAACTGGTCGCCGAGCTGGAGGCGGCCGGCGCCGCCGTCCGGGTCGTGGCCTGCGACGTCGCCGACCGGGACGCCGTGGCCGCGCTGCTCGCCGACATGCCCGCCGGGTACCCGCTGACCGCGGTGGTCCACGCGGCCGGCGTCCTGGCGGACGGCACCCTCGCCTCGCTGACCGCCGACGGCCTGCGCCACGTGCTGGCCGCCAAGGCCGGCGGCGCGCTCCACCTGCACGAACTGACCCGGGACCACACCCTGTCGGCGTTCCTCCCGTTCTCCGCCCTGGCCGGCACGCTCGGCACCGCCGGCCAGGCCCACTACGCCGCCGCGAACGCCTTCCTGGACGCCCTGGCCACCCGCCGCAGGGCCGCCGGACTGCCCGCCGCCTCCCTGGCCTGGGGCTGGTGGGAACAGAGCAGCGCCATGACCGAGGGCCTGGACGGGGCCGACCTCTCCCGGCTCCGCCGGATGGGCATCGCCCCCATGCCCACCGCCGAGGCCCTCGCCCTGTTCGACGCGGCCTGCGCGCACGGCGCCCCGGTCCTCGTCCCGGCCCGGATGGACCTCGCCGGCCTGCGCGGCAGGCCCGCCGGGGAACTGCCGCCGCTGCTGCGCGGCCTCGCCGACGCCGGACGCCCGCGCCGGACCGGGGCCGGCACCGCACCGCACTCCGGCCCCTCCGGGCTGCCCGCCGCACTGGCGTCGATGGCGGCCGACGAGGCCCGGACGGCCGTCCTGGACTGGCTGCGCGACCAGGCGGCCCTCGTCCTCGGCCACCCGGCCGGTACCGCCGTCGACGCCGCCCAGCCGTTCACCCAGCTCGGGTTCGACTCGCTGACCGCCGTCGAACTGTGCAACCGCCTGGCCGCCGCGACCGGCCTGCGCCTGCCCTCCACCCTCGTCTTCAGCTACCCCACCCCGGACGAACTCGCCGGACACCTCCTCGACCTGCTGCGTCCCGCGGCGGCCGAGGACGCCGGTGCGGACGCGGCCGCCGCGGAACCGGCACGGGACGCGGAGATCCGGGAGGCGCTGCGGACCGTGTCCGTCGACGCCCTGCGCCGGGCGGGCCTCCTGGAGGCCGTCCTCGCCTGCGCGGACACCCCCGGCCCCGACACCGGACCCGAGGCGGCGCCGGAGGCCGCCGACGCGCAGGAGCTCGCGGGCATGGACCTGGACGCGCTGCTCGACCTGGCCCTGGATGAGAAGAGGTAGTGACATGACCAACGCCGCGGACCAGACGGCGGAGGGCTCGGACCGGGTCCAGCGGGCGCTGCGCACCCTGCTGGAGGAGCGCGACCGCCTCCGCCAGGAGAACGAGGCCCTCAGGGCCGGCCGGGACGAGCCGATCGCGGTCGTCGCCATGGCCTGCCGCTACCCCGGGGGCGTCTCCTCGCCCGAGGACCTGTGGGAGGTGGTCCGCGAGGGCCGCGACGTCGTGGACGCCTTCCCGGCCGACCGAGGCTGGCGCGACGTGTACGACCCGGACCCCGACGCCCCCGGCAGCGCCCACGTCCGCCACGGCGGTTTCCTGGCCGACCCGGCCGGGTTCGACGCCGAGTTCTTCGGCATCAGCCCCCGCGAGGCCCTCGCCACCGACCCGCAGCAGCGGCTGCTGCTGGAGACCTCCTGGGAGGCCTTCGAACGGGCCGGCATCGTCCCCGCCGACGTCCGCGGCACCGAGGTCGGGGTCTTCACGGGGGTGAGCTCCACCGAGTACGGGTGGCGCTTCCTGGAGGCGGGCCAGAGCGAGCTGGAGGGCTACCTGCTCTACGGCAGCTCGCTGAGCGTCGCCTCCGGCCGGGTGGCCTACGAACTGGGCCTGACCGGCCCGGCGGTGTCCCTGGACACCGCGTGCTCGTCCTCGCTGGTGGCCCTGCACATGGCGGCGCGTTCGCTGCGCGCGGGGGAGTGCTCGATGGCACTGGCGGGCGGGGCGCTGGTGATGTCCTCGCCCGCGGCCTTCGTGGAGTTCGCCCGCCAGGGCGCGCTCTCGCCCGACGGCCGGTGCAAGGCCTTCGCCGACGGCGCGGACGGCACCGGCTGGGCCGAGGGCGTCGGAGTCCTGCTGCTGGAGCGGCTCTCCGACGCCCGCCGCCACGGCCACCCGGTGCTCGCCCTGCTGCGCGGCTCCGCCGTCAACCAGGACGGCGCCAGCAACGGCCTGACCGCGCCCAACGGCCGCGCCCAGGAGAAGGTGATCCGCCGGGCCCTGGCCGACGCGGGCGTCGCTCCCGCCGAGGTCGACCTGGTCGAGGCGCACGGCACCGGGACGGTCCTGGGCGACCCCATCGAGGCGCAGGCCCTGCTCGCCACGTACGGCCGGGGCCGCGACCGGGACCGCCCGCTGTGGCTGGGCTCCCTGAAGTCGAACATGGGCCACGCCCAGGCCGCCGCCGGAGTCGCCGGGGTCATCAAGGCCGTGATGGCGCTGCGCCACCGCCACCTGCCCCGCACCCTCCACGTGGGCGAGCCCTCCCGGCACGTCGACTGGTCCTCCGGCGGCGTCGAACTGCTGGTGGAGGGGCGGGAGTGGACCCGGCCGGACGGCCCGCGCCGGGCCGGGGTGTCCTCGTTCGGGGTCAGCGGCACCAACGCCCACGTGATCCTGGAGGAGGCCCCCCAGGAGCCGGCGCCGGAGCCCGCCACGGGCCCGGAGGTCGCCGGCGGAGTGCTGCCCTGGATCCTCTCCGGCAAGAGCGCGGCCGCCCTGCAGGGGCAGGCGGCCGCCCTGCGCGCCCGCCTCGCCGCCGATCCGCACGCCGACCTCCCCGCCGTCGGCGCCTCCCTGGTCGCGCACCGGTCGCGGTTCGAGCACCGCGCGGTGGTGCTGGGGCGCGGCCGCGACGGGCTGCTGGACGCGCTGGCCGCCCTCGGCGAGGGCGCCGAGTCCCCGGCGGTGGTGCGCGGGACGGCCGCGCGGCCCGGCGGGACCGTCTTCGTCTTCCCCGGCCAGGGGTCGCAGTGGGTGGGCATGGGCCGGCAGCTGTACGCCGCGTTCCCGGTCTTCGCCCGGCACCTGGACGCGTGCGCGGACGCCCTGTCGGAATGGGTCGACTGGTCGCTGCTCGACGTGGTGCGGGGCGTGGAGGGGGCGCCGTCCCTGGACCGGGTGGACGTGGTCCAGCCGGCCCTGTTCGCGATGATGGTCTCGCTGGCCGGCCTGTGGCGCTCCTGGGGAGTGGAGCCGGGCGCGGTGGTCGGGCACAGCCAGGGCGAGATCGCCGCCGCCTGCGTCAGCGGCGCGCTGTCCCTGCGGGACGCCGCCCGGATCGTGGCGCTGCGCAGCCGGGCCCTGGTGGACCTGATCGGGCACGGCGGGATGGCGTCGGTCGCCGAGTCCGCGGAGGTGGTGCAGGAGCGGCTCGCCCCGTGGGACGGCCGGGTGGCCGTCGCCGTCGTCAACGGGCCCCGCTCGGTGGTGGTCTCCGGGGAGCCGGACGCGCTCGACGAGTTCGTCGAGAAGATGAGGGCCGACGGGGCCCAGGCCCGGCGGATCGCGGTGGACTACGCCTCCCACTCCCACCAGGTGGCCCGGGTCCGCGACCAGGTGACCGGCCCGCTCGTCGGGGTGCGGCCGCGGACCTCGCAGGTCCCCTTCTGCTCCACCCTGTACGGCGAGTTCATCGACACCACGCGGCTGGACGCCGACTACTGGTACGAAAACCTACGCGAAAAGGTACTTTTCGAACCTTCCGTGCGGCGGCTGGCCGAGGACGGCTTCCGGGTGTTCATCGAGATGAGCCCGCACCCCGTGCTGACCGTCCCGGTGCAGGAGATCGTCGAGGACCTGGACGACGCCCTGGTGCTGTCCTCGTCCCGGCGGGACCGCGACGAGGTGGAGTCCGTACTCGGCTCGCTGGCCGGACTCCACGTCCGCGGCGGCACCGTGGACTGGACCGCCCTGTTCGGCGAGCGCCCGCGGGCGGAGCTCCCGACGTACGCCTTCCAGCGCCGGAGGTACTGGCTGGCCTCCGCGCAGCCGTCCGCGGCCGTGGCGGACGCGCAGGCCCCGGCGCCGGAACGGCCGGCGGACGAGGAGCACCTGGCCCCCCTGCCGGAGCGGCTCGCCGCCCTCTCCGGGGAGGACGCGCGGGCGCTCGTGCTCGCACACGTCCTGGAGAAGGTCGCCGTCGTCCTCGGCCACGCCTCCAGCGCCTCCGTCGACCCCGACCAGGAGTTCAAGGAGATCGGCTTCGACTCGCTGCTGTCGGCCGAGCTGAGCAAGCGCCTGACCGCTTCGACCGGGCTGAAACTGCGGGCGAACCTGGTGCTGCGCCAGCCCTCGCCCCGGCGCATCGCCGGGCACATCGCGGACTCGCTCGCCACCGCCGCGGGGCGGTGATCCGGCGGCGCCCGGGCCGCCCGGGGGAGTGTCCCGCCGGCGGGACACTCCAGGCCCGGCAGGGTCCGTCCCGCCCGGTGGCCAGGTGTCTTGAACGGCCGAACCGCTTCCCCGAAGGTGGGGGTGATCCGCGAGTTCCGCCGATTCCCGGGCCTGTCTGCTGAGGGGTTGATCTGTGTGCCTTCGTTCGGTGTGTCGTCCGCGCACGAAGGGATGTGGCGGGCGCAGAAGATGGCGCCCGACACGCCCAACCACGCGCTGACCATGTGGGACGTGGCCGGTGCGCTGGACGGGGAGGCCATCGCGTCCGCGTTCCGGCACGTCATGGACGAGGCGGAGGTCCTGCGCGTCAACTTCGTCGACGAGGGCGCCGGACTGCGGCTGGTCCCCCGGGAGCTGGGGGACTGGCAGCCGTTCCTCCTCGACCTGTCCGCCGAGGCCGACCCCGAGCGGGCGGCCCGCGAGGCCCTGGCCGACCTGGTGCGCCAACCCTTCGACCTGGAGCGCGACCTGCTGTTCCGGCTCGGCGTGGTCCGGCTCGCGGCGGACCGCTCCCTGCTGGTGATCGCCTACCACCACCTCATATCCGACGGCTTCGGCGCCGGCGGCCTGCTCTCGCGCCGACTCGCCGAGGTGTACACGGCGCTGGTGCGCGGCGAGGCGGTACCGGAGCCCGCGCACCCGTGGGACGCGGAGTCCTTCGCGGCCGAGGCGGTCGAGTACCTCGCCTCCCCGCGGTTCACCGAGGACAGCGCCTTCTGGCGCGACTACCTCCAGGACGCCCCCGCACCCGCCCAGGTCCCCCGCGTCGTCCTCTCCGACGCCCAGCGGGCCGCCCTCTCCGAGCCGCTGAGCAGCGCCGACCGCTGGTCGGAGGTGGCCGAGACCATCGGCATGGTGAGCCGGACGCTGACCGTCCCGCGCGCCGAGGCGGACGCCTGGACCGAGGCCGCCCAGTCCCTGGGCGTGTGGACCTCGCAGCTGCTGACCGCCGCCACGGCCGTCTTCCTGCGCCACCGCTGCGACCGGCCCGAGTTCCTCTTCTCCCTGGCCGTCAGCAACCGGGTCGGCGTCGCCAGCCGGACCCCCGGCCTCGCGGTCAACGTGGTGCCGGTCCGCGCGAAGGTGCCGCTCGGCGCCACCTTCGCCGAGGTCGCCGAGGCCCTCGCCGACGAGACCTACGAGATCTTCGACCACACCGCCTGCCACTACTCGGACATCCAGCGCGCCGCCGGGACCGTGCTGAGCGGCCGCGGCAGCTTCGGCGCCGTCGTCAACGTCGTCGAGTTCGCGGAGCAGCTCCACTTCGGCGACAGCCCGGCCCGCTACTCCGGCGCGACGACGGGCACCTTCGAGGAGCTGTCGATCGGCGTCTACACCGACGGCGGCCCCGACAGCGACCTGTACGTCCGCCTCGACGCCCCCGCCGGCCTCTACCACCGCGCGGAACTGCGGTTCATCGGCGAGGAACTGATCGCCCACGTCCGCGCCGCGGTGGCCGGCGCCGACCGGCCCGTCGGCGCGCTGGAGGTGCCGGCCGGCACGGGACCGGAGCACCTGCCGACGGCCCCGGACGCGGAGGCTGACGCGGCCCTGGACGCGGACGCGCCCGAGGCGGAACTGAGCATTCCGGAGCTGTTCGCCCAGCAGGTCCGCCGGGACCCCGACGCGCTCGCGCTCGTCTCCGGCGACCTCGCGCTCTCCTACCGGGAGCTCGACGCCCGCGCGACCCGCCTGGCGGAGGCGCTGCGGCGGCTGGACGCCGGCCCCGAGACGGTCGTGGCCGTCGCGCTGCCCCGCTCGGCCGACCTGGCCGTGGCCCTGCTGGGCGTGGTGAAGGCAGGGGCGGCCTACCTGCCGCTCGACCCGGCCGCCCCCGCGGAGCGGATCGCCGAACTCGCCGCCGCCTCGGCCCGCTTCCTGCTCACCGGCGCGCCCGCCGCGCTCCCGGAGGTCCCCGGCCTCCCGGTGCTCGTCCTCGGGGAGCTCCTCGCCCAGGCCGAGGCCCCCGCCCCGCAGGCCGCACCCGCCCCGCACCCGGACGGCCTGCTGGCCGTACTGCCCGGCTCCGAGCCCGCCGACGGAGCCGCCGTCGCCCTGACGCACCGCAACCTGGCACGCTTCGTCCAGGACCGCCGCCGCCGGCAGACCGGCCGCGGCACCGTGCTCTGGCACGCCCCGCACACCGCAGGCGCGCTCGCCCTCGACCTCTGGACACCCCTGCTGAACGGCGGCCGCGTGGTCGTGGCCGCGCCGGGCGAGCTCGACGTCGACGCCCTCGCCGGGGCGTGCGAGACGGACGGCGTCACCACGGTGTGGCTGCCGGCCGGCCTGTTCTCGGCCGTCGCGGCCGACCGCCCCGAACGCCTCGCCGCCCTGCGCGAGGTGTGGACCGGCGGTGACCGGGTGCCCGCGGCCGCGCTGCGCCGGGTCCGCGAGGCCTGCCCGGACCTGACGATCGTCCACGGCCACGGCCCCGCGGAGACCACCGTCTCCGCCGCCCGCCACGTCCTGGCCGCGGGCGAACCGGTGCGTCACGCGGGCGCGGCCGGCCGCCCGGTCGACGGCGCCGCCCTCCACGTGCTCGGGCCGGGCCTCGCGCCCGTCCCCGTCGGCGTCGTCGGCGAGCTGTACGTGGCCGGCCCCGGCGTGGCCCGGGGCTACCCCGGCCGGCCCGGGCTGACCGCCGGACGCTTCGTGCCCTGCCCCTACGGCCCGCCCGGCACGCTCATGTACCGGACCGGGGACCGGGTGCGGTGGGGCGGCGACGGCCTCCTGGAGTACGTGGGCGGGGACGGGACCCGGGCGGAGGTCCGCGGCGTCCGGGTCGAGCTCGCCGAGATCGAGGAGGTGCTCGCCGAGCACACCGCCCTCGCGGGCTCCGCGGTGGCCGTCCGCGCGGACGGCACCGGCCAGCGGCGGCTCGTGGCCTACGTGGTCCCGGTGCCCGGCCGGACCGTGTCGGCCGAGGAGCTGCGCCGGTTCGCCGCCGGCTGGCTGCCGGAACCCCTCGTCCCGGCGGTGTTCACCGTGCTCGCACGCCTGCCGCTGACGGCCGACGGACGGCTGGACCGGGCGGCGCTGCCGGAGCCCGAGACCGCCGGCGGGACCTACCGGGCCCCGCGCAACGACACCGAGCGGGTGCTCGCCAAGGCCTTCGCCGAGGTGCTGGAGCTCGACCGGGTGGGCATCGACGAGGACTTCTTCGACCTCGGCGGCAACTCCCTGCGGGCCATCCGGCTGGTCGGCCTGATCCGGGCGGAGCTCAACCAGGAGGTGTCCATCCGCAGGCTCTTCGCGGCGCGCACGGTCACCGGCCTGTCTGACATGTGGAAGGACCTCTCCCGCTCCAGCCGCCCAACCCTGAGCCGCCGCACAAGAAACGGCGCAGTCCTCTGACCCCCCACCCCCGCGGCCCGGCCACACCCAGCCGCCACCCCGCACCACCCGCCCGGGGCCGTCCCGGCACGATGCACCGGACCACGCCCCGGGGCCCCGCCCCAGGCGATGTGCCGCTCTACGCGCCGCGGCCCCGCCTCGGGTGATGTGACGGCCCCCCGCCAGGGCCACGCCCCGGGCGACACGCCGGGCCACCCGCCGGGGCCACGCCCCGGCCGATGCGCCGGGCCCCCGCCAGGGCCGTGCCTCAGGCGACGTCCCGGTCTACGCGCCGGGGCTACGCCTCGGGTGATACGCCGGGCCACGGGCCAGGGCTACGCCCCAGGCCATGTGCCGGCCCCCCGCCAGGGCCAGGCCTCGGGCGATGTCCCGGGCCCCCCGCCAGGGCCACGCCCCGGACGATGTGCCGGGCCCCCCGCCATGGCAACGCCCCAGGCGATGTGCCGGTCTACGCGCCGGGCTACGGGCCACGGGCCAGGGCTACGCCCCCGGGTGGTGTGCCCCACGGGCCGGGGCCGCGCCCTTGGGTGACGTCCCGGGCAACGCACCCGGGCTACACCCGGGGCGTGTGCCGCGCCACGCGCCGGGGCCGCGCTCCGGGCGACGTCCCGGGCCACCGAGCGGGCTACGCCGCGGTGATGTGCCGGGCGACGAACCGGGCTACGCCTGGGGCGTGTGCCGGGCCACGCGCCGAGGCCATGCCCCGGGCGATGTGCCGGGCCGCCGCCTGGGGCCGCGCCTCGGGTGCCCACCTGGGCCGCGTGCGGCGTGGTACGGCGGGCGGGCCGTGTGGAGCCCGGTGGGATCCACACGGCCCGTTCGCCCCCGCGCGGCCCCTCGCGGCCGGACGGGCTCGGCTCAGAAGGCGGAGGTCCCGGCCAGCAGGCCCTCCGTGACGGCCGAGGCGACCGGGCCCAGCTGCGCGTCGAGGTAGAAGTGGCCGCCGGGGAAGACCTCCAGGGCGCACCCGGCCGTGGTGTGCTCCCGCCACGCCCACGCCTCCCCGACCGTCACCATCGGGTCCCGGTCCCCGACCAGGGCCGTCACCGGCACGGACAGCGGCTCGCCGCCGCGCCAGGCGTAACCGGCGACGACGCGGTAGTCCGCGCGCAGCGCCGGCAGCACCATCTCCAGGACCTCCGGATTGTCCAGCAGGGCCTGGTCGGTACCGCTCAGCGTGCGCACCTCGGCCAGTACGTCGGCGTCGTCGTAGTGCAGGTAGTGCGCGCCGGAACGGGTGCCCGGCGCGCCCCGCCCGGAGACGAACAGCCGCTGCGGGCCGGGCAGTCCGGCCCCTTCCAGCCGGCGGGCCGTCTCGAAGGCGACGAGCGCGCCCATGCTGTGTCCGAACAGCGCGTAGGGCCGTCCGGGATCCGCGGCCAGGGTGCGGGCCAGTTCCCCGGCCACCGCCCCGACCAGCGGCTCCAGTTCCGTGAACGGCTCCTCGCCGAACCGGTCCTGTCGGCCCGGGTACTGCACGGCCAGCACGTCGAGCTCCCCGGCCAGGGCGTGCGCCAGGGGCTTGTACGCCGTCGCGGATCCCCCGGCGTGCGGGAAGCACACGAGCCGCGGACCGCGCCCCGCTGCCGTGGAGTAGCGCCGGAACCAGGTGCTGTTCACTGTCGTGTGTCCCTTCGTCTGGCGGGCGCCCCCGGGGGTCCCAGGGGTCCCAGGGGTCCCAGGGGTCCGGGGGTCCCGGGCGGTTCCGCCGCCGTCAGACCGCCTCGGGCGCCGGCGTCCGCCGCCACGCCAGGCGGCCGGGGCCCGAGGCGGCGTGGGCGAGCGCCGGTTCGGCCTCCAGCACGGCGGCCAGCCGGCGGACGCCCTCGCGGATCCGCTCCGGCGTCGGGTAGCAGTAGGACAGCCGCATCCGGCGGCTGCCGAGCCCGTTGGTGTAGAAGCCGGTGCCCGACGCGTAGGCCACCCGCGCGGCCACCGCCCGCGGCAGCATCGCCCGCGTGTCCACGCCCTCGGGCACCTTCACCCACACGTAGAAACCGCCCTCCGGCTCGGTCCACGAGCACCCCGGCGGCAGGAACTCCTCCAGGGCGCGGAGCATCGCGTCGCGGCGCTCGCGGTAGTTCTCCCGGAAGGTCTCGATCTGCCCCTGCCAGTCCTGCGTGGCCAGGTAGCGCGAGACGATCATCTGGTTGAGGGTGGGCGGGCACAGCATGGCGGACTCCGCGGCCAGCACCAGCTTCTCCCGCACGGGGTGGGGCGCCAGCACCCAGCCGACCCGCAGGCCCGAGGCGAAGGTCTTGGAGAACGAGCCCAGGTAGACCACGTTCTCCGGGTCCAGGGAGTGCAGCGCGGGGCGGGTGCGGCCGTCGAAGCCGAGCAGCCCGTAGGGGTTGTCCTCGACCACCAGCACCCCGTACGCGCGGCAGATCTCCAGGACCTCCGCGCGCCGCCCGACCGCCAGCGTCACCCCGGACGGGTTGTGGAAGTTCGGGACCGTGTACAGCAGTTTCACCCGCCGGCCGGCGTTCCTGGCCTGCCGCAGCGCCGCCCGCAGGGCCTCCGGGACCAGCCCGTGCTCGTCCATGGCCACGTGCGCCACCTCCGCCTGGTAGGCGGCGAAGGAGCCCAGCGCGCCGACGTACGAGGGGCCTTCGGCCACCACCACGTCGCCCGGGTCGCAGAACAGCCGGGCGACCAGGTCCAGGCCCATCTGGGAGCCGACCGTCACCACGACGTCCTCCGGATGGCCGGTGATCCCCTCCAGCGCCATGACCTCGCAGATCTGCTCCCGCAGCAGGGGCAGGCCGTGGGCCGAGGCGTACTGGAGCGCCGTCAGGCCGTGCTCGGCGACGATCCGCGAGGTTTCGGCCGCGAGCCTCTCCAGCGGCAGCGCGGCCAGGTTGGGCATCCCGCCGGCCAGCGAGACCACCTCGGGCCGGCTGGCGACCGCGAACAGGGCCCGGATCTCCGAGGCCGTCATGCCCGCGGTCCGGGCGGCGTACCGGCCGAGATACGGATCGGGGGCGCCGCGGCCGTCCTGCGGACAGTGACCCATCGCGTCTCCCCACACCTCGTCCGGCCCTGGCGGCCAGCATCGGAGCCCCCGCTCGTGACCTCCTCAATTCCCTCTCGCGGGATGGCCGGAAGCAGCCGCTGCCCGCCGGTCCGCCAACCGATCCATACAACTGTCTTGAACAACCGTCATAGACATGCGTATAGTCGATTGCGTCAGCCCGCCCCGCCCCAACCCGACCGAGGGAGCCCCGACATGACCGCCACCGCCACCGCCCAGCCCACCCGCGCCACCCTGACCCTCGACGGCCGCGCCCTCTCCTACCTGGACTTCGGCGGCACGGGCCGCCCCATCGTCGCCCTCCACGGCCACCTCTCCGAAGGCGCCTCCTTCACCGCCCTGGCCGCCGCCCTCGGCCCCCAGTGGCGGGTGATCGCCCCCGACCAGCGCGGCCACGGCGACTCCGACCGCGCCCCCGAGTACACCCGCGCCGGCTACCTCGCCGACCTCTTCGCCCTCCTCGACCACCTCGGCATCGACCGCGCGGTCTTCCTCGGCCACTCCCTCGGCGCGATCAACGCCTACCACCTGGCCGCCGAACGCCCGGAGCTGGTCGAGGCGCTGATCGACGTCGACACCGCCGCCGACCTGCCCGACCACGGCGCCGGCCCGCTCGACTTCGTGCTGAACCTCCCCTATACGGCGCCCACTTCCGAGGAGCTCGTCGCCGCCTGCGGGCCCCTCGCCCCGTTCCTCGGGCTGGTGATGCGCCCGCTGCCCGACGGCTCCGGCTGGCGGCTGCCCTTCCACCCCCAGGACACGGTCGACTCCGAGACCCGGGTCCGCGGCGACCACTGGCGGCAGTGGCTCGCCACCGACTGCCCCGCCCTGCTGATCCACGGCCTGCGCAGCCAGGTCCTCCCCGAGGAGCAGGCCCGGGCCATGGTCGCCCGCCGCCCCCACACGGCCTACCGGGCCCTGGACAGCGACCACTTCGTCCAGCAGGCCGACGCCGACGGCTTCGCCGCCGCCGTCCGGGAGTTCCTCGCGACCCTCTGATCCGAAGGGCCCTGACCCGGCCTCACCACCCCCCGCCCCCCGGCCCGTTCGAGCCGGGGGGCGGTGTGCGTATGGCGAAGGCCTGTTGCGCACGACGTTCCATTCTGCGTACGGTGTTCGCATCAAGCAACGCCGTACGCCACCCGGGCGTCGGCCCCGCCCGTGAAGCCGAGAGGGAACCACCCATGGAAACCCGCAACCCACGCCGCTGGTGGATCCTGATCGTGCTGTGCCTGAGCTCGCTGGTCCTCGTCGTCGACTCCATGGCGCTGACCGTCGCGGTCCCGTCCATGACCGCCGACCTCGGCGCGAGCGCCCAGGACACGCAGTGGATCCTCGACTCCTACGTCCTGGTGTTCGCGGGCCTCCTGCTCACCTCCGGCAGCCTCGGCGACCGGTTCGGCCGCCGCCGGATCATGCTGATCGGCCTCCTCCTCTTCGGCGCCGCCTCGCTCGCCGCGACCTTCGCCGCCAACCCGCCCGAAGTCATCGCCGTACGCGTCGCCATGGGCGTCGGCGGGGCGCTGATCATGCCGTCCACCCTGTCCATCCTCATCACCGTCTTCGACGAGGAGGAGCGGCCGAAGGCCATGGCCGCCTGGGGTTCCGTCTCGATGCTCGGCCTGGTCGGCAGCCCCGTCCTCGGCGGCGTCCTGATCGACCGGTTCTCCTGGCAGTCGATCTTCCTGATCAACGTCCCGGTCGTCGCCCTCGCCGTCGTCGCCGCCCTCACCCTGATGCCGGAGTCCAAGGGCCCCTGGCAGAAGGCCGACCCGCTGGGCGCCGTCCTGTCCGTCACCGGGATGACCGCCCTGGTCTGGTGGATCATCGAGATCCCGCAGCACGGAGCCTTCGGCGGCCGCGGCGCCCTCACCCTGGCCGTGGCCGTCGTCGCCCTCGCCGGCTTCGTGGTCTGGGAGAACACCACCGCCTCCCCGATGGTCCCCCTCGTCCTCTTCAGGAACCGCAACTTCAGCGGCGGTTCGCTCTCCCTGACCCTGGTCCAGATCGGCAACGGCGGCCTGCTGCTGGTCCTCACCCAGTACCTCCAGTTCGTCCTCGGCTACTCGCCCCTCGAAGCGGGCCTCGCCTTCGTGCCGCTGGCCGTCGCCGCCCTCATCGGCAACGGCGCCGGCGCCGGGCTGGCGGCCCGGATCGGCAACCGCCCGCTGATCCTGGCCGGGATGCTCGTGATGGCCTCCTCGTTCGCCCTCCTGACCACCGTCTCCGCCGACACCGGCTTCGCCGTCCCGGCGGTCGCCCTCGGCCTCCTCGGCCTCGGCGCCGGTCTGGCCATGCCGGCCGCGGTCGGCGCCCTGATGGGCACCATCCCCGAGGAGCGGGCGGGCGTCGGATCGGCCCTCAACGACACCATCCAGCAGGCCGGTACCGCCCTCGGCATCGCGATCCTCGGCTCCCTGCTGACCAGCGGCTACACGGCGAAGATGCCGGCCGGCGCTCCCGCCGGGGCCCGGCACTCGCTCGCCGGGGCCCTGGCCGCCGCCCCCGGTGACGCCGCCCTGCTGCGCACCGCCCGCGAGGCCTTCACCTCCGCGATGGCCACCACCTTCACCGTCAGCGCCGCCGGCCTCCTGGCCGCCGCCCTGCTGGCCACGGTGGTCATGCGCGACAAGAAGAAGCCCGCCCCGGCAGCGGAAGCCGAACTCGCCGCCTGACCGGCCCTCCTGACGGCCCGGCGAGACGCAGGTCACACCGGCGCACCTGTCACAGAACGCCGGCACCCGGCGTCTGGTGGGCGTATCCCCGAACGCACCACCGCGAAGGAGCGGCACACCATGGACGCACGCCTCGACTACTTCGGCAGCGCCACCGCCGGCAAGGCCCTCAAGCACGTCACCTCGGCCGGCAGGGCCGTCAAGGAATCGCCCCTGCCGGCCACCACGCAGGAACTCGTGGCACTGCGGGTGAGCCAGATCAACGGCTGCGCGGTCTGCATCGACCTCCACACCAAGGAGGCCGCGGCGGCGGGGGAGACCGACGTACGGCTCCACCTGGTCGCCGCCTGGCGCGAGGCCACGGTCTTCACCGAAGCCGAACGCGCCGCCCTGCGGCTGGCCGAGGAGGGCACCCGGATCGCCGACACGGCCGGCGGCGTCGGCGACGAGGCCTGGGCGCAGGCCGCCGCGCACTACGACGAGGAGCAGCTCACCGCCCTCGCCCTGCTGATCTCCTTCATGAACATGGTCAACCGGCTGAACGTCATCGCCCGCCGCCCGGCCGCCGGCGACTACGTGGCGGGCCAGTTCGGCTGACCCGTCAGCCCTGCACCCTCGCCATGGCCTGCGGCGGAAGGTGACGGGCCAGCACCTCCAGGGCGTCGGCCACCTCCTGGAGGTGCTCGGGCGCGGCGTCGCCCAGGGCCGCGGCGAGGGTGTCCGCGACGGTCCCGGCCCGCACCTCGGCCACCCGGCCGGACACCTCGGCGGCCTGGGTGACCAGCATGCGGCGGCGGTCGGCGGGGTCGGGGGCGGTCACCACGGCGCCGGCCTCCTTGAGGCCGTCCTCGTCGCCGGAGCGGCCGCCTGCCTGCTGCTCCGCACCCCCACCAAGCGCACCCAGCCGGCCCCGGCCCCGGCGTCCGGCCGCTGAGGGTCGGACCCCTCCGACGGCACCGCTGCCGGCGCCCCGCCACCTGGGCGCCGGCCCGGCGCGTGGCGCGCGCGGCTCAGTCCGGCGGATGCGCGGCGAGCCAGTGCCGCGCGATCTGCTCGCGCGTGGCGACCCAGCCTCCGCCCAGCTGCGCGACGTGCCGCAGGAAGCCGTCGAGGGCCCGGATCCGTCCGGGCCGCCCGATGATCCGGCAGTGCAGGCCGACGCTCATCATCCGCGGCCGGTCGGCCCCCTCCGCGTGCAGCGTGTCGTAGGTGTCGACCAGGTACGCGAGCATGTCGTCCGCGGTGGTGAACCCGTGCACGATCAGGAACTTGAAGTCGTTGGCGTCGAGGCCGTACGGCACCACCAGCCGCTGCCGCCCGCCCACCCCGACGTAGAACGGCAGGTCGTCGGAGTAGTCGTCGGAGTCGTACAGGAACCCGCCCTCCTCCGCCACCAGCCGCCGCGTCCGGGCGCTGGCCCGCCCGGTGTACCAGCCCACCGGCCGGCGCCCCACGAGCCGCTCGATGGTCGCGGCCGTCCGCGCGATGTCGGCCCGCTCGGCCTCCTCCGGCACCTCGCGGTAGTCGGTCCACCGCCACCCGTGACCGGCCACCTCCCACCCCGCGGCCCCCATCGCCCGCGCCGCGCCGGGATTGCGCTCCAGGGCCTGCCCGACGGCGAAGACGGTGAGCGGTGCACCGTGCGCGGAGACGGTCCGGTGCACCCGCCAGAACCCGGCCCGCGCCCCGTAGGCGAACATCGACTCGGCGTTCAGGTCCCGCCCGCCCTCCACCGGCGGCGCGCCCACGATCTCGTGCAGGTACCCCTCGGAGCCCGCGTCCCCGTCGAGGACGCTGCGCTCGGCGCCCTCCTCGTAGTTCAGCACGAGGCTCACGGCCACCCGCGCCCCGCCGGGCCATCCCGCGTGCGGCGGCTGGGCCCCGTAACCGACGAGATCACGCTCAGTCCCGGACACGCCCCGCACCCTATCGCCGTCCCCGGGAATACCCCGGCGACACCCCCGGTTGCGCGGTATAGTTGAATTCTCAACAACCCTGGAAGGGGAGCCATGCAGTTCGGGATCTTCACCGTCGGCGACATCACCACCGACCCCACGACCGGACGCGCACCCGGCGAACACGAGCGCATCAAGGCCATGCTCGCCATCGCGCAGAAGGCCGAGGAGGTCGGCCTCGACGTCTTCGCCACCGGCGAGCACCACAACCCCCCGTTCGTCCCCTCCTCGCCGACCACCCTGCTCGGCTACATCGCCGCGCGCACGGAGAACCTGATCCTCTCCACCTCCACGACGCTGATCACCACCAACGACCCGGTGAAGATCGCCGAGGACTTCGCGATGCTCCAGCACGTGGCCGACGGCCGCGTCGACCTGATGCTGGGCCGAGGCAACACCGGCCCGGTCTACCCCTGGTTCGGCAAGGACATCCGCGACGGCATCGACCTCGCCATCGAGAACTACGCCCTCCTGCGCCGCCTCTGGGACGAGGACACCGTCACCTGGAAGGGCAAGTTCCGCACGCCCCTCCAGTCCTTCACCGCCACCCCCCGCCCCCTCGACGGCGTCGCCCCCTTCGTCTGGCACGGCTCCATCCGCTCGCCCGAGATCGCCGAGCAGGCCGCCTACTACGGCGACGGCTTCTTCCACAACAACATCTTCTGGCCCGCCTCCCACACCCGGCAGATGGTCAACCTGTACCGCGAGCGCTACGCCCACTACGGGCACGGCACCCCCGAGCAGGCCGTCGTCGGCCTCGGCGGCCAGGTCTTCATGCGCAGGAACTCCCAGGACGCCGTCCGCGAGTTCCGCCCGTACTTCGACAACGCCCCCGTGTACGGCCACGGCCCCTCCCTGGAGGAGTTCACCTCCCAGACCCCCCTCACCGTCGGCTCGCCGCAGCAGGTCATCGAACGCACCCTCGCCTTCCGCGACTACGCCGGCGACTACCAGCGCCAGCTGTTCCTCGTCGACCACGCCGGGCTGCCCCTGAAGACCGTCCTGGAACAGCTCGACCTGCTCGGCGAGGAGGTCGTCCCGGTCCTGCGCAAGGAGTTCGCGAACCTCCGCCCCGCCGGCGTCCCGGACGCCCCCACCCACGCGGCCCGCGTCGCGGCCGCCGCGGCCACCGCCGGCGAGGAGGCCCGCGCATGAAGCTCGTCGTCGTGTCCGCCGGCCTGAGCTCCCCCTCGTCGACCCGCCTGCTCGCCGACCGCCTCGCGGCCGCGACCCTCGCGGCCGCCGGCCCCGCCCGCCGGGACCTCCAGGTCCAGGTCGTCGAAGTGCGCGACCTCGCCACCGAGATCGCCCAGCACCTCACCGCCGGCTTCCCGCCCGCCCGCCTGGCCGCCGCCCTCGACGCGGTGGCGGCCGCGGACGCCCTGATCGCCGTCACCCCGGTCTTCGCCGGCTCCTACAGCGGCCTGTTCAAGTCCTTCTTCGACCTCCTCGACAAGGACGCCCTCACCGGCACCCCCGTGCTCCTCGGCGCGACCGGCGGCACCGCCCGGCACTCCCTGGTCACCGAACACGCCCTACGCCCCCTCTTCTCCTACCTGCGCGCCCTCGTCCTGCCGACCGCCGTCTACGCGGCCTCCGAGGACTGGGGCGAGGACGGCCTGGCCGGCCGCATCACCCGCGCGGGCACCGAACTGGCCCGCTCCCTGCCCGCCGCCACCACCCCGGACGTGGACACCACCGCCGCGGTGGCCGCGCCCCGCTCCCCGACCGGCGCGATCACCTCCCTGCCCCCGACGACCGCCGCCACCCTCACCCCCTTCGCCGAACGCCTGGCGGCCCTCCGGGTGGACTAGAGCCTGTCCGGCGGCAACGGCGGCCCCCGCATGGGCCAAGGGCTTCAACGAGGCCGGGCCCCGCCCCGCCGGTCCGGCTACAGCCGCCCGAGCAGCGCGTCCAGGGGGCGGGGCAGGAGCGCCGGATCGAGGGCCTCGGCCAGGAGGCCGCCGTAACGGATCTTCCGCCCCTTCTTCGTGCCGAGGAAGCGCCGCATCCGGTCCTGCGGGCTCCGCCCCCGCTGTGCGGGCTGGCGCGTGAAGGTCTGCCAGGGCGTGAGCTCGCCCTCGGCCTCGACGATCTCCTCCACCCGCGCCACCCCGAGCGCCCGGATCAGCTCCTCCTCAAGGTCCTTCACACAGACGAAGACCTCCCGGCCGGACGCCCCGGCGCGCTCCAGCGCCCGGTCGTAGAAGGGCCGTTCCCGCTCGTCGCACAGACCGGTGAGGCGCAGCCCCAGCCCCGGCGGCCCGAGCAGCCCGGCGTGCCGCCCGACGTTCATCGCACCGCCCATGGACAGCACGCAGACCCCCTCGGCCGCCAGGTCCCGGCCGAGCCGCCCGGTCAGGGCCTCCAGCGCGGCGAGGTCGCTGGGCCCCTCCACCAGCACCACGCCCCGTACCCCCCGGGCGGCCTCGGCGAGGCCGCTCCCGTCCCCGCCGGCCACCGCCCGGCCCACCGCTTCCCTGAACTCCCCGATGTCCGCCATGGCCCGATTCTGCTCCGCCCGCCGTGCACCGGGCACGCGATTTCCTCCCGGCCGGTCCGTCAGCCCGCCGGTCCCTCAGCCGACCGGTCCCACGGGCCGCTTGTAGTACCGCCACGGGAACCAGCCCGCACCCACCGGGACCCACCCCTCCGACTCCATCCGCCGGTGCCGCGCGGTGGAGGGGAGGGTGACCCGGCAGTGCTCCCACGGGTGGCCCGACGCCTCGACCTCGTGGAAGAAGGGCCCGTAGCCGACCATGTGCCAGCCGTCCCGTCCGGCCTCCTCCAGGGCGGCCATCTCGTTGAACGCGGTCAGCCCGCTGAGCGTGCGGCGCTTCGGCGCGCCCGGCCCCGCGGCGGCCGGCGCGGCCACGGCCTTGCTCGCGAACCGCTGCTGCGCGGCCTGCCGGCTCACCCCCAGCACCCGGCCCACGGTGTCCCAGCTGTGGCCCGCGGCCCTGGCCCCCTGGACCGCCTCGCGCAGCAGCCGGCTCGCCTCCTCGGCGCCGACGCGCGAGGCGTCGAGCAGGCGCAGGTACCCGTGGGCGTCGTGCTCGAGCGATGCGGCCAGCCCCTCGGGCGCTCCGAGCACCGCCGCGGCGATCCCCTCCCGGATCCGGTCCGTCTCCGCGGGCTCCAGCAGCGGCCCGTCACCCGTCGGCGCGGCGCTCATCGGCGCCGCCCGTGCAAAGAGGGCCGCGAGGCCCTCGACTTCAAGATCGACATGTGTCAAGAAAACCTTGACGCGCCTCACTTGTCAAGAATTTCTTGACGCCCGCGCCGCGCAGTCGTCGACCGTCACGCGGGAACACTCCTTACCCTGGACGCTCACGGCCGCGGCCGAGACCGCGGCCCCACCCCAGAAACGAGGCGACGATGGGCGAACTGGACGGCCGGACCGCACTGGTGACCGGCGGATCGCGCGGGATCGGGCGCGCGGTCGCGCTGCGCCTCGCCGCCGACGGAGCGCTGGTCGCGGTCCATTACGGCGGCAACGAGGCGGCCGCCGCGGAGACGGTGACGCGGATATCCGAGGCCGGCGGCCGGGCGTTCGCCGTGCGGGCCCGCTTCGGCGAGAGCGGCGCGCTGGACCGGCTGTTCGAGGGCCTCACCGCCGGACTGGCGGCACACGGCGCGGACGGCCTGGACATCCTGGTCAACAACGCCGGCATCCACTCCGTCAGTCCGATCGACCGGCTGACCGAGGAGGAGTTCGACCAGCTGCTGGCGGTCAACGTGAGCACCCCCCTCTTCCTGGTCCAGCGCGCCCTCCCGCTGCTGAGGGACGGCGGCCGGATCGTCAACATGGGCTCCGCCGCCACCCGTATCGCCAGCCCCCTCCAGATCGGCTACACCGCCACCAAGGCCGCCCTGGCCGCCCTCGCCCCCTCCCTCGCCCACGCGTTGGGCCCGCGCGGCATCACGGTGAACACGATCGCCGCCGGCGTGGTGCGGACCGACATGATCGCCGCCTATCTGAACGTCCCCGAAGCGGTCGCCGGGCTGGAGGCGATGACCGCCCTCGGCCGGGTCGGCGAGCCGGAGGACATCGCGGACGCCGTCGGCTTCCTGGCCGGCCCGCAGGGGCGCTGGGTGACCGGCCAGACCATCGACGTCTCCGGCGGCACCTACCTCGGCCCGCCCGCGACCGGCTGACCGCGCCCCGGCGGTCAGTCCGACGACGCCGACCAGGCGAGCAGCACGCGCAGGGCGTCGTGGTCGGGGGTGCCCGGTTCGGCGGTGTAGGTGATGAGGGCCTGGTCGGCGTCGTCGGCCGCGCGGAGGGTCTCGTACGAAAGCTCCAGCTCACCGACGACCGGGTGGCGGAAGCGCTTGCGGCCCGAGGTCTTGTCCTGCACCGGGTGCTCCGCCCACCAGCGGCGGAACTCCTCGCTGCGCATCGACAACTCGCCGATGAGCCGCGCCAGTTCCGGGTCCTGCGGCCGGCGGCCGGCCTCCAGGTGCAGGTAGGCCACGTTCTCGCGGGCGCAGCCGGTCCAGTCCGCGTAGAGCTCGCGGGCCGCCGGGTCGAGGAAGGTGGTCCGGGCGATGTTGCCCCCGCCCGGACCCCCGCCCGGGCCGCCCGAGGCGCCGAAGTCGCCGAGCAGGGCGCGCCCCGCCGCGTTCAGGGCCAGTACGTCCATCCGGCGGCCCATCACCATCGCGGGCACGTCGCGCAGTTCGTCGAGCAGCAGCCGCAGGATCGGCCGCACCCGCTGGGTCTCCCCACCCTCCCGGTCGGCGGCCGCACCGGCCTCCCGGCGGGCCGGCCGGGCGAGCTGGTGCAGGTGCCGGGTCCCGTCCCCGGTCAGCCGCAGCGCCCGGGCGAGTGCGTCGAGGATCCCCTCCGAGGGGTTGGGCACCCGGCCCTGTTCCATCCGCGTGTAGTACTCCACGCTCACCCCGGCGAGCCGCGCGATCTCCTCCCGCCGCAACCCGGCGACCCGGCGCCGGCCGCCGTAGTCGTGCAGCGCGACGTCCTCGGGCGTCAGGCGGGAGCGGCGGGTGCGCAGGAAGTCGCCCAGGCTGGTCGCGGCGGCGGCCGTCGGCGGGTTCACGGTCATGCCCCGATTGTGACCCCCGTCCCCGGTGCCCAGCCTGGCCCTGCCAGGGCCATGGTTCCGGCCAGGGCGCACGGGAGCGACGCGTTCAGGCCAGATGGGCGACGGTTTGTTCGGAATCGTCCCTTCCGGCACTAGCGTTCGATCCTTCGGCGGGGGCCTCGTCTCCCTCCGCCACGCCCCCACGGCCGCTCCCTCCGAGAACAAGCCGTTCCCCCAGGGGGACGGCGGATTGCGCGTCGCTCCATGGCTCTCGTCTTCGACGGTGTGAGGTTCCGGTACGGCCGGCAGACCCCGGTGCTCGACGCGTTCGACCTGACGGTCGACGCACCGGCCACCGTGCTGCTCGGCCCCAACGGGGCCGGAAAGTCGACCCTGATGGGATTGGCGGCCTCCCAGCTGCGCCCGGCCGCCGGCACGGTGGCCTTCGGCCGCAGCCGGCCCGACCGGCGGCGCGGGCTGGCCGGGTACCGCAGACGGGTCGCCTGGATCCCGCAGCACATCACGCCCGTGCCCGGACTCACCGTCCGCGAGCAGGTCGCGTACGCGGGCTGGCTCAAGGGCATGCCCCGCGCCGCGGCCTGGGAGGCGTCCGCCGAAGCCCTCGGGCGGGTCGGCCTGACCCCCCTCGCCGGCCGCAAGAGCCACCAGGTCAGCGGCGGCCAGCTGCGCCGCATGGGCATCGCCGGGGCCCTCACCCACGACAGCGAGCTGATCCTGATGGACGAGCCCACCGCCGGGCTGGACCCGCGGCAACGCCAGGTCTTCCGCGACCTGGTGTCGGAACTCTCGGCCTCCGTCCGGGTGCTGGTCTCCACGCACCAGACCGAGGACCTCTCCGAGCTGTACCAGCAGGTCGTGGTGCTCGACCGCGGCACCGTACGGTTCCAGGGCGGCCCCGCCGACTTCCTCACCCTCGCCCCGGCCGGCGCCGCCGGCGGGCGGGAGCGGGCGGAGGCCGCCTACGGGCGGCTCGTCGGACAGGAGGTCTGAGCCGTGAAGCCGTGGACGCTCCTGCGCTCCTCCTCCGCCACCGTGCTGCTGCCGGTCCTGGTCTGCTTCGCCGTCCTCCCGGTCCGCGCCAACCTCGGGCCGAACGTCCTGACGGGGTACGGGCCTTCCGTCTTCGGCCACGCCGCCTACGCCCTGTCCTTCGTCATCGCGGCCTGTGCGGGAAGCGCGGCCTGGGAGGGGGCGCGGCTGCGGCGCGGCGGGGTCTTCGGCCAGGCACCGGTCCGCGGCCGGCTGGGCATCGTGATCCCGGTACTGGTGCCGGTGTGGCTGATGGGTGTGGTGGGGCTCCTGTCGGCCCTGGTGTACTCGGCGGTCGCCGCCGGGACCGCCCCCGCCCCCTCGCACCTCGGGATGCTGGGCGCCGAGGCACTCCTCGTGGCAGCCGCCACCCTGACCGGGTACCTCGCCGGACGGCTCCTGCCCGGCGTCGTCGCCGCGCCCGTCGCGCTGACCGCCGGGTTCTGCCTGGCGGCCTTCCCGGTGTCGCTGGCCAGCGCCTGGCCGAGGCAGCTGGTCGCCGGCGAGTTCTCCATGTGCTGCTCGCTCGGCTCCGTGATCGATCCCCGGGCCCTCTGGGCGCCGCTGCTCTTCGCGGGCGGGCTGTGCGCCGCCGCGCTGCTGCTCGTCCACCGGCCGACGCCCCGCAACGGCGCCCTCGCCCTCCTGCTGGCCGCCGCCGGCGCCGCCGCCGCGCTGCCGTCGGCCCGCGGCCTCGGCTACGCCTCCGTCACCGCCCGCGCCGACGCGGAGCTCGTCTGCGACACGGCCGGACGGCCCGTGGTCTGCCTGTGGCCCGAGAACGCGGCCGGCGGGCAGGTGGCGGCGCAGACCCGCACCTTCGCCGCCCGGCTCGAACAGGCGGGAGTGCGGATGCCCGCCACCCTCACCGACACCCGCACCCTCGGACCGGGCGAGGCCCGTCTCGGCCTCAAGAACCACCCTCGGGGCGCCGAGGACATCGCGGACAGCCTCACGTCCGCGCTCCTGCCGCCGGGCGGCGTACCCGCATGCGCGCGGACCTCGGACAACTACCCCGCCATCCGGGCAGCCGCCCCGGTGTCGGCCTGGCTGACGGCGGTCGCCCTGCGGTCCCCGCCCCGGCCCGGACAGCTCTCGCCGGACGACACGGCCCTCGTCCAGCAGGTGCTGCACGCGCCCCGGGAACAGCAGCTGGCCTGGTTCGAGTACAACCGCCAGGCCCTCACCACCTGCGACCGGCCCGCGCTGCTCACCCTCCCCGGGGGCACGGGATGACCTGGTGGCTCAAGTCCCGGGGCGTCCTGGCCCTCGGGGGCTGGACCCTCCTGACGACCCTGGCAGGCCTGGCCTTCGGCGGCACCGAGCTCCCGGTGCCCTCCTTCACCGGCGCCACGGGGCGGTTCCTGCTGGCAGGACTGCTCCCGGTGGTGCCGGCCGCCCTGTGGCTGTCCGGCACCGGGCGCTCGGGACCCCGTACGGAGGCCACGGCCGTCCGGCCCGTCCGGCGCTGGGACACCGCGCTCGCGACGGCCCTCGCGGCCGCCGTCCTGGCCGTCACCCTCCTCGCCCGCGCCCTGGGAGCCGGCGGCACCGCCCTGGCGGTCGGCCGCAACACCCTGGTGCTCCTCGCCCTCGCCCTGATCCTGGAGCCGCTCCTCGGCCACCGGCCCGCGGCCCTCGCCACCGCGGCCTTCCCCCTGCTCTGCGCGGCCGCGGGCCGACGCACGGGCGGAGCCGGTACGCGGCCGTGGGCGCTCCTCCTGCCCCCCGGCGAATCCGCCCCCGCCTTCGCCGCCTCCGTGGCCCTGCTGGCGGCAGCCGTCCTCTTCAGCCTCGTCCTACCTCCACGCCGCGGCCGATGACCACGCCCCGGACGACCAGGCCCCGAAGGGCGACAACGCACTGAGCGGCCGCGCGGTGGAAACCGCGCGGCCCGCTCGGTCGGTCGGTCACGAACGCGGCTTCACCAGCGCGACGGCCTCGATCTCCACGAGCTGGTCGGGGAAGGCCAGGTCGCTGACGCCGAGGATGGTGTCGGTCGTGCGGTGGTTGCCGTTGTACTCCTTGTGCAGCCGCGCGGCCGTGTCGAAGTTCTTGCGCAGGTCCTTGGTGTAGATCTTCATGCTGATGATCTGGCTGCGCGGGATCTTGTAGTGCGCGAGCACCTTGTCCAGGTTGGCGAACGACTGGCGGACCTGCTTCTCGAAGTCGCCGACGCCCACGATGTTGCCGGCCGCGTCGTGGGACAGCTGTCCGGAGATGTAGACCGTGTCACCGGCTCGGATGGCCTGCGAGTACCCGTAGGAGTCCTCCCACGGCACCCCGAACCCGAAGTGGTCCCAGCCCTTGCGGGCCTGGTCCTGCGCGCTCGCTCCCTGCGGGCCCACGACGGTGATCATCACTGCCACGAGTGCGGCCACCGTGGCGCCGATGCCGAACTTGCGCCCTGACTTGGTCATTTCGTGCGTCCTTTCGTCCCCAGCGGACCCTGGCGCAACGACGTTTTCACACAGCGAGCGAGAACCCCTCGAAGCGGAATCGAAGTCCGGTCGCGACCCGCCACGCGGACCGGGGCAAACTGGCCGGACCCGGAAGAGGTGGACAGCATTCCGGCCGACCACTCATCCGCACGCTCGGGGCGAGTCCCGCCGCCCCACCGTGCGAGCATCCCGGGATGCACACCGAAGACGCTTCCGTGCCCGGTCCGGTGCTGGTCGTGGGCGGCACCGGGATGCTCGCCGGGATGGTGGGCGGGCTGGTCCGCACGGGGCTGACGGCGGCGGTCGTGGCCCGGCGACCGCCCGGACCGGGGGCCTTCGGGGACCTCGGCCCCGGAGGCGGCCGGCTGCTGACGGTGGCCGCGGACTACACCGAGCCCGTCCCGTTCGCCGCGGCGCTGCGCCGGGTCGCGGCACGCACCGGACCCTTCCGGCAGGCCGTGCTGTGGGTGCACGCCCACGGGCGGCCCCACGCGTACGCCGCCGTCGCCGCCACCCTGGCGGAGGGCGCCTCGGTGTTCGACGTACTCGGAAGCGGAGCCGCGGCCCCCACGGCTCCCGCCCCCCGCCGGCCCGAGGCACTGGGCCGGGCCCGTTATCATGCCGTCGTCCTCGGGTTCACCGGCCAGGGAGCGCACACCCGTTGGCTGGACCACGAGGAGATCAGCGGCGGCGTACTCGCCGCGCTGAGGGCTCCCGCGGGCGAGGGGCCGCACGTCGTCGGCCGGGTGCGGCCCTGGGAGGACCGGCCGTAGCCGCGACGGCGCTCCGGGCCCGAAGGGAGCCCCGCTCCCGGCCCCGCCGGAAAACCACGCGTGCGCCCGCCCCGCGCCCGGGTATCTTGCCTTGTCCTGAACAGGCCAGAGAGGTCCTCCCGCATGAGCAGCTCCACGTCGTCCCTGCCCGAACGGATCGAACTGTCGGGGGAGGGGCTCGTCCTGCGCGACTGGACGGAGGCCGACGTGGCCGCGATGCCCGGCCTGTTCGACCACCCCGACGTCGCGTACTGGACGCCGATCGTCACGCCCTTCGACGAAACGGCCGCCCGCGCCCGGCTGGTCCGCGACCGCGAGCTGCGCCGGGAGGGCACGACCATCCTCCTCGCCATCACCCTCGACGGCGCCACCCCGCTCGGCGAGATCATGCTCCGCCGCGCCCCCGAAGGCACGGAGATCGGCTACGCGGTGGGACCGGCACACCGCGGCCAGGGCCTGGCCGCCCGCGCGGTCCGCGTGATGGCCGCCTACGCCTTCGAGCAGTGGGGCGCGGAGCGGGTGATCCTGGAACTGGAGGCCGAGAACGCCGCCAGCGTCGCCGTGGCCGGCAAAGCGGGCTTCCGCCTGCTCGACGTACCCCCGATCACGGGCGAGGAGAAGGGCCGCCCGTACACCCTCCAGACCTGGGGCCTGGACCGGCCCTGACGCCCGTCACGCTCCCGCCTGCCCGCGCCCCTTCCCGGGCGGCTTCGGCCGGCCCGCAGGGGTGCTGGTCGCGGCGATCTCGATGAGCTGGACGTCCATCTCGTCGGCCTGTGCCCGCAGGATGCTCGCGACCGTCCGCATCGTCTCCTCGTCCAGCCTGACCGGGGCCGCCCGGCCCTCCGCCGTCCAGGCGGCCTCGTCGGACTCCGCGTGCAGATCGAAGGTCCGCGCCATGTCGCGGAGGATCGCGGTGACGTCCTGGGCCGCCACGTAGAACTGCCCGTCGGCGCCGCGTCGCACGAGGGTCTCCGCGTCGGTGTGCCGCCAGCCCATCTTCCTCACCCCACTGAGATCACGCCCCGCCAGGCGGTGCGCCTACGCCCGGTCCCATCTTGCTCCCCCGGACGCCGTCCGCGGTCCGGGGAGCTGGCGCGTCGGAGCGGCGCGGCGCCGACGCGTACCCTTTCACACCCTCCCGGGCCGCCGAGGCCCGGTCACCCCCACCCCCCACCACCGACGAGCGCCAGCTCCCGTGCCGTCAGGGGCGGCCCGTCCAGCGGCGGGAACCGCGGCCCGCGTACGGCTCCCAGCAGGACCCGCGGGCCGACCAGCGAGGTCAGCGGAGCCTGGAGCGAGGTGACGTCCGTGAGGTCCTCCACCATGCTGAACCTCCCGCAGCTCGTCCTCACCAGGCGGTCCACGTACCGGGCCAGGACCCGGTCCCGGAGGCCGGGAGCACCGCCCTGGACCTCCGGGTAGAACACGTCCTGCCCCATGGCCAGGTCCCACGCCGAGCCGACCGGCTTCGCCATGGCCCGCTGGACGCGGCGGGCGAGGCCGGGCGCGTCCACACCGTGTGCCCCCACCTCCGCGCCCAGGACGGCTGCCGTCTGCGCGGCGACGGACACGCCGTGTCCGTACAGGGGGTTGAACGCCGCGAGGGCGTCGCCCAGGACGACGAACCGTTCCGGCCAGCCCCGCACCCGCTCGAAGTACCGCCGCGTATTGCGCGTGCTGCGGCTCAACGACACGCCGGTGAGGGGCTCGAGGCGGGAGATGATCTCCCCGACCACGGGATGGCGCAGCCCGCGCGGGAACGCCGCGAAGTCCTCGGCGTCCCCCGTCGGCGCGCCCGCCCTGGTCCCCGTCTGCGTGACGATCCACCGCCCGCCCTCCACGGGCAGGATGCTCGCGCTCTGCCCGGGGCGCCCGCTGCGCGGATCGGACTGCACGCTGACGATGGGGAACCCTTCGGCCCCCTCCGGGGCGCGGAAGACCCGTGTCGCGTACACCAGGCCGAGGTCCAGGGAGCGCTCGGCCGCCGGGCGCACCCCAAGCTCCTCCAGATGGCGGGGCGCCCGCGAGGCCCGCCCGCTCGCGTCGACGACGAAGTCGGCCTCCAGGACCGCCTCGCGGCCGTCCCGCCCGCGCACCCGCACCCCGGTGACGCGGGACGCGTTCCCCGTCAGGCCCTCGGCCCGGGTGCCGCCCAGGACCGTGACCCCCCTCCGGCCCAGGACGTGGTCACGCACGACGGAGTCCAGGAGGTCGCGGGTGCACCCCAGGACGAAGTGCGTCTCCCGGTCCCAGCGCCGCAGCCAGCCCTGCGAGGTGAGCGCGACCATGCCCGTCGGCGTCGGGATGCGGTTCGCGCCGGCGGCCAGCCAGCGGTCGGTGATCCCGGGCAGGACCACCTCGGCGGCCCGGACGCCACCGCTCCAGATCATGTGCGCGTGCCGGGCCTGCGGCAGCCCCTTGCGGGGGAGCGGCCCGTCGGGCAGCTCGTCGCTCTCGACGACGAGCACCTCGTCGACCGCGCCCCGCAGCGCGGCGGCGGCCAGCATGCCCGCCGACCCACCGCCGATGACGACCGCGCGCCGGCGGACCGACCGGTCGCCGGTGCTCCGCGCACCCTTCACGACACGGCCTTCCGCGGGGCCGCCGACGGGCCGTGGCCACGCCCGCCGCGGCGCGGCGCCAGAACCCGTACCGCGTCCGAGAGGCGCACGAGTCCGTCGTCGCTGTCGATCAGGCTCTGGACACTGCCGCCGCCCGCGGCGCCGGGACCGCCGTGCAGGGAGTCGAACGCCTCGATGACCAGCGCGGCGTGCGCCGCGGCCTCCCGTTTCAACGCCCCTGGGCCGGCCGCGGGTTCGGGCCCGCCCGCCGCCGGGACCGCCCCGAGGTAGGGCGTGAGCAGCCGCAGCCCGTCCCGGATGTCGCAGGTGCGCCGCAGGTGGCGCCTGCTCAGCGAGGACCACGGGGGGATGCGCACGAGCTCGTACGGAACGACCGCGCGCACGGTCTCCCACAGGGGAGCCAGCCGCTGGTACCGCGACCACCGGTCCCACTGCCTGCGCAGGCTCTCGCCGATGGCGGGAAGGGCGAACCCGACGCACTGGAGCAGCGAGGAGAGGGCGGCCATGGAGGGGGCCACCGTCGTGCTGATCCCGTCCCAGTCGTGGCCGGTCCAGCGCGCGCCGACGGCGAGGAGCTTGCCCACGGTGTAGCCGAGGCCCAGGACCCCTCCGGCCCCGATGAGGACGAGCCCGGTCCGCAGCAGACCCGTCACCTCGCGCGCCCACCGCCTGCACAGGACCGACAGGACGGCCGTCGCCACCGCGTGGGCGACGAGGTAGAGGACGATCATCTCGCGGAGGTACGGGGTGGTGGAGTAGTACGTGTCGAAGTCCTGGAGGCGTTCGTCGGGAGCGTCGCCGAGGGCGAACAGGGCGAGCAGCGCCACGATCACCGCCCCGTAGGCCCCGGCGCACCAGAGGGTGGCCGCCCGGCGCCGTTCCTCGGGGCCGCCCTGCCAGGTGAGCATCAGGTTGATGACGGCGGCGCTCCCCGCGGTGACGACGGCGTAGACCAGCGGGGCCGAGAAGTTGGCGACGCCGGTGAGCGCGTTCACCTCGGACACCGTCGGCGGCGCGGCGAAGAAGAAGACGACCACGCCGAGGGGGAGCACCACGCCCACGGAACGCACCAGCGGATCACGCCAGTGCCGCACGAGCCCGGGCACCCGGAGCGCGAAGGAGGCGAGGAGCAGGACGGCCGGGAGGTAGTAGTAGACGCTGCTCAACGTGCGGCCCCCGCGGCTCGTGGCCCGCCGGCGGCCCGCTTCGAGGTGTGCACGAGCGCCTGCGAGATGCGGATCAGGTCGCGGTCCTTGCCCGCCGGTTCCTGGAGCGCCTGCGAAGAGGCGATCACCCGCCCCTCGGGGTCGGCGAGCATCGTCTCGACCGCGGCGAGGACCATGACCGCGTCCGCGCCGGCCTCCGCGTAGGCGCTGGGGGCGCCGCCGGCGACGGCCTCCGCCAGGGCCCGTTCCCGCAGGCCGAGGTCGAAGTAGGGGTTGAGGGTGAGCAGTCCGTCGTGGATCAGCGATTCCCGCTGGAGGCGCCGTACGCCCACCGACGCCAGCAGCGGGACGCTGACCGCCGCCGGTGCCGGTGCCAGCCCGCCCACCAGCTGCGACAGCGGTTCCAGCCGCCGGTAGTGGGTCCAGTCCCGCCAGCGCCCCCGGAAGCTCCGAACGACGATGGGGAGCACCATGCCCATCGCGATGAGGGGGGCGGCCACCGAAGTGCAGGCCCGCGCCACCTCGGTACTGAGCACGTCCCAGTCCGTTCCGGTCCACCGCGCGCCCAGGGCGGTGAACTTGAGGACGCCGAAGCAGATCGCGAGTCCGTAGCCCGTCACCATCAGGGCCAGGCCCGCCCTCAGCTCCCCTCCCACATGGCGCAGCCAGCGCCAGCACAGGGTGGCCATGACGGTCGAGGCCGCGGTGTGGCCGACCAGGTAGAGGACGATCATCTCGCGCATGTAAGGGGTGTTGGCGTAATAGGTGTCCAGGTCCCGCAGCCGCTCGACGGGCGCCTCCGCGAGCGAGAACAGGACGGCGAGCGCGGCGCAGAGCGTCCCGTACGCCGCGATGCACCAGCGGGTGGCCCGCCGGATGCGCTCGGGGGACCCGCCCCGCCAGTTGATGATCAGCACGATGCCCGACGCCGCGCAGGCCATGGCCCAGAAGTAGTCGAAGGGGGCGGCGGCGTTCGGTATGCCCGTGACCTCGTTGACCTTGGCGACCACGGGGACGGAGGTGAAGAAGAACACCCCCACGCCCGCGACGAGCATGGCCATGACCGCCCGGAGCAGGGGATCGTGCGGATTCCTCAGCAGGCCGGGAAGCCTGAGCAGGGCGGCCACGCCGCCGAGCACCGTGGGAAAGAGAACGGTCGGATCCGGCACGCTCAGCCTCGGATCCCGTGGTTGCAGAGCGCCGCCTCTATCCGGCCGGACCGGGTGTTCCGGTCGAGCTCGGGAGCGTCGGGCACCGTCAGGAGGTGGCGTACGGCGTGTGCCAGCTCCAGCCCGTACCGCTCGGCCGCCTGCTCCCGCATCCGGTGCCGGCGGGCGGCGGTCCCGTCCTCCTCCAGCAGTACGGGACCCTGCCGGCCGGCGACCGCCAGCGCCGACGCGACCACCTGCCGGAGGTCGGCGTCGTGGTGGAGCAGACGCGCGGCCACGGAGCCCTCGGAGACGTGCTCGTGGCAGTGCCCGAGTTCCAGGTGGCGCAGCTCGTGCCCGGTGATGACGATCCGGTGGTCGGCGACGGTCCGCTCCTCGACGACGATCAGGTCCCGGTCCCCGATGTTGAGGGCGAGACCGCTGACGGTGCCCGGTGGGAAGGACGTGCTGCGGAACTCGATCTTCCGGCCCCGGCGCAGGCTCATGGCGTCGCAGAGCGCCCGGCAGATCACCTCGGCCGCCACCGGGGACTTCAGATGACCGAGCCCGCCCACCATGGCGCTGACGGACTGCCGTAACTCCCGCTGCTTGAACACGCGACTCCCCAATGCCCTCTCCCGCGCGGGCAGGAACTGGTACCCCGCGGATTCCACACGACCGGCCCGTACCGTGCCACACGACGGCCGGCCGCTCGACAAGCCCCCCGCGCCCCGATGACCGGCCACGGGCCCTTCCCGAACCCCTCAGGTGTGCCGGGAGGCACGCCTCAGGCCCGCTCCCCGGCCGAGCCGGACCTCTGCTCGGCCGCCGCCTCCTCCTCCATGTAGGTGTCGAGCCACTCGAGCAGCTTGGTGCGCCCCCGGTCGGGCAGCAGAGCCGCGCGCAGCGCGATGCCGTCGACGCCGTGCCGCTCGTAGAGGCTCGGCCGCCTCCCCGCCCCGGCCGACGCCGCCGCGAGGGCGTCGCGCTCGCTGCGCTCCTGGCACTCCCGCAGGAGCGCCTTCTCGATGCCGGCCAGGGCACAGCCCAGGGCCTCGGCGTCCTCGGACTGGAGGAACCCGGCCGGTCGGTTGAAGAACCGTTCCAGCCGTGCGCAGTGGTCCATCGTGGGGCGGCGGTCCCCGCAGAGCAGTGCCTGGACCTGCTGCCGGGAGATACCGCTCTGCCGTGCGATCTCCCCGTGCGAGAACTTGCGCCCGTCGTCCTTGCGGTGGGTCTCGTGCAGCAGGTCCAGGCGCTGCCGGAACCGCTCGTGGATGTCCGGCTCACCGGCCGCCCGTCCCTGGAGCAGCGCCCGGATGACGTCGAGGGGGACCCCGCAGGCACCGCCCAGCGTCTCCGCGCGGAGGACTTCGTCACGGCTCCGCCCGAGCCGGGCTCCGAGGCGGACGATCCGTTCGACGGCGGCGGTCAGCTGGGGGAGGGCCGCAGGCCCAGGCGCTGTGGAGAAGGCTTCTGTCACCGGCTGGTCTCCCGGGTCGACGGACGGCGTCCCCCGGGCACACCGGGCGTGACGGCCCGTCACCGGAGGGGGTTGCTCCGCCGATCCTGCCACACCTGTGGCAGCCGCACGACGGATCTCCGGCCAACCTGCCACAGCGGTGGCAGGAACCTGCCACCGGGGTGACGGGGGACGGAGCACTCCGCCCCGCCCGTCACCGCGCCGGGATCAGTCGACGTCGAGGTGGTACGCGCCCGCCCGCGCGTCCGCGAACAGCGTGAACTGTACGTGCGCTGCGCCCTCCTCGCCTTCGCCGTCCATCTCCACGGGCTCGGCGTCCACCAGGACGTACTCGCCGTACCCGTCGAAGTCACCCGGCCCGTCCGCGACTCCGATGTGGATCGGGGTCTCGTCGGGCAGCTCCGCGAGAGCTTCACGCAGCCGCGCGGCGGTCCATACCTGCGGGGCGTGCTCGAACATGTCAGCCATGTACCGAAGCTAGAACCACCACCGGCCGCGAACGCGTTCGCCGCGCCGTCGAAACACCTTCCATGACCCGTCCCGATCCCACGGCGCCTCCCCCTCGCGGTTCTTCAACACTCCGCGTAACGCTGCCACGGGGCGCGACACCCACCACGCACGCGAGGGACCGAGTTGACCACGGCAACTGGCCGAACGCATCGATTCAGGGGACTTTCCGCCCTGGGCGCCGTCATGGCCCTGGGAGCCGCCGCGATCCCGGCGGGGGCGACAGCGCAGGCGAACCCCGCCGGACCGCCGACCACCACGTCCAGCCGGCCTACAGCCGCGGGAACATCACCACGTGCCCCTCCGGGACGACGACGTTCGTCAACACGTCGGACCTGAACCCGGGCAACGTGAGCAAGAGCTACGTGAACGGACCCACCTCCTCCACGGCGACCGTCGACGCCACCGGGAAGCACCTGAGCTTCACCACCAACTCGCCGGACTTCACGGTCTGCGTCAAGGGCACCGCGGCCTACGACACCTACAGCCACACCGGCACGACCGCCCACCCCAACCACCCCTCCGACACCGGCCTGCACGCCCCGCTGGCGGCCAGCGGGAAGCCGGCGACGATCAGCCACTACCTGGCCTGCGGGCACCCGGCGTCGGTGGTCCCCCCGGGATCGTGCGAGGCCTCGGGCTCGCTCTCCGCGTAACAACAACCACGTCTACGTCCTCAAGGGCACGGGCCTCGACCCCAGCGCCTTGCCCAACCCCCTGACCGACGAGGGCACCGCCCGGATCAGCTTCTCCGGCGGGTCCGCGACCAGCACCGGCGTCGCGATGGACGCCGTGCACAACAAGGCCCTGATCGGCCTGAGCATCGGGGGCACCGCGGGCTTCCAGTACACCAACCTGGCGACCAACACCTTCGAGGACCCCATCGCCACGCAGGACCCGGGCGGGGATCTCCGAGGACCCCCTCGTCGACCCCGTCCGCAACCTCCTCCTCTCCCCGGCGGAGGACAACAACCACGAGATCGTCAACGTCGCCAACACCACCGCGCCGCAGTTCTTCGAGCACCCGGTGACGGCGGACGGGACCTCGACTCGGCCGCCGAGGACTGCTCCACCTGGCGCCCGCCGGGTTCAGCGGTCCCTCGCGGGTCTTCCTCGCCGACATCGACACCCGGGCACCGCGCCCCGCGCCGTCTTCACCGCGGGCACGCCCGGATCCTGGACGGCGCCCTCGCAGGTGCAGACGCTGACCGGCTCGAACCTGAGCGCGGGGACGTCCGCGGCGTCCGTGGCGCAGGGCACCCACACGGGCGTCATCACCGGCGAGTTCGGCGGCGACGCCCTGACGGCCACCGCACTCCCCACGACCTCAGGTACCGGAGCCACCCCGGCCATCGGCAACTGGGTCACCTGCGAGACCGGCGGAGTCTTCCAGATGGGCCTGGACCCGCACACCCTCATCGCGTACCGGTCGCCCGACCGCGGGCACGCCATCGCCCTCATGGTCAACGACACGGCGACCCAGATGGTCGCGGGGTGGACCTGACCAGGATGCTGGACGGGACCCGGTAGGGAGAAGGCCCGCCTCCCCGCAGGTGCCGGGGGAGGCGGGCCGGCCGGGAGCACGCCGCGTCAGACGGCGGCGCCCACCGGGGCCGCGAGGCCGGAGGCGGACCAGCGCTGCGCGTTGGTGCCGTTGCACGGCCACAGCTGGAGCTGGACGCCGTTGTCCGGGCGCCCCTGGGGCAGGTCCACACAGCGGTTGTTCATCGGGTTGTAGAGACTCCCGTCGGCCTGTGGCAGCCACTGCTGGGGGCCGGTGCCGTTGCAGGTCCACAACTGGACCAGGGTGCCGTGGTCCGCCGCGTCCACGCACTTGCCGAGGACCCGCAGCTCACCGTTCTCGCGGATCTCGAACTTCTGGGCATCGGTGCCGTTGCAGTCCCAGATCTGGATCCGGTTCCCGTCGGCGGTACCCCCGCCGCTATCGTCGGCGCACTTGGAGTCGCTGACCCGGGAGACGAGGGCGGTCCCGGCGGCCGAGGGGACGGTGGAGTGGTTGTGGACGGTCAGGCCGCTGATCCGGCCGTCGAGGAAGGAGTCCGGGCCGCCCCGGGACTTGGACCGGCCGAGGACCAGCGGACCGGTGGCGTTCCAGGCGTTGGCCTTGGCGTGGTAACCGGTGGCGGCGAGGGTGCCGTTGACGTGGAGGGCGATCAGGCCCGCCCCCCGCTGACCTCGCTGTTCACCGCACCCGGCAGCGCCCCCTCGGCAGTCCTTCCCACGGTCCCGTTCCACGACCCGGGCCGCGCCGGCACCGCCCCGGTGTGGGTGGCCCCCGCCGGCCAGGGCACCCGGGACCAGGCCGCCCCAGGCCAGGCCGCCCCAGGCAAGGGCGTCCCCGGTACGGGCCTCCCGGGCGGCGCGGGCAAGGCGTCCGTCCGGCTCACCGACCGCGCCACCGCCGAACGGGCCGCAGTCCAGGGCCTGCTGCTGGCCGTCCGCCCGGTGGCGGCACCGGCGGACGGTGCCCGGATCCGGGTGTCGGTCGACGTCTCACCCGTCGCCGGCGCCTTCGGCGGCGACTGGCTCTCCCGCGCCCGGCTGGTCCAGCTGCCCGCATGTGCGCTGTCCACGCCCGAGCGCGCCGAATGCCGCGCGCAGACCCCCCTCCCGACCGCCAAGGACGGCGACCGGCGGGGCCTGCTCAGCGCCGAGGTGCCCTTCGGCACGGCCCGGGCGGCCGCCCCGGCCGGAGCGACCGTGCTCGCGGCGACGGCAGCCCCCGCCGGGCCGGCGGGGACCTACACCGCCACCAGCCTGGCCCCCTCGGGCGGCTGGAGCAGCGGCGCCAACACCGGCGGGCTCTCCTGGAACTACCCGATCGCCGTGCCGGACGGGCTCGGCGGCACCAAGCCGGCCATCGCCCTCTCGTACCGTTCGCAGTCCGTGGACGGCCGCACCGCGGCCACGAACAACCAGGCCTCCTGGATCGGCGAGGGCTGGGACTACTCGCCCGGCTTCATCGAACGCCGCTTCAAGCCCTGCGCCAAGGACGGCGAGGAGGGCTCGAACGAGCAGTGCCTCGCCGGCGACAACGCCTCCTTCTCCCTCAACGGCAAGTCCTCCACCCTGGTACGGGACGACGCCTCCGGCACCTGGCGCCTGGAGGACGACGACGCCTCCAAGGTCGAACGGCTGACCGGAGCGGCCAACGGCGACAACAACGGCGAGTACTGGAAGATCACGACCGCGGACGGCACCCAGTACTACTTCGGCGCCGGCCGCAAGCCCGGCAGCCCCACGGCGCCGGCGACCAACTCCACCTGGACGACCCCGGTCTACGGGAACAACACCGGCGAGGAGTGCCACCAGTCCACCTTCGCCGCCTCATGGTGCCAGCAGGCATGGCGCTGGAACCTCGACTTCGTCGTCGACCCGCGCGGCGGCCTGATCACCCACTGGTACGACACCGAGACCAACCACTACAAGCGCGGAGCCACCCCCGCGGCCCCCGACGGCACCCGCACCCCCTACATCCGCGGCGGCAACCTCAGCCGCATCACCTACGGCTCCAAGCTGTCGGACCCCGACACGGTCAAGCCGACGGCCCAGATCCTCTTCACCACCGCCGAACGCTGCCTGCCCGACGCCTCCTTCGACTGCGCCCCCGCCAAACTGACCAAGGCCAACGCCGCCAAGTGGCCGGACGTCCCCTTCGACCAGAGCTGCACCGCGACGGGCACCTGCGAGAACACGGCCGCCACCTTCTGGACCACCAAACGCCTCACCACCATCACCACCCAGGTCCTGAACGGCAGCGGCTACGGCGACGTCGACTCCTTCGACCTCAAGCACGAGTTTCCCAACCCCCAGGACGGCACCGCCCCCTCCCTGTGGCTGGCCTCCGTCACCCGCACCGGCCACGACGGAGCGGTGGCCCTGCCCACCCCGCCGGTCACCTTCACCGGCCGCCTGATGAACAACCGGGTCGACTCCAGCGCCGACAACAAGCCCGCCCTCAACCGGCGCCGCCTCACCGGCGTGACCACCGAGACCGGCAAGGTCACAGACATCGGTTACGCCGACCCCGACTGCGCCCCCGGCAGCGGCCTGCCCGCGGCCCAGGACACCAACACCACCCGCTGCTATCCCGTCTACTGGAACCCCGACGAGAAGAGCCCGCTGGACCCCACCCTCGACTGGTTCCACAAGTACGTCGTCACCCGCGTCACCGAAACCGACCCCTTCGGCGGCTCCCGCCCGAGGGAGGTGCGGTACGAATACGCCGGCCCCGCCGCCTGGCACCGCGACGACGAGGAACTCACCGAGGACAAGCGCCGCACCTGGAACCAGTTCCGCGGCTACGAACAGGTCGTCACCCGCACCGGCACCGCCCCCGACGCCGTCTCCAAGTCGGCCACCTTCTACCTGCGCGGCATGGACGGCGACACCAAGGCCGACGGCAGCAAGCGCACCGCGGTCTTCACCGGTGTCTCCGGGACCACGCTCAAGGACTCGGACCCCCTCGCCGGCGCCGTCCGCGAAACCCAGACCTTCGCCTCGGACGGCGGCGAGCTCACCTCGGTGTCCCGGTCCGAGCCCTGGCTCTCCAACGCCACCGCGACCCACGGCCGCGGCTCGAAACTCCCCGCCCTCACCGCGCGGATGCAGCGGACCGCAGCCTCCGAGACCAGGGCCCTGCGCACGGACAAGACCTGGCGGACCACCGCGCAGGCGACCACCTACGACACCGCGTACGGCATGCCGCTTACGGCCCTCGACCGCGCCGACGGCCTGCCCGATACCTGCACCACCACCTCGTACGCCCGCAACACCACGACCTGGATGCTCGACCGGGTCTCCGAGACCGTGCGGGTCCAGGGCGACTGCACCACGGCCCCGAACGCGACGAACACCCTGTCGCGCGACCGCACCTCCTACGACGGCCGTCCCAACGGCACCCTTACCGGACCCGGCCTCGCCACCACCACCGAGAACCTGGACGGCTTCGAGTCCGGGCAGCCCAGGTACACCACCGCCTCCACCGTCACCTACGACGCCTACGGCCGGATCACGAGCACCACCGACGCGGCGGGCGCCAAGACCACCACCGTCTACGAGCCGGCCACCCTCGTCCCCCCGGTCACGACCAAGGTCACCAACGCCAAGGGCTGGACGACGACCACCACGCTCCACCCCCTGCGCGGCGTCCCGGTCAAGACGGCCGACCAGAACGGCCGCACCACCGAAGGCACCTACGACGCCCTGGGCCGCACCACCGCGGTCTGGCTGCCGGGCCGCGCCAGGGACGCGAGCGCGAGCACGCTCTACACGTACGCGCTCTCCAACACCACCACCAGCTCGGTCACCACCCAGTCGCTCAGGTCGGACCAGTCGTACGCGACGTCCATCGCCATCGACGACGCCTTCGGCGGGCAGGTGCAGCTCCAGACGGTCGCACGGAACGGGGCGGCGACCAGCCGCCTGATCACCGACACCGCCTACGACAGCCACGGACTGGCCGTCAAGACCAGCCCCGAGTACGTCAACAAGGACTCGGCGCCGGTCGCCACCCGCTTCGTCGCCGACGACAACACGGTCCCCGCCCAGACGGTGACCGTCTACGGCGGCCTCCGCCGCGCCACCGCCTCGGTGTTCCTCTCCAAGGGCAAGGAGCAGTGGCGGACCACCACCGCCTATCCCGGCGCCGACCGCACCGATACCCTCCCGCCCATGGGGGACACCGCCACGAGCGCGCTCACCGACGCCCGCGGCCGCACCGTCGAGCGGCGGACCTACAAGGGCCGCGACGCACAAGGCGCATACGACACGATCCGGTACGCCTACTCCACGACCGGCGAGATGAGCGGCCTGACGGACGCGGCCGGCAACACCTGGACGTACGACTACGACCCGCACGGCCGCCGCACCCGCTCGACCGACCCGGACAAGGGCGTATCGACCACCACGTACGACCCGGCCGGCCGGATCCTCTCCGCGCAGGACGCGCGCGGTACCACCGTCTTCACCACCTACGACGTCCTCGGCCGCCCCACCTCCCGCAACCTGGGCGCGGCCGACGGCCCCAAGCTGGCGACGTTCGAGTACGACACCCTGCTCCCCGGACAGCCCACGGCGGCCACGAGCTGGGTGAACGGCAAGGCCTGGCGCCAGGAGACCACCGGCTACGACATCGGCTACCGGCCCACTGGCACCAAGCTGACCGTTCCCGACGGCGAGGGCGCCCTGACCGGCACCTACACCCTCTCCACCAGTTACGACCCCGTCACCGGCCTGGAGCGCCGCACCACCCTGCCCGCCGCGGGCGGCCTGCCCTCCGAGCGGCTCGAAGCCGGCCGCAACATCAACGGCCTGCCCGTCTCCTACGGCTCCGACACCACCGACTACGTCAACTTCATCGACTACGACGAACGCGGCACCCTGCTGCGGACCACCCTCGGTGACGTCCCGAGGCAAGTCAGCCTGACCACCGTCCTGGACCCGGCGACCGGCCGACTGCTCGGCACCCGCCTCGACAAGCAGGACCAGTCCAAAGCGGTCGACACCACCGCCTACACCTACACCCCCTCCGGGGACGTCACCTCCGCCGACAGCACCCAGGGCCCCGTACGCGACCTGCAGTGCTTCGGCTACGACCACCTCCACCGCCTCACCGACGCCTGGACCGACACCGGCACCACCTCCACCCTCCCCGGCCCCTCGGTCTCCGGCATCGGCGGCTGCGCCCGCACCACCCCCCAGCCGGGCGCCATCGGCGGCCCCGCCCCCTACCGCCAGGCCTTCGCCTACGACGTCACCGGCAACCGCACCGCGCTGACCGACCACGACCCCGCCGGCGACCCGGCCAAGTCGGTCACCACGACCACCACCTTCCCGCCCCCCGGCTCGGCGCGCCCCCACGCCCCGGCCACCACGACCCGGCAGACCGGCACCTCCCCGGCCCCGGCCCTCCCCCTCACCTACGACAACACCGGCAACACCCTGACCCGCCCCGAAGCGGCCGGCGCCACCCAGACCCTGACGTGGAACGAGGAGGGCCGCCTCGCCTCCGCGACGAACCAGGCCGGCACCTCCACCTACGTCTACGACGCCGCCGGCAGCCGCCTGCTGCGCCGGGACCCCGGCAGGACCACCCTCACCCTGGGCTCGACCGAACTCACCCTGGACACCGCGACGAACAAGGTCACCGGAACCCGCTACTACGCCACCCCCGGCGGCCCGGTCGTAGTCCGTACCTCCGCCGGCACGCTCTCCTACGTCATCACCGACCACCACAACACCGGCACCACGGCCATCGACGCCACGACCCTCCAGGTCCAGCGGCGCGCCACGAAACCCTTCGGCGAGGAACGCGGCACCCCACCCCCCTCCTGGCCCGGCGAGAAGGGCTTCGTCGGCGGAACCCAGGACAAAACCACCAACCTGACCCACCTGGGCGCCCGCGAATACGACCCGCGCACCGGCACCTTCCTCAGCGTCGACCCGGTCCTCACCCCCGGCTCCAGCCAGTCCCTCAACGCCTACGGCTACGCGAACAACAACCCCCTCACCACCTCGGACCCCACCGGCCTGTGCGCCGAACTCGACTGCCCCACCCGCCCCTGCGCCACCTGCCACAACACCACCCCGGGCCACGAACCCGGGCCCGGCGACGGTGAACCGGGCAGCGGCTCGGGCGACCCCGCCACCCGCTCGGGCAAGGGCTCCGACTACGGCAACAGCTCTCGTCCGCCCCGCTACGGCGGCAGGCCTCCGAACTGCAGCCTGAGCCGCTACGGCTGCTCCGGCACCAGGCCCCCAACCCCCCCGACCCCCCTCCCGGCACCCCCGTGGCTGCCCCCGCCGGTTCCGGTGATCGTTCCGGATGACTGTCGGACGGACGACGTGAGGGTCGATTGCATGGTGGACGTCTCACCTGAGCAGATCCTCAACCATCCGTTCAACCAGGGAAACAAGAAGAACGGCTCGAACGATTTGGCGCACTGGTATTCACAGTTCTCGGACAGCTGCACGAAGCGTGCTCAGCAGTACGTGTGCTTCGGCTCTTCCCCGGCCGGGGACCAGCCCCTCACCGTCGGCGATGTTCACTTCTATCCCAAAGACAAGGAGGGCTTTGCCGGCAGGCTCCGCGACGAAGCGATTCACCGAAGCAAGATGCTGCCCCTGGTAGGGGAGAAGGGCGTCGAGGAATTTGGTCCCGATCTGGAGCGCCACGAGGCGGTCCATTCAAAACAATGGGCCAGGTCTGAGAGTGCCGCGGTTTTCGCGCTGCAGTATTTCCAGGGGGTGGCGGCGTCCGAGTACGAGGTGGGAACGCCGGCTCACGCGAACAAATTCGAAATGGAGGCAAACTTGTGGTGGGGCGGATATCTTACCTGGTTCCCGGCACAGCTGGTCGTTCCCGGCAAGGAGATGGCATTCTGAGCGAGGTGAAGACTTCCCTGAAAAAGAGGCGTGCGGCGACCATCGTGGCCGTGGGTTCAATCGTGGCTGCCATGGCTGTCGGGTGCTCGCCCGCCCCCAAGGCGCTGCTTGCCATCGAACGCACGGAGGCGGGTGGAGCCCGTGTCCTGGTCGCCCCTTGTCCGGAATACAGTGCCCAGCTGATCTCGCTATCCAGCTCGGGAGGAACTACTGGCTTCAAGCGCTGGTCGCTCGTCAATGATGCCATGGGTGGACCACTTGACAGCGTGGAGCTCTTTTCGGCACCCCAGGGGTGGAGTGTTGCCGAGTCGGAGCTGAGCGACCTCAAGGGTGGTCGGGAATACACTGTGGTTCTTGATGGCGGAGTGAAGGGGCGCGGGCTGGATGGTGAGATAACTTTCACGCCCGACGGATTCGAGGCCCTCAAAGCCGGGCAGGTTCTTGTCCGAGACGGCAAGGGTTCGAAAGTGGCCAAGAAATCCGAGTTCATGAAAAAGAACGGCGACCGCTGCACTCCCGATTAGAGCGCCTAACACAATGAGGTAGATCGGCCCTGGTAGCCGTGTCCGTTCGGCGGGTTGGGTGTTGTCCAGACCATGGGGCTTCACCGTGGATCGGGTCGGATGACCTGTGGGAGCGGATCGAGCCGCTGTTGCCGAAGAGGGAGCGACGGTTCAGGTACCCGGGCCGCAGGCCGGTACCGGACCGGCAGGTGCTGTGCGGGATCCTCTTCGTCTCGCACACCGGCATCCAATGGGAACACCTGCCGCAGGAACTCGGCTTCGGCTCGGGCATGACCTGCTGGCGCCGGCTGCGGGACTGGAACGAGGCCGGTGTCTGTGCTGGCCGAGCTGAATGCCGGTTCTCGGCTCGACTGGTCGAGGGGCGGCGTCGACTCCAGCCACGTCAGGGCGTTAAAAGGGGGCTCCAGACTCAGACCGTCTCCGCACACGAGCTCTGGGACAGCTGGTCCCACCGGCATCAGGTCATGCTCGACACCGGAGTCACCCCTCGCCCCGGAATGGCCGAAGCCGTAGACAGACTTCATGCCGCCGGATCAGCCCGTGTCTACCTGGCGACGGTCACCGGCGCGCATCGACGGTCCATCGCCTGCACGTAGTCAGCAACCTCATTGTGTTAGGCGCTCTTTAGTGCGACCTGTTCCCTGGAACACGATCCCCCTCCCTCGTGCCCCCGCCGCCTGATGCCCGCCACCGTCAGCGCGCCGTCAGGCCCCCTCACACATTCTGGTTGTCGTGACCGGGCAGCGGGGCAGCCCGCCGGCCCGGGTCACAAGGGAGAGGTGCCCGGAGCGGTTGATCGGGGACCGGCCACTGGTCGTTCGGGTTCCACCAGGACCCACGCAGGTTCGAATCCTGCCCTCTCCGCCACACCGGCCGCCCGCTGGATGTGCTGGGTACCGCGTACGAGGTTAATGGTCGCCCGGCCAGACAGGGTTGGGCGGAGACGGAATGTTGAACCTCAGCAGTCGGTCACCGAGTGCGCTTCTCCGGTACAGCACGTGCCGTCCGTCACGTGTCCGGGTGACCAGTCCTGTGGAGTGCAGGACGCGCAGGTGTTGGGAGACAGCGCTTGGGGTGACCCTGAGGCGGCGGGCAAGCTCTACGGTGGGCAGAGGCTCTTCCAGGAGGCTGAGCAGTCTCGCTCGGGATGAGCCGAGCAGGGACACCAGGGCGGTCGTGTCGATGGTCGGCATCTCCGAGCCCCACAGTGTGGCTACTCCCCGGCTGGGATAGACGAGGCTCGGCGGCTCGTCGGGGCTGACGGGAGGCGCGGGCTTGTGTGCGAACACGGAGGGCATGAGCAGCAGGCCACGGCCGGATGCTGCAACCCGATGCCTGCTGATCATCTTGCGGATGTACAGTTCTCCGCCCTGCCAGCGCAGGTTCGGGTGCATGTCGGCGAACAGCAGCCGGGCGCCCCCCAGGGCGAGCTGGCGGGCGCGGTAGGTCATGTCGGCTTCCAGCACCAGTCGCATCTGCGGCCATACCGGTTGGATGGCAACCTCCCAGTACTGCCACAGGAGATCACAGATGGCGTCGCGGAGTCTGGCGACAGGTGCGTCTTCGGCGGCAGTGGCGTCGCGGAGCGCTTCGGGAACAGGGTCGGGTGCGTGCGCAAGCAGCAGGTCGTGGCGGACCCGAGCGTAGGACGCTTGACGCACGACCGAGAGTTCTTCTTCGAAGGCCGGCGCGAAGCTCGTGGGATTCGGGGTCAGGAAGTCGGGGAGGGTACGCCGCTGGGCGACCAGGGACATCAGTAGACCGGTGTCGAGCGTGCCGAGTCTGCCGAGTACGGACCTGCGCCAGGGCAGGTGCAGCGCGGACAGGCCCGGATCCTGGAGCACTCGCAGGCTGAACAGGGTTTCGTGCAGGGGTGAGAGGGCGAAGCGGGTGTCCGCGAGGTCCTCGACGCCGAGCACAAAGCTGATCATTAAGCCATACGCTACATCGATTGGCGACACGGCGTCGATGCCGTGGACTGCCTCCCATGACACCCACAACTCTGGACCGAGGCGGACTGCGCCGACACCGTGGAGGCCATCACAAGCGTCGGCGGGGCACGCAGCAATGGGGCACAGTCATGAGCGGCATGACCAGGGCCTCAGCCAGGCGGCTCGGCCTGAGATTCGAGGAAGGTCCCGGGGCGGGGTTCGTCTCCGGCCAGGTCATCTACGTAGCGGACGGGCCGGTGGACTGAAGGATGAGCCGCCGCATTGTCCTGGTCCTGGCTGTCACGTGCGCCGTGGCGGTGGGCAACATCTACTTTCCGCAGGCCATCGGGCCACTGGTCGCCGCCGGTCTGCATGTGTCGCCCGATTCGGCCGCTGCGGTCGTGACCGCGACACAGATCGGCTACATGGCCGGGATGGTCTTGTTGGTGCCGCTTGGTGACCGGTTCCCGCACCGCTCGTTCCTCGTCGTTCTCCTCGCCCTGACCGGTCTGGCACTGTTCGCTGCGGGTTGCGCACCGGCTCTGCCGGCGCTCGTTGCCGCCAGCACCCTTGTCGGCCTGACCACCGTAGGTGCGCAGATCGTCGGCCCCCTGGCGGCCGGTCTCGTGGCCGCCGACCGCCAGGGAGCGGTGATCGGCACCCTGCTGAGCGGATCGACCGGCGGCATGCTGCTGGCCCGGACCTTCAGCGGCACGCTCGGCGAGTGGCTGGGCTGGCGGGCTCCCTACCTGGTCGCCGCGGTCCTGGCCCTGCTCCTCGCCACCGTCCTGATGTTCGCGGTGCCGGCCACGATCCCGTCCTCCCGCCAGCGGTACGCAGCGCTCCTGGCCGAGCCGCTGCGCCTGCTGCGCACGGAGCCGGACCTGCGCCGCTCGTGCTTCTACCAGGCGACCGTGTTCGCCGGGTTCTCCGCGGTCTGGACCTGCCTGGCACTCCTGCTCACCGGACCGGCTTACGGGCTGGGTGCCCAGGCGGTAGGAATGATCGCCCTGGTCGGGGCAGCAACCATGGTCTGCACCCCGCTCGCCGGCCGTTTGGCGGACCGCTACGGCCCCGACCCGGTAAACCTGGTCTGCATGCTTGGCGTCCTCGTCTCGGCCGCGATCCTCGCCATCGGTGCCCGGGGCGGCGCGCTGGGTCTGGCCGCCCTGATACTCGGCACGCTGCTCCTCGACACCGCGATGCAGTCCGGCATGGTCGCCAACCAAGTCCGCGTGTACGCCCTGCGCACCGACGCCCGCAGCAGGCTCAACACCGCCTACATGACCTGCGCCTACCTGGGCGGCAGCGCAGGTTCCTGGCTCGGGATACGCGTCTGGAGCCAGGCCGGCTGGTGGGGCGTGTGTGTGCTCGTCGCACTGCTTGCCGTACTCGCCCTGGCCCGCCACCTGCTGGCGCTGTGCAGGTCCGAGAAAAGCCCGGCCAGGACCCGTGTCAACGGGCGCAGGCCAGGCGCCGCGGGCCGGGTGAAGGCATAGCGGCCGAGGAAGTCGATGTGGTCGTACTGGAGCGGGGAGAGCCGGGCGAGCAGTTCGTCGGTGACAGGAAAGCCGTCGGCGGCGAGCTGCTTGACGGCGGCCTGCTGATCGCCCGCCTCGGCCTGACCGACGCCCACGGCCACCCCCTCTGCGCCGCCGTCCGACCCCCGACCGTCACCTGGTCGGCCCGGCCGACGCCCCCCGGTGATCCCGTGATCCCGTGATCCTCAGGAGGCGGGGAGGCCGGCGAGCAGCCCGTCCACCAGGGCCCGCAGACCGTCCTCGTACGCGTCCTCGGCGGTCAGTTCCGCCCAGCGCCCCGCCGCCTGCGCGAGACGGGGCAGTTCCCCCGGGTCGAGCTCGGCGAAGACCTGCTCCCGGTACGTCTTCCGGTCGTCGTCGGCGCGCCGCCGGGCCGCCGTCGCCCTGACCACGATCTCCCCGGCGGTGTAGTACCGGATCGCCCGGTAGCCGTGCACGGCCCTGTCGAGCGGGAGACCGCACGCGACCAGGCCGTCGACGATCTGCTCCACGAACCACAGCGCGGACGTGGACATCAGGTCGTCGGCGGTCAGCACCTCCACATGAACCCCCCCACCACCGACCTCGTGCCGGACCCCCTCCGCAACGGCACCCGCCTCGGCGGGCGCACCGTTACCACCTGTGGTGGACCTCCGCCCGGACGCGGTCGTCGTACAGGGCTTCCAGAGCCCGCAGCGTGCCGTCGGGCAAGGGGGGCAGCTGGGCGGCCGCCGCGTTCGCGCGGGCCTGCTCGACGTTGCGGGCGCCCGGGATGACCGTCGTGACACCGGGCTGCTGGAGGACCCAGCGCAGCGCGGTCTGGGCCGGGGAGGCGCCCGCCGGGGCCAGCGCCGCGAACTCGGCCGCGGCGGCCACCCCGTTGGCGTAGCCGACCCCGGAGAAGGTCTCGCCCACGTCGAAGGACTCCCCGTGCCGGTTGTACGCCCGGTGGTCGTCCGGAGCGAAGACGGTGTCGTGGCGGTACCGCCCGGAGAGCAGGCCGGAGGCGAGCGGCACGCGGGCGATCACGCCGACGCCCGCCTCCGCCGCCGCGGGCAGGACCTCCTCCAGGGGCCTGCGGCGGAACACGTTCAGGATGATCTGCACGGTCGCGACGTGAGGGCGCGCGATGGCGGCCAGTGCCTCCTCGCAGGTCTCCACGCTCACGCCGTACGCGGCGATCCGGCCCTCCTCCACCAGGGTGTCCAGCGCGTCGTACACCGCCGCCGAGGAGAACACCGGCGTCGGCGGGCAGTGCAGCTGCACCAGGTCGAGGGTGTCGACGCCCAGGTTCGAGCGTGAACGGTCGGTCCAGGCGCGCAGGTTGCCGAGGGTGAACTGCGCCGGATCCTGCACCCCGCGCCGGCCCGCCTTGGTGGCCACGCACACCGCGCCGGCCCCCGCCCCGTCCCGGCCGAGCTCGCGCAGGAACCGGCCGATCAGCCGCTCGCTCCTGCCGTCGCCGTACACGTCCGCGGTGTCGAAGAAGGTGGTTCCGGCCGCGTACGCGCCGCGCAGCACCCCCAGCGCCTCCTCCTCGTCCACCCGCCCCCAGTCGGCGCCCAGTTGCCAGGTGCCGAGACCGACCACGGACAGGCTCCGACCGAGCCGGGGCACCGCCCGGTGCTCCTGCGTTCCGGTTGCCCTTGACATCGTCACCGCTCAACGCCCCTTTCCGGCCATCACATTGCCAATGTTGCCAAGCCTGGACAAGATCTTGCCTTCCTTCGTATCGTTCATGGCGCCCGCCTGCCACGGCGAGCCGGCCGCGGCCGGACCGCGACACAAGGAGGTCGACGATGCGCGTATCCGGAGCCACCGTGCTGCTCACCGGCGCGTCCGGGGGAATCGGGCGCACCCTCGCCCGCCGGCTCGCCGCGGCGGGGGCCGACCTGGTCCTCACGGGCCGCCGGGCCGACACCCTCGACGAGCTCGCCCGCGAGACGGGCGCCCGCGTGGTCGCCGCCGACCTCGCGGACCCCGGCCAGGTGGCCCGGCTCGCCGAGGAGTGCCCGGACACCGACGTACTCGTGGCCAACGCCGCGCTCCCCGCCAGCGGAGACCTCCTCGACTACAGCCCCCCGCAGATCGAGCGCGCACTGGCCGTCAACCTCCACGCCCCGGTGCTGCTGGCCCGGCTCCTCGCCCCGCGGATGGTCCGCGAGGGCCGGGGCCACCTGGTCTTCGTCGGCTCGCTGTCCGGCAAGGCCGCCACCCCGTACTCCTCGCTGTACACCGCCGCCAAGTTCGGCCTGCGCGGCTTCGCCCACAGCATCCGCCTCGACCTGGCGCCCCACGGCGTCGGCGTCTCCCTCGTGCAGCCCGGCTTCGTCGGCGAAGCCGGGATGTTCGCGGACACCGGCGCCGAGGTACCCGGAGGGGTGCGCACCGTCTCTCCCGGCCAGGTCGCCGACGCCGTCATCCGCGCCGTCCACGACAACCGCGCCGAGACGGACGTCGCGCCGGCGGGGGTCCGGCTGCGCTGCGCCGTCGCCAACCAGTTCCCCGGGTTCGCCGGCCGCCGCAGCGGCCGGGCCGGCGTGCCCGACTCCGTACGGCACATCGTCGAGGCCCAGCGCGCCCTGCGCTGACGCCCGGCACCGCTTCCCGGCCCCGGCCCCGGCCCCCCCCGCTCCGCCCCGCCCGCCGGGCCGGACCGCTGCGGGGCGTCACTCCACCTCGTACACCAGGTCCCGCAGCTCGTCGACGACAGCCCGGTCGCGCAGCAGGGCCCGCTCGTCGGCCCCGGCCAGCAGCACCCGCAGGGGACTGGACATCAGGTCCGTCGTGGGCCTGATCCGCTTGCCGGGGCCGGAGCGCAGCGCCACCGCGTACACCGACGGCAGGGCGGCGATCTTGTCGGCCACCGCGGTGTCCACGCTCCGCACCGTCCCGTCGAGGGCGGTCGGCACCTCGTACACGGCCGCCGCCCGCAGCCTCCGGTAGGTGCCGTCGCCGTACCGCCGGACGAAGTCACCCGGATCGGTGTAGGCGTGCGCGACCAGCCGGGCCACGTCGGTGCCCAGCACCTCGCGGTAGAAGTCCGGGATCATCGCCCCGTTCATCCGCGCTCCGATCTCGACCAGCGCCGGGCCCCGGGGCGTCAGGATGATCTCCGCGTGGCTCGCCCCGTGCCGGATCCCGAGCGCGTCGAGGACCGTACGGACATAGGCGCGCAGAGCGGGAACGGGGTCGGCGTCCGGGTCGAGCAGGACGGCCATGTCGTAGATCTGCCGCCCGCCGCCGATCGACTTGCGGCGCGACTCCCACACGTCGGCGAGGTGGTGCCGGCCCTCCGCCGACACCGAGTCGACCGAGAACTCCGGTCCCTCCAGGAAGGACTGGACGAGCACCTCGGTGTTCCGGCCGCCGAAGACGTCCTGCGAGCCGAGCACGCGCCGGGCCGCCTCCTCCGCCTCCTCGGCGGAGCGGCAGATGTACACGTTGTCGGCCGAGGCCGAGGACAGCGGCTTGACCACGACGGGCAGGGTGCCGAGCGCCCGCGCCCAGTCGCCGACGGCCCGCGCGGAGCCCGACTTGAACTGCTCGGCGCAGCGGATGCCGGCCGCGCGCAGCGTCTCGATCATCTCGTACTTGTCGCGCCGGGCGGCGGAGCGCGCCGTGCCGTTGGTGGCCAGGCCCAGGCGTTCGCTGAGCGTGTCGGCCAGCCGGACGCCGGGCTCCTGGCCCGGGACCACGGCGACCGGGCCGAGCGCGGCGAGGGCGGACACGGTCGCGTCGACGGCGGCCTCGTCCGGGCACACGAACCACTGCGCGTAGTCCTCGGGCCTCGGCGGCACCATCCCCGGATGGGGTTCGGCGGAGCTGAGCACGTGCACGGCACGGTATCCCCGCTCGGCGAACGCCGAGACCAGGGCGGGCGCGTTGGAGTAGCCGTCCACGATCACGACGGTCCCGGCGAAAGCAGAAGCAGAAGCAGAAGTAGGAGCAGAAGCAGAAGCGGAAGCGGAATCAGAAGTCATGGTGTGGTCCCTCACGTGGGTTGCGGACGGGAGAGCGCGCGCCCGAACGCCTCGGCGATGTCGTGCATGTCCGCGGCCTCGCCCAACAGGGCCGCGTGGTGGAAGGTCAGCCACGACCGGGCCGCCCGGCGCGCGCGGGGCAGGTCGTAGCGCCCCGGGTCCAGCCGCGCGAGGTGACCCGCCCCGAGGGCGAACCGCGGCCGGGTGGCGGGGGCGTACAGCGGGCTCGCGTACAGCGGCGCGTACACGGGCCGCACGTGCAGCCCGAGTTCGGCGGTGACCGCCTGCGCGACGGCGGCGGCCTCGACACCGGGGAACGCCTCGCCGGGCAGCTCGACGGCGTAGCCGAAGTAGGTGCGCGCCGTCGTGCCGACGGAGGTGTCCTGCGGCCGCAGCCCCTGCGCCGCCATCAGGCCGTCGAGGAGCTCGGCGTTGCCGCGACGGACGGCGTTGAGGGCGTCCAGCTCCGACAGCTGGGCGCTGAGCAGGGCCGACTGGAACTCCGACAGGCAGCGGTTGCTCCCCATCAGCTCGCCCGTCTCCACCAGTTCCGGCAGCCCCACCGCCGGCGGCCGGACGGCCCGCGCGCGGCCGTCCGCCCGCAGGTGCTCGATCCGCCGCGCCAGCACCGGGTCATCGGTGACGGCGGCGCCGCCCTCGCCGCTGGTCAGCACCTTCGTGTGGTGCATGCTGAACGTGCCGACGTCGCCGAAGGTGCCCGCCTTGCGGCCCCGGTACGTCGCGCCGTGCGCCTGCGCGCTGTCCTCGACGAGGGCCAGCCCGTGCCGGTCCGCTACCGCGCGCAGCCCGTCGAGGTCGGCCAGGGCCGAGTACAGGTGCACCACCACGATGGCCTTGGTGGCAGGGGTGACGGCGGCCTCCGCGGCGGCCGGGTCCAGGCACAGGGTCCGCGGGTCCACGTCGGCGAACACCGGCACCGCGTTGACACCGAGCACCGTCGAGGCGGAGGCGGCCCAGGACAGGGCGGGCACGATCACCTCGTCCCCCGCTCCCACCCCGCACGCCTCCAGGGCGGTCATCAGGGCCGCGGTACCGCTCGCGGTGGGCACGCAGTGACGGGTGCCCAGGTATGCGGCGAACTCGGCCGCGAACCGCTGTTCACGCGTCGGACCGCCCCCGTACGGGCTGGCGATCGACCAGCGGTCCGAGTGCAGTACGTCGAGCAGCGCACCGGCCGCACCCGCGGCCGGCCGGGGCCAGCGCGGCCACGGCCGACCGCCGCGAACCGGGGGTACCGCGTGCGGGGCTGTGTCCGTGCCCATGCGAAAACCTCCTCGTGGAGCGGTGGGAAAGGGAGCGGGAAGACGGGAGACGGGGAGAGGCAGGGAGAAGGAAGAAGCGGGAAGAAGGGGGAGGCGGGAAGAAGGAAGGGGGACGAGACGGCGGCGCTAGAGCAGCCCGCGGATCGTCCCGCCGTCCACGCCCCACACCGAGCCGGTGACGAAGGAAGCTGCGTCCGAGGCCAGGAAGACGATCACCCGGGCCACCTCGTCCGGCGTGCCCATGCGCCCGAGCGGCATCTGACGCTTGCCCAGCTCGTGCTCGACCGCCGCCCGGGCGTCCCGGCCGTGCACGTCGCCGAGGGTGTCGGCGAAGCCTCCCGGCCGGGTCCACAAGGGGGTCCACACCGGCCCGGGGGCCACCGCGTTGACGCGTACGGCCGGTCCCTCCGACAGCGCGAGGCTCTTGGTGAGGCTGAGCAGCGCCACCTTGGACACCTGGTAGTCGGCCGGGCCGGCCTCCGGCTGGCGCGCCAGGTCGGAGGCGTTCGTGACGATGCTGCCGCGCCCGCGGGCGCGCATGCCGGGGAGCACCAGCCGGACGGCCCGTACCGCGCTCAGGAAGTTGATCTCGAACGTGTCGAGCCAGTCCTCGTCCGTCAGGTCGTCGAACCCGCGGGCCCGGCACTGCCCGACGTTGTTGACGAGGACGTCGGCGTGGCCGCCCAGGGCGTCGAGCGCGGTGCCGACCGCGTCGGCCACACCGTGCGCGCCGGACAGGTCGCCGGGGACGCCGGTGACCTCGGTGTGCTCCGACAGCTCCTTGACGAGGACGGCCAGCTGCTCGGCGTCCCGGTCCAGGAGGGCGAGCCGGGCCCCGGCGGCGGCCAGTTCACGGGCGGTCTCGGCACCGATGCCGCCGGCCGCGCCCGTCACGAGCGCGGTGCGCCCCTCCAGTCCGAGCCTCATGCGACCGCCACCTCGGTGCTGATCACCCGCAGCGGACGGTCGCCCGTGTTGACGAGCAGGTGCCGGTACGCGGGCGGTACCGCCACCGACAGTCCGGCACCGCCCGTGTACTCCTCGGTGCCCGTGGCGATCGAGGCCTGCCCGTCGAGGACGTGCAGGACGATGGCGAGGTCGGCGGGGAGGCTCTCCTCGACCCGGCCGCCCGCCGGGACCTCCAGCAGCCGGAACCGCCGCCAGGAGCCGGTGAAGTACGGGGTGAGGTCCACCGCCGCGATCCGAGGGCCGGCGCCCGGCCGGCCGTCCGCCGCCGGCAGCAGGTCCGGTACGTGGAGGAGCGCGGGGCGGGCCGCGGGCCCCTCGCCGGGGAACACCTCGGTCACGAAGAAGTGCATGTCCTCGTCACCGCGGTTGGCGATGGAGTGCGCGGAGCCGATGGGCGTGGTGACCAGGTCGCCCGCACGGACCTCGATCTCCTCGCCGTCCATGGTGACGACGGCCCGCCCGGAGACGATGTAGTAGATCTCCTCGGTCCGCAGGTGGACGTGCTCCCCGACGGATCCGCCGGGCTCGACGACCACGTACTCGACGCAGTTCCACTCGCCTTCCAGGTGCATGCCGTTCATCAGCATCTTCCAGCGGCACACGCCCTCCCCGCCGACCTGGCGGTGGGTGGTGGCGGGGCCGGAAGTGTCGTTCCAGATCGGGCCGAAGGGGCGGCGCTCGCCGCGGACGACGGTGGCCATCAGGCACCGACCAGGGCGTAGTGGTCGCTGAGCACGGACTCGATGCCGAGGCGGACGGTGTCCTCGTCGACCTGGGTGATCAGCTTGCCGCCCGGGCGGTGCGCGCGGCCCAGGGCCTCCAGGAGGATGAAGTCGAGCGCCCCGGAGCGGCCGGGCACGTACCCGCGCTTGTTGTCGAGGCGGACGACGTCCAGGACCGCGTCGGTGCCGAGTTCCGCCGGGAGCCGGGTCGGGGCGCCGTTGAGCTCCAGCAGGCGGCGGTGGGCGAGTTCGTCCGACAGGTCCAGCAGGCCGAGTTCGCGGGACATCCGGGCGGCCGCGAGCATGCCGATCCCGATGGCGTAGCCGTGCCGCAGCCGGCCGCCCGTCAGCAGCTCGGCGGCGTGCCCGGTGGTGTGGCCGTACTCCAGGACCAGCGCCTCGTGCTTCTCCGTGTGGTCCTCGCGCATCACGGCCGTCTTCGCGTCGACGCACAGGTCGATGAAGCGGGTGAGCACCTCGGGGGTGTACCGGCCGTCGGTGCGCAGCAGGGAGGCCACCTCGTCGTACCGCTCGGGCACGATGCCGAGCACGTTCTTGATCATCTCGCAGAGCGCGGAGCGGATCTCGTCGGCCGGGAGGGTCTCCAGGAAGTCCAGGTTGTTCCAGACCAGGACCGGAGCGTGGAACGTGCCCAGGTGGTTCTTGCCGCAGCGGGAGTTGACCGCCTGCTTGAGGGAGAGCACGGAGTCCGACATGCCGAGCAGGGTGGTGGGCAGGTGCACCAGCCGGATCCCGCGGAAGAGCAGCGCGGCCAGCAGTCCGGCGACGTTGCCGATGACGCCGCCGCCCAGGGCGACCACGACCGACCTGCGGGTGATGCCGCTCTTGAGGGCCTGCTCGGCGAGCCGGTCCAGCGCGGCGAGGTGCTTGCGGGTCTCGTCGGCCTCCGCCGACAGGACCAGCGTCGGTGCCACCGAGGAGAGGGCCAGCTCGGCCGCGGCCACCATGGCGTCGGGCAGGCCCGCGTCGGCGATGACGACGAAGCGGTCGGCGTCCAGGCCGGCCAGCCGGGCACGCAGGTCGTCCCACGCGCTGTGGCCGTGCCGGACGTGGAAGTCGTAGCGGACGTCGCCGAAGCGGACGACGCGGTCGAGTCCGGCGGTCCGTCCAGACAGGGCGGTCATGTCAACTCCATGGGTGCGTAAGGGGGGTGGAGGGTGGGGGGCGCCGGTGTCGGTGCACCGGATCCGATGGGCAGAACATTGCCAGACGTGATCCCCTCTAGGCAATATTTGGCAACAAGGGATTCTGGATCCTGGCAACGAGAGGCAAGGGCCCGGCGGCGGCCGTGCGCAGACGGTCCGTCAGCTCGTTGCCGAACACCCGCCCCGGGTCCAGTTCGTCGGCCAGGCGCGCGAAGTCCGCCGCCCGCTCGTACAGGGCGACGAGGCGCTCGGGGGAGAGCAGCGTCACCTTGCCCCAGTGCGGGCGCGCGCCCAGCGGCAGCAGCGCCTCCTCGACGGCGGCGATCGCGGGAGCGACCCGGTCGGGGTCCTTGACCCAGGTGAAGTGGAAGGCCGCCGCGTCCCGGCGGTAGGCCGGGCTCAGCCACAGCCCGTCCGCCCGTACCGTGCGCACCTCCGCCACGTGCAGCAGCGGTGCCAGGACGTGGCCGATCCCGCGCAGCGCGGCGAACGCCCGCGCCGCCTGCGACCGCGGCAGGTAGTACTCCGACTGGAGCTCGGCCCCGGCGCCCGGTACCAGCTCCGGCCTGAAGTGCGGCAGGCGCTCGAACCACGGCCCCGGACGCCCCAGTTGCCCGGTGCTGGAGTCCGCGGGCATACCCGGCACCGGGTGCAGGGGCCGGTCGGCGGGCCTGCCCCCCGACCAGCCGCTGTCCGCGCGGCCCACGCGCCGCTTCAGCCACACCGCGGCCCCCTCCGACCGCCAGTCCGTGAAGGCACTGACGCTGTAGGCCGCCGCGAAGACCTCGTCGAAGCGGGCCGCGATCTCGTCGAGCGGCACGTCGACACGGACCTCCTGGGCCACGTCGAAGGCGTCCTCCAGGTCGAGGGTGACCCGGGTGACGATCCCCAGGGCGCCCAGCGCGACCACGGCGCCGTCGAAATCGCCGGGGCGGCCCTCCCGGTCGAGCGTGACGGCCGAGCCGTCGGGAGCGATCAGTTCCAGCCCGCTGACGGCGGCCGACAGGCAGCGGTTGCCGTCGCCGGAGCCGTGGGTACCGGTGGCCACGCTGCCCGCCACCGAGATGTGCGGCAGCGAGGCCAGGTTGGCCAGGGCGTGGCCCGCCCGGTGCAGGGGACCGATGATGTCGGCGTAGCGCATGCCGGCGCCGACGGTGACGGTGCGGCGCACGGAGTCGATCTCGAACACCGGCGGCAGCCCGTCCAGCCGGACCAGCTCGTGCCGGCTGTCCGCGACCCGGCTGAAGGAGTGCCCGCTGCCCAGCGCGCGGATCCGCTCCGCGCCGGCGACGAGCGCGCGCAACTCGGCGAGGGAGGTGGGCCGGTGCAGTCGGCGCGCCCGGTAGGTGAGGGTGCCCGCCCAGTTGGTGGCGGGCGCGGTCGTAGTGCGCATGGACACCTCGTGTCATGAGGCGGCGCCGGTCACGACGCCGCGGGGATGCGAACGGTCGTGCGGATGAAACGGTGCGGGGGCGGCGGTGGAGCCCGTACGGCAGCAGCGGTGCAGGCCCGTAGGGCAGGAACGGCGGAGCCCGTACGGCAGCGGTCGTACGGGCTCCACCGGCCGGAGGGGGCCGCCTACGCCGCCCGGATCGCCGCCCCCGCCCCCCTGCCGGCCCGCGGCGACGGGCGGCGGGCCGGGGCGGGGTCCGGGACCAGGCCCGGGGTGAGGCCGCTGACGGTCACGAAGCGGTACCCGTCGGCCAGCAGCCGTTCGATGACGACCGGCAGCGCGGCCACCGTCTGGGAGCGGTCGCCGCCACCGTCGTGCAGCAGGACCACCGACCCCGGCCGCACCCCGTCCAGGATGAGCCGGGCTATGGTGTCGGCCCCCGGCATCGTCCAGTCGTCCGGGGCCACGTCCCACAGCACCACCCGCGAGCCGGCTTCGGCGAGCCAGCCGAGCACCTCGGGCGTACGCGCCCCGTACGGGGGCCGGAACAAGGCGGGCGCCGGCCCGCCGGAGGCCTCGGCCACGGCCTCCTGCGTGCGCTGCACCTGCTCGCGCAGCTGCGCGCGGGTGAGTTCCGGGAGGAAGGGGTGGGACCAGGTGTGGTTGGCCACCTCGTGCCCCTGCTCGCGCATCCGGGCCAGTTCCTCGGGGTGCCCGCGCGCGTTCATGCCCACGCAGAAGAAGGTCGCCGGCACGCCGTACCGCTCCAGTACGTCGAGGACCTGCCCCGTGTACGGCGGCAGCGGGCCGTCGTCGAAGGTGAGCGCGACCTCGCGGCACCCCCTGTCGCCGTGGCTGAGGACGGTCCCCGCCCCGGTGAGGCGGGCCAGGGCGTGCTCGCTCGACGAGATCCAGGACTCCAGCTGTCCCTCCCGGCCGGTCTGCGTCCCTCTCGTGCGCACCAGCCGGGTCAACGACGCCCGCGCACGGCGCCCCGCCTCGGCGAGGTCGCCCGCGCCGACGGAGCCGAACAGCGGCCGGTCCGGCAGGACCTGCGGGTCGGCGCGGTGCACGGTCAGCCCGGCGGCCATCAGCCGGCCGTCCAGGATCCCGTTGGTGCTCTCCACCACGGTCACCAGCCCCGGCCCGAACCCCGCCAGATACGCGATCATGTCCTCGGCCCGGCGCGGGGCGAAGGCGACGGGGGAGCGGACCGGGCGGCCGTCGCCGTCCAGGACGGCGACCTCGTACCCCGTGGAGTTCCACGCGATCCCGGCGTACGGCACGGAGCCCGGCGCGCGGCCCGCGGCGCCGTTCAACGGGCCGGTCCGTACTCGGTGAAGTGGCGCTCGGCGAACAGCTCGGGCCACTGCGGGCCGCCGAGGCCCAGCTCGCGGGCGCGGGCGAGCATGTGCCGCCAGTAGGGCTTCACCGGCGGCCACACGGTGCGGGTCGAGCAGTAGGAGGCGTCCACGAAGTAGCGCGGGCGGCCGGCGCCGTCCGGCTGCGGGCGCCGGGCGTGGAACAGCGCCGAGTGCAGCAGCACCGTGGAGCCCGCGGGCAGGGAGTCGAGCACCGTCTCGCCCGGCAGGCGGTCGGTGCCGCGGTGGGCCAGGGCCCCCTTGACGGCCGGTGCCCGGTGCGATCCGGGCAGGACGGCCAGGGCGGAGACCTCCGGGTCCAGACCGTCCAGGTAGTGCAGGGCGTGGATCATGGGCGCGCTCCGGTCGGTGCCGGGGCCGCGCTCGTAGTCGTGGTGCCAGGCCTTCCCGGGCACGTCGGGCGCGTGGCGGTCGCTGTGCAGGTGGTGGAAGACGAACGCGCCGTCCATCAGCTGCGCCATGAGCGCCAGCAGCGGCGGATGGGCCACCAGCTCGCCGTGCGCGGGCAGTTCGAGCTCCATCACCTCCGGGGGGCCGTGCCGTTCGGGTTCGGTGGTGGAGGCGATCGAGCGGGCCCGCAGTCCGGCGTCGACCCAGCGGTCGACCTCGGGACGCAGCCGGGCCACGAGGCCGGCCGGAAGGAATGCGGGCAGGACGAGGTAGCCGTCACGCTCGAACAGCTCGGCCTGCTCGGGCGTGAGCCGGGGGCCCGCCGCGAGCGCGGCGGACGGTGGGGGCGTCATGGTGTCGGGACTCCGTTCTGCTGATGCGGTGGGCAAAGTGCTGAGCGGAAAAGGGCACAGAAGGGCGGAAAAGGGTGGGCCGGGCCGACGCGGCGGTTCAGGTACGGACGGTGACGGTCGGCCAGTCGATGTCGCCGGCGCGGCCGCCGGACGTGCCGTGCGCGGCGAGGCGGGTGCCCGGCGCGGGCCAGTCGATGCGGGGGCCGTCGGCCACCGTCGGCATGTCGTTTCGGCCGGGCGCCGGCCAGTCGATGACATCCGCGGCAAGTACCGCGGTCGTGAACGCGAGGGCGACAGCAGGGCCTATGAACAGGGAGCGAGCCAGGTTGCTCATCATTTCTCCAAGGCAGAGAGCGCAGGGGGAAGAATGCCGCGAAAGGTCGGCGATGTGGTGCTGGCGGCTGAAACGAACCGTACCGAGGACGAGCGGTCTAGGCAACATATTGCCAAACTCTGGCAAGTCTAGACCATCTAAGGTAGCCTGTTGAGAAGATGTCCGAGAGTAGGACGGGCAAGGGGTTGCCTCACGGCTGTGCCATCGCTACAGTGCGTGGCGTGGCGTCCCCTATTCGAGGAGCCACCGGAATTTACGTTCGTCGGGGGAATACCGTTAACTGCCCTGAATATTGGAATTCGGATGATGGAACAGCCGCTATTCGGTCGGCGTCTCAAAGAGTTGAGGCTCGCGCGTGGACTCTCGCAGGCGGCTCTCGCGGCCGACGGGATCTCCACCGGTTATCTGTCGCGCCTTGAGTCGGGCATGCGGCAGCCCACCGAAAGGGTCGTCGCCTACCTCGCGAAACGGCTCGACGTCGACCGGAGCGCCTTCGAGGTGCAGTCGGGGAGCACGTCCCTCGCCCAGGCCCTGACCATCGTCTCCTCCACGGACAGTGACGAGGCCGTCGAACTGCTCGTGACCGCCCTCGACCACGCCGAGGGCGGCGATCCGCTCCTGCGCTGGCAGGCCCTGTGGCTCATCGCCCGCCGATGGCGGCGCCTGGGCAACAAGGCCGAGGAACTCGCCTGCCTGGAGGAGCTCGACACCATCGCGGAGGAGCTCGCGCTGCCCGAACTCCGCTGCCGCGTGTGGGCCTCCCTCGCCCGGTGCCTGCGCTCCTCCGGGGACGTGCACCGGGCCATCGAGATCGCCGGCAAGGCCGTACGGCTCTCCAAGGAGGTCCACCTGTCGGTCTCCGACGTGAGCCTCGCCCTCATGGCGCTCGTCGCCGCGGAGGCCGAGGAGGGACGCCTGCCCGACGCACGGGCCCACGTCGACGAACTCGTCGAACTGGTCGACGGCGTGGGCGGCCCGCTGCGCGCCGAAGCCCTCTGGTCGGCGGCGACCGTACGCTTCCGCCAGGGTGACCAGGACGCCGCCCGCGCCTTCCTCGAGCGGGCGATCGACGGCCTGGACGGCCGGGCCGACCTCACCCTGTGGGTGCGCCTCCGGCTCGCCGCCGCCTCCCTCTCCCTGCAGAGCAGCCCGCCGCTGGTCGACTCCGCCCAGGAACGGCTGGCCGAGGCGGAACCGGCACTCCGCTTCGTCGGCACCCCCCTGCTCAACCAGGAGCTGCTCACCCTCAAGGCCCACCTCGCCTTCGAGCAGGGGCACTACGACGACGTCCGCGCCCTGCTCGACGAGCTCCACCAGGACGAGCTGTGGCTGAGCTACCGGGACCGGATCCGGCTCGGCGTGCTCGAAGGCAGGCTGCTCATCCTCGAGGGCCGGCTGGACGAGGGCCTGGCCCAGCTCAAGCAACTCGGCGACGAGGCCCGCCGCGCCGCCAACGTGGACCTCGTCGCGGAGATCTGGCGCATCCTCGCGGAGGCCCTGGAGGACGCCCGCGCCGCCGCACCCGGCGCACCCTGACGGAACCGGCCGGCGCACCGGCCCACCCACCGGCCCCGGGGCCGCGGACCCCGGCGTCCGCGGCCCCGGGGCCGCTTGCGTTGGGCCCGTCTTCGCCGTGCGCGCCCACCACGCCCCCCAGATGTTGCCAACCACTTGGCAAACTATTGCCTAGGCTGCCGCGGCCCTGTTACGTTTCCGGTGCGCACACGGCGCCCGGCGTCCGAGCGTCCGGCACCCGCGCCTCCTGCCACCGGCACCGCCGCCGGCCGGCCGCGCCCGTCGCGGCCCTCCGCCCGGCCGCGCTGTCCGACGTACCGCCGAAGCGTCCGCCGAAGCCTGCCGCCGAGCGCGTCTGGAGCCGACATGAAGATTCTCGTGCTGCACCAACTCCCTTACTCCAAGGCGGAGTACGCGACCGCCATCGACCACGTCCGGCACGACGTGACCTACATCGGCCATCCCGGGCGGCTGGCCGACCTCCCCACCGGACTCCGCCGCACCAGCATCGAGGTGCCCGCCGCGGAGGAGTTCACCGAAGGAGTCCTCGCCCGTACGCACCGCACCGACGGCTACCACCAGGTCGTCTCCCTCTCCGAGTTCGGCGTCCTCGCCGCCCCCCGCGTCCGGGCCCACCTGGGCCTGCCGGGCCCCGGCATCGACCAGGCCCTGCGCACCCACGACAAGGTCCGCATGAAGGAGGCCCTCACGCGGGCGGGCATCCGCTGCCCCCGCTTCGCCGCCGCACCCCCGCCCGCCGGCGGCCGGCTCCCCTGGCGGGGCCCCACCGTCCTCAAGCCGCGCCGCGGCACCTGCAGCCAGGGCGTGACCGTCTGCGCCGGACCCGCGCAGGCACTGGCCCGGCTGCGCGCGCTGCCCGACCCCGACGCCTACCAGCTGGAGGAGTACGTGGACGGGCACATCCTCCACGCCGACGCCCTGGTCGTCGCCGGCCGGCCCCGCCACTGCGTCGTCAGCCGCTACGTGGGCACCCCCGCCCGCTACGCCGCCGGCCACCCCCTCGGCTCCGTGCAACTCCCCTCCGACCAGGCCCGCGACGCGTACGTGGCCCGGGTCGTCGACGCCCTCGGCATCACCGCCGGCACCGTCCACCTGGAATTCTTCGAGACCCCCGACGGCGAACGGGTCTTCCTCGAGATCGCCAACCGGATGGGAGGCGCCGGAGTGGTCACGGCCCACCTGCGGCACACCGGCGTCCACCTGCCCTCGCACGAGATCGCCGCCCTGCTCGGCACCGCCCCGCCCGCGCCCCGGCCCCCCAGCGGCCGCCACCACGGCTGGCTCGTCGTCCCCGGCCACTCCCCGGGTCCCGGCTTCCGGCCCGCCCCCGGCCTCCCGCCCGCGCTGCTGGAGCACCGCTGCGTCGACCGGGTGCACCGGCCCGCCCCCGGCACCCCGCCCCCCACCGCCGTCACCTACCACGAAGGCCAGGTACCGCTGGCACTCGAGGTCTCCCACCCCGACCCCGCGGTCCTGGAGGACTTCCTCCACACCTGCGCCGAAGCCCTCGCCCCCCGCCAGGAGGCCGTCGCATGACCCCCCGTCACCACCCCACCGACCTGCTGATCACCGTGGGCCGGGTACAGGCGGACCTCGCGGCCGGACCCGGCACGCGGCCGTCCCTGCTGCTGCGCGCCGCCGGCCTGGAGCCGCTGTCCGCCCTGTTCGACGAGGACGAGCTGACCGAAGGCCTCGACGAACTCCTCGACGGCCTCGCCCAGTACCCCTGGCAGCCCGTCGTCGACAGCGACGACGTCTACGCGTACGCCCCGGCCGGCACGATCGTCGTCGACGAGGCCGACCGGCCCGACGCCGCCCTGCGGGCCCTGCTGCTGGGCTGGGCCTTCGGCAACGACGTCGTCATACGCGCGGGGCAGGAGCGGCGGCGCGCCTTCTGGCGCGACCTCGCCGCACTGCTCCACGGTTACGGCAGCCCCCTGCCCGCCGCCCGCGTCGTCCCGGCCGGAACCCCCGCCGCCGGGGTGACGGTCCACGTACCCCCGCCGGTCCCGGTCCCCGCCGGAGCCGGGGCCTCCGTATGGCGGCAGGACTGCCGCTCCGACTGGGTCACCGCCCTGCGCACCCGGACCTACCTGCCCGGCACCACCCTCGCCCGGGCCCGCGCCGCCGAGGACCCCGCCGCCACCGGCCGCCTCGACGCCCGGCTGCGCTACCTCGTGCACCGGGCCCGCAGGGCCCCGTACTACCGCGACCTGCCCCCCGTCGCCGCACTGGCCGACCTCCGCCACCTCGGCGTCCTGGAGAAGGAGGCGCTGACCCGCCACTCCCCGCCCCTCGGCCGCGGCCTGTCCAGCGGGGCACCGCCCAGCGGCGAGGTGCTGCGCAGCGGCGCCACCACCGGCACCCCGCGCTACATCGTCTACGGGCGCGCCGACTGGAACAACATGGTCCGCGAGGCCCTCCCGCTGTTCCGGGCCATGGGCCTGCGCCCCGGCGACCGGCTGGTCAACACCCTCTTCGGCGGCGACCTCTACGGGGGCCTGACCACCACCCTCACCGAATTCACCCGCATGCCGGTGGAGTGCTACACCACCGCCCAGTCCGTGACCGCCGCCGGCCTGACGGCCCTCGTCCACGGCTTCGGGGTCAACGCCCTCATCGGCGTCCCCGCCCTCATCATGCCGCTGCTGCGCGAGGCGTACGCCCTCGACCCGGGCCTGCGCCTGGAGAAGATCCTCTACCTCGGCACCGCCATGAGCCCGCAGGACCGCGACTGGCTGCGCACCCACCTCGGCACGCGCACCGTCTCCAGCGTCCTCGCCGTCAACGACGGGGCCCAGCTGGGATACCAGTGCGCCGAGCTGGGCGGCGCCCTCCACCACGTCAACGACGACTTCAACCACCTGGAGGCGGTCGACGAGCACGGCGTCCCGGTCCCCGACGGCCAGGCGGGCGACCTGCTGGTCACCACCCTCCAGAAGTTCGAGGCCCCCCTGATCCGCTACCGGGTCGGCGACCGGGGACGGCTGTTCCACCACGACTGCGCCTGCGGGGTGTCGGGCCGGGTCCTGGAGTACCACGGCCGGGCCGACGGGGTGATCCGCGCGGCGGGCCAGGTCGTGCTGCACGCCGAACTGGAGGCGGAACTGGCCTGTCTCGGCGTGTCGCGGGTACAGGCCGAGATCAGCTCCCGGTCGGGCCGCGAGGTGCTCACCGTGCGCACCGAGTCCCCCTCCCGCCCCGATCCCGCCGCGGTGCGCGAGCGGCTGGAGCGCGCGTTCCCCGCCCTGGGCGCGGCCCGCCCGGCCGGCGGAGCCCTGGCCGCCGTCGAACTGCGCGTGGAGTGCCTGGCCGAGGGCGGGCTGGCCCGCAGCCCCGTCAGCGGCAAGGTGCGGCCGGTCGTGGACCTGAGGCTGGCCCCGGCGTGAACCGGCCCCCGCACTCCCCGTCCCCACCCCCCAACACCACGACACCACCCACACCGAGCCGACTCCGACCGGATCCGAGGGGGACCACCTCCATGAGCACACCGATCGCCGGAGCCCGCCGCCGAGCGCGGCGCTGGCTCGACATCGCCGCCCTCCTGCGGCACGTCCCCCCGGCCCTGCGGCTGGCCGCGCTGCTGCTGAACCTGCTGCTGGGCCTGCTGCCCCTCGGCTTCGTCGTCGCCATGAGCGTCACCCTGCAACGCGTCCCCGACGCCGTCGCGGGCGGCCCGGCCGGCGCGTGGGGCGAGCTGACGGCCGTCCTCGCGACCGCCGGCGCGGCGTTCGGCGCGCAGCAGGCCCTCGCCCCCTTCCAGACGGCCACCGGCGAGCTCGTCGTCCGCCACGTGGACCAGTGGTGCCGGGGCGAGCTGATGCGCGCGGCCCTCGCCGACGCGCCCGCCATGGCCCTGGACGACCAGCGGCTGCTGGACCGGCTCGACGCGGCCCGTGAGGCCTTCGACCGGGCCTCCGCCTCTCCTGGCGACGCCGCGGCCGGCCTGCTCGCCCTGATCGCGCGGTACGTACAACTCGGCGGCGCCGTCGCCCTGGTGGCCTGGGCCGTCGACCCCCTCGCCGCCGCCGTCATCGGCGCGACGGCCCTCGTCATCCGCTGCGGCCAGCGCGGCTCCCTGGGCGCGTTCGGCGACTTCTACGACTCGATCACCGCCGACAAGCGCAAGGCCGCCTACGTCAAGAACCTCGCCACCGGCCCGCAGGCCGCCAAGGAGATCCGCCTGCTCGGCCTCACCGGCTGGCTGCGGGAGCGGCACCGCACCGAGACCATGGCCTACCTGACCCGGATGTGGCAGGGCCGCCGCCGGCTCCTCGGTCGGCCCTTCGTGGTGCTCGCCCTGGTGGGTCTGGCCGGCGGCGCCGTCGCCCTCACCCGCCTGGCACTGGCCGGCGCCGACGGCGGCCTGACCCTGCTCGAACTGGGTGTCGCCCTCCAGGCCGTCCTCATCCTGATGCGCTTCGGCGTGTACTTCCCGGAGGCCGACGTACAGACCCAGTACGGCCTGATCGCCCTGGAGTCGATGCGGTCCTTCCGCACCGGCGCCCGCGCCCTGCCCGCCCTCGCCCCGGACCGGGGCCTGCGGGCCGACCTCCTGCCGCGCCGGTCCGTCCGCTTCGAGGGCGTCGGCTTCCGCTACCGGCCCGACGGCCCCGCCGTCCTCGACGGCCTCGACCTCGAACTGCCCGCCGGCACCTCGACCGCCGTCGTCGGCCTCAACGGCGCCGGCAAGACCACGCTCGTCAAGATGCTCACCCGCATGTACGACCCCACCGAGGGCCGCATCACGGTCGACGGGCACCCCCTCACCGACATCGCCGTCCGCGACTGGCACCGGCGGCTCGCCGTCATCTTCCAGGACTACGTCCGCTACGAACTCAGCGTCGCCGACAACGTGTCCCTCGGAGCCCCCGACGCCCCCGCCGACGACGAGGCGCTGCTGCGGGCCCTGCGCCGGGCCGGCGCCGCCGAGGCCGTCGAGCGCCTTCCGGACGGACTGCGCACCGTGCTCTCCCGCCAGTACCCCGGCGGCCGCGACCTCTCCGGGGGCCAGTGGCAGCGCATCGGCCTCGCCCGGGCCCTGCACGCCGTGCACGCGGGCGCCTCCGTACTCGTCCTCGACGAGCCCACCGCCCAGCTGGACGTGCGCGCCGAAGTCGCCTTCTTCGACCGCTTCCTCGAACTGACCCGCGGACTCACCACCGTGATCATCTCCCACCGCTTCTCCACCGTCCGCCGGGCCGACCAGATCGTCGTCCTCGACGGCGGCCGCGTCACCGAGCGGGGCACCCACGACGAACTCGTCGCGGCCGGCGGGCGGTACGCCGACCTCTTCCGCCTACAGGCGGAGCGGTTCACGGACGAACCCGGTCCGCCCCCCGCCGCCACCGGGCCCCGCGCCGCATCCGCCCCGGCCTCCCTGACGGACGTGACCTCGTGAAGAACCTCACCCACACCGCCCGCTGGCTGCTCCGGCTGGCGTGGACCACCGACCGCGACCGCTTCCTCAAGGCCGCGGCCCTGCTCGCGGCCGGGTACCTGGCCACCCCGGTCGTGGCGGTCGGCCTCAGCGCGTTCACCGACCGCCTCCTCGCCGACGACCTCACCGTCGCCCTCGCCCTGGCCGGACTGATCGCCGCGGCCCTGGTCATGGAGCTGATGCTCGGCCACTTCGCCCACCTGTTCTATTTCGAGCTGGGCGAGCAGGCCGAGTGGCGCATCAACGCCGAACTCATCGACGTCGCCAACGGAACCGACACGATCGAGTACCTCGACAGCTCCGACTTCGCCGACACCATGGCCCTGGTGCGCGAGGAGATCCAGAAGACCCGCGCCTACGTCGAAGCCCTGCTCCAGATCGCCGCCCTCACCCTGCAACTCTCCCTGACCACCCTCCTCCTCGGCTCCCTCGACCCCTGGCTGCTGCTGCTCCCGCTCGGCGCGCTGCCCCCCGTCCTCATGGGCCGCCACGCCCAGGCCCGCGTCGAGGCCGGCCGGACGGCCGCGGCCGGGCACACCCGCCGGGCCCGGCACCTGCTGCACGTCGCCACCTCTTCCCAGTCCGCCAAGGAGGCCCGGCTCTTCGGCGCCGACCGGGCCCTCGTACGCCTGCACGACGACAGCTGGCACGCCGGCACCCGGCACGTCCGCCGCGGCCAGCTCTCCGGCGCCGCCCTGCGCGCCCTCGGCCAGCTGCTCTTCACCCTGGCCTGCTTCTCGGCCGTGTACGTCGTGCTGCGCGAGGCGGCCGCCGGCGGCGCCACCCTCGGCGACGTCGTCATGGTGATCACCCTGGCCGTGCAGATCAACGTGCAGGTCGCCGCGGCCCTCGGCATGCTGTCCACCCTCCAGACGGCCGGCCGCACCGCACGCCGGCTGGACCGCCTGCGCGCCTGGCCGGCGGCCGTCCCGCCGGCGCCGCCCGCACGGCCCGCCGCGCCCGCACGGCCCGCCGCGCCCGCACGGCCCGCCGCGCCCGCACGGCCCGCCGCGCCCGCACGGCCCGCGGCGCCCGCCCCGGTGCCGGCCCGCCTCACCTCCGGCATCCGGCTGGAGGGCGTCGGATTCACCTACCCGGGCACCGACCGCCCGGTACTGCGCGACGTCACCCTCGACCTGCCCACCGGGAGCACCCTCGCGCTGGTCGGCGAGAACGGGGCCGGCAAGAGCACCCTGGTCAAGCTGCTGTGCGGGCTCTACCGGCCCACCACCGGCCGGATCCTGGTGGACGGCGTCGACCTGGCGGACGTCCCGCCCCAGGAGTGGAAGGCACGGGTGTCCACCCTGTTCCAGGACTTCGCCCGGTTCGAGCTGACCCTCCGCGAGAACGTGGGCCTGGGCGAGCTGAGCCGCCTCGACGACGACGCCCTGCTGACCGGCGCCATGCGGAGGGCGGGCGCCGGACGGGTCCCGGCGCGCGTCCCGGGCGGCCTGGACGGCGTGCTCGGCCGCGGCTACACCGACGGGGCCGAGCTCTCCGGCGGCCAGTGGCAGGCCCTGGGCCTGGCCCGCACCGCCCTGCGCGACCACCCGCTGCTGCTGGTCCTCGACGAACCCGCCTCCGCCCTGGACGCGTCCGCCGAGCACGCCGTGTTCGAACGCTACGCCGGGTCGGCGCGCGAGGTCGGCGGCGAGGGCGGGGTGACGCTGTTCGTGTCGCACCGCTTCTCCACCGTGCTCATGGCCGACCGCATCGTCGTGCTGCGCGACGGCACCGTGGCCGAACACGGCGACCACGCCGAACTCCTGGCCCGCGGCGGCCTGTACGCGGACCTCTTCACCCTGCAGGCGCGCAGCTACGGCTGACCCCCGCCGCACGCGAAGGGGCCCGTCGACCGGATCCACGGCCGACGGGCCCCTCTCGTGTTCCCGGACGGCGCCGGGCCGCGGTCAGGCCCGCAGCGGCGCCCGCGCGATGCCCGCCCGGACCGCCTCCAGCACCAGCGGGGTCAGCAGCGCCCCCACCGCCGGCAGGAGCCGCCGGGGCACGACCCGCCGGATGGCGCCCGGGCCGAGCGTGGCGAGTGCCGCGGCCGGCAGCGGGCCCGTCAGATCGAGACCGGCCCCGCCGCCGCCCTCCAGCTCGGCGGCCAGGAACCCCAGCAGGAAGGAGACGATCCACACCTCCGTCAGGACGATCTCGCTGACCCGCTCCTCCAGGAACGCCCGCTCCGGACAGCGCTCCAGAGCCGCGCCCAGAGCGGCGGACAGCTCCTCCTCGCGGACGCCGTGCCCGCGCAGGAAGACACGGGCCGAACTGCGCACCCTGCCGTCCAGGGACGACGCGTCGGGCACGCAGGCGTCCGAGTACTGGCCCCAGAAGTCGTAGTACGGCACGGTGCCCAGGCCGGTCAGGACGGTGGGCACGGGCGGCAGCGGCGCGCGGGACGGCGGCACCAGGCAGGCGGCCGAGCGGGGCCCGTGCACGCTGTTGCCGACCAGGCTCGTGGTGGTCTCGTTGTCGTGGTCGACCAGGTTCGCCACCGGCACCAGCGTGCGGACGCCCCGCGCGACGAGGTAGCGCAGCAGGGCGAGGTCGTCCGGATCGCCGTCGCGGGCCTCGGCCCGGGCGTGGTCCTCGAAGCCGCGGGCCACGCCGGCCGGCAGGACCAGCCCCACGCAGGGCACGTAGTCGTCGACCACGGGGGCCAGCTGGTGGCCGGACATCGCGGCGATCCGCAGGGCGTAGGAGGACCGCGAGCCCCATTCGGCGAACAGGCTGAGCGCGGCGTCCGGCTGTGCGGCGACCAGCGCGTGCAGCCGCTCGGCGAAACCCTCGACGGGCAGCGCGTCGTCCTGGAGCACCACCTGGTGGGTGGCTCCGGGAGCCACGGCCGACCAGGCGCGCAGGGCGGTGCGCAGGGCGTTCGGCGGCCCGTCCGGCTCGGGGTCGAGGACCACGGTGGCCCCGAGCCCGGACAGCCGTCCGGCCAGGGCGCGGGCCGCGGCGGCGCGGCGGGGATGGGCCATCACCACGACCGACAGGCGTACGGATGACGCGGCGGCCCCGCCGGACGGGGCGGGGGAGGGGTGCGGGGCGGTGGAGGGGACCAAGGCTGCTCCTCGGGTCGGTGGAACGGCAGAGGACGGAACGGACGGCAACACGGACGGACGGGAAGGCGGACGGGGGAGACGGACGGGCGGGGCGAGGACCGGCCGGGCGGCGGCCGGACGGGCGGCGCCCGGTCAGGCGGCGGCCGGGACCGCCGCGGACAGGAGCCGCAGGCCCACCCGCCCGGCCTCCCGGCGGACCGCGTCGCGGTAGGGCGCGGCCAGCCGGTCCACGCGCGGGAGCAGCCGGCAGACGTCGACGGAACCGTCCTCGAACGGGAGGGCGAAACCCGCCAGCGGCAGCACGTGCTCGAACACACCCTGCCCCGCGGCGAACCCGCCGGGCGCGAACAGCGCCTGCGCCTCGGGGTCGACGACGACGGGCCGCCCGTCGGGCCCGGTCTCGCCCTCCGGGGCGAGCAGGACTCCGGCGACGAGCAGCCGCACCCCCTCCACCGTTCCCACGACCACCCCGAGGCGCTGACCGTCCGCGGCCCGCGCGAGTTCCCGCTCCGCCTCGGGGTAGCGCCGGTCGGCCTCCAACCAGCCTCCGAACGCCAGGGCGAGTTCGAGGTCGAGGCGGGGCCACTTGCCGAGGTAGTAGCGGTTGGTCACGGTCGCCGAGCGGTCCTGACCGGCGAAGTCGCGGTGGTGCGGCAGGTGGATGCCCCGCACCCCCTGGCCGAGCACGATCGGGGTGCCGGTCCGGGCGATGCGCAGGCCCCACTCCTGGTCCTCCGCCCCCCAGCCGAGGAAGCCCTCGTCGAGGAAGAGGCCGTGCCGGCGGATCGTCGCGGCGGGCAGGGCCATGAAGCCGGTGCGGACGAAGGCCCAGGGGAAGCGGGCGAAGGCCGGCGCGCACTCCGGGTCCCAGCGCGGGTCGCGGCCGGCGGGGTCGGACTCGTCGAGCCGGCCGAACGCCGAGCGGTAGACCTCGTAGGGGCGCGCCGCGACGTGGTCGACGTCGTCGTCGATGACCGCGTCGTAGCCGAACACCTCGCCCTGGACGCAGATGTTCTGGCCGTGCTGGTAATGGCGTTCCCACAGGTTGCGCAGTGCGTCGGGGGCGAGGGCCACGTCCGCGTCGAGCACCACGACGACGGTGCCGCGGGCGTGCCGGATACCGAGGTTCCGGGCACGGCTGGTGTTCCACTCCTCCGCGGTGTGCACGGAGACGAGGTGCAGCCGGTCGGTGAACTCGGCGCACAGGGCCGTGAACCGGGGGTCGTACTCCATGGCCCCGACGACCACCTCGAAGTGGTCCGCCGGCAGCGTCTGCTCGGTGAGCGAGGTGAAGACGGCGCGGATGTTGTCCAGGCGCTGCCGGTACGGGATGACGATGCTCAGCCTGATGTCTGTCATGGCGTCACAGTAGGGACAGGGGCCGGTTTTTGGCAATGAAAGGTTGCCGATATTGTCAACGCCATGGCAATGTATTGCCAAGAGAGAACGGCCCCACCGCCCACCCCCTCCAGCCCCGTTACCACCCCACCCACCCCCCACCCCCTCCGCGCGTCTGGAGATCTCGCATGCCCCCGCCCGGCAGCCCGCGGCTGCGCGCCGCCCTCGCCGCCGCCACCGACGACCGGATCCTCCTCGACCTCCCCGCCATCGAGGGGGCCTACGACGCCCTGCTGCGCGAACTGCCCGGCGTGAGCGTCCGGTTCGCGCTCAAGGCCTGCCCCGTCGACGCCGTGCTCACGGCCCTCGCCGACAGGGGATCCGGCTTCGACGCGGCCGGCCCCGAGGAGATCGTCCAGGCCCTGGCCACCGGTGTGCCCCCGTCGCGCGTGCACTACGGCAACACCGTCAAGTCGGACGCGCAGATAGCCGCCGCCCACCGCCTCGGCATCCGCGACTACGCCACCGACAGCCTCCAGGACCTCGCGGCGATCGCCCGCCACGCCCCCGGCTCCCGCGTCTTCGTCCGCCTGGCCGCGCCCGGCGGCGGGGCGCTGTGGGGGCTCGGCCGGAAGTTCGGCTGCGCGCCCGCCGACGCCGTGGACCTCCTCCTCGCAGCCCGGGAGGCCGGGCTGACCCCGGCGGGCCTGTCCGTCCACGTCGGCTCCCAGCAGATGACCGCCGACGCCTGGCGCGACGCCGTCGACGTGCTCGCCGGCGTGCTGGCCGGGGCCCGTCGGCACGGCATCGCCCCCGACCACGTCAACCTCGGCGGCGGGCTGCCCGCCCGCGGCTACCGCGACCGCCGCGGCAACCCCCTCGAACCGCCCCTGGACAAGGTGTTCGCCACCCTGAGGGAGGGCATGCGGCACCTCACGGAGACCTCCGCCGCCCCCCTGGACTTCGTCCTGGAACCCGGCCGCCACCTCGTCGCCGACCACGGGGCCGTACGCGCCCACGTCGTCCGGCTCACCGGGCGCACCCGACCCGCGGACGAGCCGGACCACTGGCTGTACCTGAGCTGCGGCCGGTTCAACGGCCTGTACGAGATGGACGCGGTGCAGTACCCGCTGGAATTCCCCGGACATCCCGCCGCCGCGCCCCGCGTGCCCGCCGTGGTCGCCGGGCCGACCTGCGACGACGACGACGCGTACGATCCACGGGGCCCGGTCCACGTGCCCGCCGCCGTGGCGTCCGGCGATCCGGTCTGGATCCACGCCGCCGGCGCCTACACCGTCAGCTACACCACCCGCGGCTTCAACGGCTTCCCCCCACTCCCCGTCACGGTCCTCCACGCCCCCACCACCCCCTGACCCACCTACCGGACCGGGCCCCCGCAACCGCCCCCCCGCAACCGCCTGCGCGCCCGACCGCCTGCCCGCCCAACCCCGCCGGGGAGCCCGACGCGCCCGCCCGTCTGAGCGCCCCCCGCAACCGCCTGCCCGCCCAACCCCGGCGCGCGCCCGCCGGGGAGCCCGACGCGCCCGCCCGTCTGAGCGCCCCCCGCAACCGCCTGCCCGCCCAACCGCTTGCGCGTCCAACCCGTGCCCGCCCGTTCGTCCCTGGCCCGCCCCGGCAACCGCGTGCTCGCCGACCCGGCGCGCGCCCCCGGGTGCTGCGCCGACGCGCACAGCAACCCCCGCCCGTCCCCGGCGCGCACGGCCCCCCGCCGCCCCCGGCGTGCCCCGCCCTCCCGCCCGCCCCGGGCACGCCCCGCACCCGCCCCCCGGGGGTCAGTCCGCGCGCCCCGCGAGCCGGTCGCCGAGCTCGCTGCGCGCGTACAGCACGTTCCGGCCGGCCCGCGCCCGTGTCACCAGACCGCACGCCGCCAGCACCCCCAGGTGCTGCGACACCGCGCCCGGCGTAACCCCCAGCACCCGGGCCAGCGTCCCCGTGGACTCCGGCGTCTCCAGGGCGGTGAGCAGCGCGGCCTTCGGCCGTCCCAGCAGCGCCGCCAGCGCCCCCGAGGGCGGCGGCGCCACCGCTTCCCACAGCGTGGCGACCCCGCGCGCGGGATAGTCGACCCGCGGCACCTCCCCGATCGGCGCCGTCGCCTTCCTCCCGAACAGCGTGGGGCACAGCGTCAGCCCGGCGCCCGGCCGCACCCGGCTGTCCGTGCCCATCGGGTGCAGCCGCAGCACCCCCGACTCCCACCGCACATTGGGGTGCAGCCCGGCGAACAGCGCCGCCGCCCCGCCCTCGGCGAGCAACTGCGCCCGGTGCAGGATGTCCGCCTCCAGCACCCCGCGCATCCGCGGCCAGTACGGCTCCAACGCGGCCCGCCAGTACGCCTCCAGCGCGTCGGCGACACGGTCCCGCAGCGCCTCCGGGTCGCCCCGCAGCACCTCCGGCATCGGCTGCCCGAGATGGGCGGCGTCGAGGTCGCGCCGCACCGTCCCCGGATCGGTCGCCCGTACCTCCCGGAGCTCCTGCGCCATCTCCGCCATCCGCGCCCGCGGCCGCGGCGTGACGAAGTCCGGCAGCCAGCGCCGCTCACTGACCAGGGCCCCGAGGATCTCCCCGTCCAGCTGCGGCAGCACCTCCCTGACCCGGCGCAGCCAGCGCAGGTGCAGCGGGAAGTCACCGGGATCCCGCAGCGCCCACAGGCTGTGGCAGGTCTCCTGGAGCGGTGAGACCGCGAACCGGATGCTCGCGAGGTCGTCCACACCCAGCACGATCTCGATCACCGGCCGACCCCCCGCACGCTCCCCGCCCACCCCTCGTTTTAGCCCAGCCCTAAAAACCTAACAGTGACGGGCCTCCCCGGACTTCAGTGGGTGCCATGATCCTGCCTCCGCGCGGCCCCCTGCGGGTCTACGCCACCCTGACGTTCTTCGACTCCCTCGTGCCCGGCATCATGCTGGCCGGCGGGGTGCTCTTCTTCACCAAGGTCGCGGGGCTGGGCGCCGTCCAGGTCGGCAGCGGCCTGTCGGCCGCCACCCTCGCCGGCCTTGCCGCGGCACTCCCCGCGGGCCGGCTCGGGGACCGCATCGGACACCGCCGCCTGCTGATCGGACTCAGCCTGCTGCGGGCCGTGATCCTCGGGGGCTACCAACTCGTCGGCTCCTACCCGGCCTTCCTGCTGGTCGCCTGCCTGTCCGGCCTCGCCGAAAGCGGCGTCGCCCCCGTCCGCCAGGCATACCTCGCCACCATCACCACCCCGGAAAGCCGGGTCGCGACGCTCGCCTTCAACCGGGTCGTGCGCAACATCGGGGCCACGCTGAGCACCCCCGCCCTCGGCCTGGCCCTCGCCGTGGACGGCCCGTACGCCTTCCGGGCGCTGATCGGCGCCGGAGCGGTCAGCGTGCTGGCCGTCGCCCTGATCGCGACCCGCCTGCCGGAAACCCGCGGCGCCACCCCCGCCCCTGCCCCCGCACCGGGCCCGGGCCCGTCGGCCCCGAAGCCCGCCGTCGCCCGCGACCGGGCCGCCGGAGTGCTGCGCGACCGCCCGTACGTGGCGCTGTCGCTCCTCAACGGACTGCTCATCATGCACATGGAGCTGCTCGAGATCGGCATGCCGCTGTGGGTCACCGGCCACACCGGCGCACCCGCCTGGACCACGTCCGTCCTGCTGTTCACCAACGTCCTGGTGGCGATCGGCCTCCAGATCCGGGTGGGACGCGGCGTCACCGACGTCGGCTCGGCGTCCCGCGCCCTGCGCCGGGGCGGCTACTGCCTCCTGGCCGCGTCCGCCCTCTTCGCGGCCTCGGGCACGCTGGCCCCGGCCTGGTCGGTGGCGGTCCTGCTCGGCGCCGTGGTCCTGCTGACCCTCACCGAGCTGCTCCAGTCGGCCGGCTCCTGGGGCCTGTCCTACGACCTGGCCGACCCGGCCCGGCCCGGCGAGTACCAGGGGGTCTGGAGCCTGGGCACCCAGCTCGTGCGCGCCTGCGGCCCCCTCGTGGTGACCCTGGCCCTGTCCTCCCTCGCCCACCTGGGCTGGCTGCTGATCGGCACCCTCTACCTGGCGGCGTCCACCGTCCCCCACCTCCTGACCCGCCGCCCCGCCCTCCCCACCCCGCTCCCCACCCCAGCCCCCCAACCCGCCCACTCCTGACGGCGCCCCCACGAACACGGCCCACACATCCCACGCCACCCCGCCCCCCATGCCCGCCCCCCAACCCCCCACTCCCCGCGAACACACCACGCGCACCCCCACCCCCTGGCGCCTCCTCACCACCGGCACACCGCCCGCGTAGTCTGCGGATCGCCCGACACCCCGACACCCCCACGCCCGCCCGCCCCGGAGGAGAGATGAACCGACGCGTCCTGAGCGCCGCGCTCCACGTCCCGCTCCCGCCCGAAGAGGCGTTCCGGCTCTTCACCGCCCGGGGCGAGCGGGACTGGGTCCCGGGCTGGGAACCCGTCTTCCCGGTCGAGACCCCCGACGACACCGCACCGGGAACCGTCTGGCTCACCGCCTCACACGAAGAGGAGACGACCTGGCTGGTCGTCTCCCGCGACTTCCCGCGCTCGGTCTCCTACGCCCGGATCACCCCCGGGGTCCGGGCGGGCACGGTCACCGTCGCCCTGACCGCGAACGGCGCCGGGACCGGGGCCGGGGCAGGGACCGGGACCGGCAGCGAGGTCACGGTCACCTACGACATGACCCCCCTCACCCCGGCCGCGGCCGAGGCGCTCGACGAGTTCGCCGCCGCCTACCCGTCCTTCATCCGCTCCTGGGCCGAACTGATCACCGCCCGCATCGGCCCCGGGGCGTAAACCCGTAGGCCGATGCCGCGCACGACGGACACGTGACAGGGTCCCCCCATGCCCACGGCAGGCCCGTGACGGCACAGTTGACGATCCACCACCAGGGGAGGGCCCTTGTCCACCACGCCGATCAGCCGGAAGCGCATGACGCGCCGCAGCGTCCTGGGAGCCGCGCTGGCCACCGGGGCCGCCCTACCGCTCGCCGCCGCCACCGCCCCCGCGTGGGCCACCACTGCCCCCGCCAACGCCCCCGCACCGGCCCGCCTGACGCTGCCCGAGCCGACCGGCCCGCACCCGGTGGGCACGGCCACGCTGCACCTCGTCGACCGTTCGCGCCCGGACGCCATCGCGGGCCCCGGGCACTTCCGCGAACTGATGGCCACCGTCTGGTACCCCGCCCGCGACGCCGGGCGGTACCCCCGGGCGCCCTGGATGCCGGCCGGCGCCCTCCAGGCGTTCCTCACCGACGTCGGCTTCCCCGACCTGGTGCCCGTGGGGCCGCTCACCGCCGGGCGCACGGGCGCTCCGGTGCTGCGAACGGGCGGCCGCCGGCTGCCCGTGGTCGTCTTCGCCCACGGCGCGCACAGCCACCAGGGCGACCACACCGTCATGGTCCAGGAACTCGCCAGCCACGGATACGCGGTGCTGACGGTGGCCCACCAGTACGACTCGTACACCGAGTTCCCCGACGGCAGGGTCGCCGTCCCCCTGTTCAACCCGCAGGCACCGACGCTCCCCGCGGACTTCGCCGCCGACCTCCGCTTCCTCCTCGACTGCGTCGAGCAGCTCGCCGCCGGCCACAACCCCGACGTCGACGGCAAGCAGCTGCCGGCCGGACTGCTCGGCTCCCTCGACCCGCGACGCACGGGCGCGCTGGGCTGGTCGAAGGGCGGCACGGCCACGGCCTGCGCCATGCTCGCCGACGAGCGCATCCGGGCCGGGCTCAGCCTCGACGGCCCGATGCAGATGAACCCGCCGCTCACCGGCGACCTGGACCGGCCCTTCATGATGATGTCCGCCCAGTTCGCCCGGGCCGCCAACCCCGCGGCCGCCGCGTTCTGGCCGCACCTGCGCGGCTGGCGGCTGGACATCCAGGCCCAGGGCGCCGTCCACATCTCGTACGGCGACAACGAGGCACTGTTCCCTCAGGTGGCGAAGGCCAGGGGCTGGAGCGCGGAGCAGCTCCGGCAGGCGATCGGCACCCTCGACCCCGATCAGGCGGTCCGGATCCAGCAGGCGTTCCCGCTCGCCTTCTTCGACGAACACCTGCGCCACCACCGCAGCCCCCTGCTCGCCGGCCCCTCCCCGGCCTTCCCGGCGGTGACCTTCCTCCCCTGACCCCCGCGCTCCCGACGGAGGGCCCCGCCGAGGGCGGCCGGAAGCACCTCCGTCGCCGGACGACGCGAACTCACCCCGCCCGACTGACCGCCCCGGGGCCCACGTCCATCCTGCTGCCTCCCCCACCCGGGGGAGGCCGGACGATCCACACGGCGGATGTGTCCGGCCCCGCCGCCGAAGAGCCTTGCAGCACCGTCAAAAGGCTCTACGGAGGTCACGGTGATGGCAGTTCCACCCCACCCGAAGGTCCACACACCCCCCGGCCCCCCGCCGCCGTCCCCACGATGGCCGGACCGGGCACCCCGACTGGCCGCCGCCTGGGCCGCGGGGTACGCCGCCGTCGAGATCACCTGGGCGACGACCGCTACCACCGTGCCGTGGAAGGCCCACGCCTCCTACGCCCCGGCCGTCCAACTCCTCCTGGCCGCCCTCGCCCTCCTCGCGGGCGCGGCGTCCCTGGCCCCCACCCGCACCCTGGCGGCGACGGCGCTGACAGCCACACTCCCGGTGTTCGCCATCGGAGCGATCGGACTGCCCGTCCACTTCGTGACACTGGTGACCCTCTCAGGCGTCGAGAGCGCCACCGGCCTGGCCCAGGTACTGCTCAACACGGCAGGCGCCGCCCTGCTGTTCCTCGTGCTCCTCGCCCACCGCCGAAGGCTGCGCGGCGACTGCCCCCGCTGCGGACGGCCGCACCCCGTCCCCACCGACGAACCGCTCGTCCACCCGGCCCCCACCCGCCCGTCGGCCAGGACCCGGACGGCGGCCTACCTGCTCATGTGCGGGCTGCTGCCCTGGGCAGGGGTCAAGACCATCTGGCTGCTGGGCGGCGACGCCCTGGGCGTGGCGGCCGCCGACTGGCAACGGACGACGGACGCCGGCGCGTCGGGGCCGGCCAAAGCGGCCGCATCGGTCGGGGTCGACATCACCGTGGCGGCAGCGGCGGTCGGGGTCCTCCTCCTGCTGGGGCTGCTGCACCCGTGGGGCCAGGTGTTCCCCCGCTGGACCGCCTTCTTGTCCGGCCGCCGGGTCCCGCGCCTGCTCCCGCTGCTCCCCGCCTGGCTGACCGGCATCCCCTTGACCCTGTACGGCACCCTCCTCGTACTCCTGGCCCCGCTCATGGCCACCGGCGCCCTGCCCGTGCTCCAGCCCTCACCGCCCTTCACCACCAGCTCGGGCGTCACCTGGATGGTCGAGTTCGGCGGCCTGGCCTTCGCGGGCCTCGGCCTCGCCCTCCTCGTGGCCGCCCACTCCTACGCCACCCGCACCCGCCCACGCTGCCCCACCGCCGCACGTCCCCCACAGCTCACCCCCGCCCGCTGACGAGTCGTCACCGACGAAACGGAACCCACATCAAGGCCGAACCGTTCACCACCTGGACCGTCTTCGACCTCAGCGGCTGACACCTGCGCCCCCGCCAAGACCCGGCAGCACCTCACCGCCCCCATCCGCCACGTGCGACACGGTGTGCAGCAACTCCAGCCGACGCCGCGCGGCGTCCGTCGCCCCCGGCCGCTGCCCCGGAACCCGGCACCGCAGGGACACCAGCCGAGGCCCCAAGGCCCGGGCCCGCTCCGGGGCCCGGACGGACTGCCACTGGTGGTGCGCACGGTCCACGGCGGCCTCCACCTCCGGGGCGTCCGGCGGCTGGTGCCGGGTGAGCCGGGCCTCGCCCGCCGCCATCCACAGCTCGCAGCTGCGCGCGGCATCGCCGGCGAGGTGCGCGAGGTCGGCACGGACCTCCAGCCAGTGGATCGCCTGGACCGACCCCGGGCCGTACGTCCGCGCCGCCCGGCCCTCCCACTCCACCGCGAGCGCGGCCGCCCGCTCATGCTGCCCCGCACGCGCAGCGGCGAGGATGCCCGGCAGGGGATCCGCACCCACCTCAGCGGCAACGGAAGCAGCAGGAGCGGACACGGCGTCCTCCGCCGACCCCATCGCGAGGAACAACGCCTCCTCGGACCCGACCTGGGCGGCTGCGTGCGCATGGAGCTCGGCCGGCGGCGGGGTCAGCCCACTCCTCCACACGGCGGCCACGGCCTGCAGATAGGCGGGGGCCGCCACCCGGTGCCGGGGCAGCGAAGGAGCGACACGGCCGTAGAGCGATATCCCGTGGCCGAGCAGGAGACCCCCCGTCCGGACGCTCGGCCAGGTGTCGGGGGCCGCCACCAGATCGACCAGCACGGTCGTACTCCCCGCCCGCCGCGGCTTGAGCTCACTGACCAGCCAGGACCAGGGAAGCCCCGTGTACCGCAGGGTGGGCGGCGTGGCACGGGCCAGAGCCAGGTGGATCCCGTACTGCTTGCTGTCGAGCTGGAGCTGACCCGCGAGGATCAGCGTCAACGGACCCGGCGCGGCCGCGGCGGCCCGGATACGGGTGAGGACCGTCTGCTGGTCGACCGGATCGGCGAGTTCGACGATGGTCCCGGCGGCAGTGCCGGTCAGGGACGCGGACGGGCAGGCCGCCAGGGTGGGCAGGACGCGCGTGGCGTCGATCAACCGCCCCTTGCCCGCCGGCGCGGCGGCGAGCAGCAACGCGGTCCCCGGTGCAGTCGTGATCACACCAGCACCGTACGCCCAAACTCCCGCCCCCGGACCCGCTCACCTCCTCCACCACCGCGACTCACGGCGCAGGATCTGGCCGCCCGGCCCGGTCCGACCCCAGCCGAGGACCTGCTCCGGTGCCTCGCGACTGCGCTGAGCATGGCAAGCCCCAGACGCTGGACGCCTGCGAACTGGCCGCACTCACCACCATCCCGCTGCGCCAGGTGCCACGACGCCCACCCCCGGAAACCACCGACGCCGCAGCTCTCCTGTGGAAGGCACGCCGGCTGTCCGCCACCCAGGCACGCCCCATCTCCGCCGCGCACACGGCTGCCCGGTAGCGACGGGCACTCGACCCGCGACTGGACGACGAGGCGTCAGCAGAAGCGGCCGCCGCGCCGGCAAGGGAAGCCACCAGGACCGGTCACCCGCAGACGGCGAGCAGCTCGTCCACCGCAGCACGGATCTCATCGTCCTGGGTGAAGCCGCGCCAGGCGCCGCTCACGCGCAGCCGCCGGTCTTGACGGGGCACGGCGTGCAGCAGCCGAGCGGCGGGCCACGCCGCCGGGCCGATCTGCGCAAGGTGACGCACGGCCGGGAGCATGACCGGAAGGTAGTCGCCCTCCTCCAGGCCCCGCAGGACGGTCACCAGCGCCGGCACGGCGGTCTGCGTGTCACCGGTCACGGCCCACAGGGCGTGGGCCGCACCGACCCGGGCCCAGAGGTCGGCGTCGGTGGTCATCGCCCGGAGCCGGTCCGCGAAGCGGGCGCCGTGCGGGCCGAGCCCCGCAAGCCTGCTCAAGCAAGGACGCGGGATGCCCCCCTCCCCCGAGGCCCTTTCGAGCGCCTCCAGGACCGGCTCCGGCCCACCACCGACCTTCCAGTAGGACCAAGCCGCAAGCTCGGCATCCGCCCCCTTTTCCCCCGCCCGCCCCAGCAGCCGCTCCCGGGCCCCGCTGCCCGCTGGCCCGATCCCGGCGAGGGCCAGCGCCGCAGCATCCCAGTGCCGGTCGTCCTCCAGAAGGCCGAGCAGCACCGGCACCGCCGCCTCCGCCGCAGGACCCCAGCCCGCGAGCACCTGGCAGAAACGTTTCACCACCTGCTGGTCCGTGCTCGTACCGAGCTGCTCGCAGACCACCGGCAGCAGCCGCTCCACGTGGTCCGCAAGACCGCCGAGCACCTCACCCAGCGAGGGGAGCACCGCATGGTGCCATCCGGCGGTGGCGGGATAGCCGGTGGAGTGCGACGCGAACCCGGACCGCCGCCCACCGGACGCTCCCACCAGCTCGATCAGGCCCGGAAGGCAGCGCGCATCGTTCATCCTGGCCAGTGCCCACACCGCCGCCTCGCCGACGGTCTCCTGCTTCCGGGTCGACCGCGCGGCCTCGTCGCCCAGCAGCGCGGCCACCTCGTCGGCATGGGCGGCGGCAGCCGGACCAAGGCAGGCCAGCAGCTCGGCCGCCCGGAACCGCACCTCGCAGGCGGGGTCGTTGAGACGCGCCGCGACGCGCGGGAGAAGAACAGAGACGGGAGAACACCACTCGCCCAGCAAGCCGGCCGCCTGAACCAGAGCGCCGGTCCTCTGCTCTTCGGCGGGATGATCGTCCAGCAGACCGAGAGCGAAGCCGGCGCCCGGCCCGGACAACAGGGCTGCCGTCCGCCGCTGGACCCCCCGTACCCCGCCGTCCATCGCCGCGGTGTGGCGCCACAGCTCGACACCGGGGTCCCGCACGGCCTCCAGCAACAGCTCCAGCCGCTGCCCGGGAAGGTCCGGCTCACTCGCGGCGAGCGCGTGCACCGCGGCCAGGCGCACCTGGGGCTCCGGGGCGTCGAGCAGCCCCCGACAAAGGTCGAGCACGTCGTGGGCACGCCCGCCCGCGGGCTGTCGCAGCACGGCCTGGCCGAGCGCGAGGATCACGTCGAGCCGGGTCGCCGGATCCTCCTCGACCTCCCAGCGCTCCAGCAGCGACGGCAGGACCAGCTCCCCAGGACTCCCGCAGCCCCCGACCACACCAGCGGCACCCCGCCGAACCCACGCCTCAGGATCCCCCAACAACCCCAGCACCTCGGGCAAAGCCCGATCCCACGCCGCCCGCCACCCGGCATCGAGGAACCGCTCGGGAACCTCCTCCGCCTCCGAGGCCAGCCTCCCCACCAGCCGCATCACCGTACGACGACACGTCACCTCAGGAGCCGCGGCAAGACGCAGCAGAAACGGCAACGCGGCCGATGCGGCGGAGCAGACCCAACCACCCTGATGGAACAACAGGTTGAGCAGCCCATCCGCCGCGCCCCGGGCATCACCCGGATCCGCCCCCGCGCACCGGCGCAACAAGCCGGGCACGTCCTCAGCCGACCCGTAGTTGTGCTCCAGCCCCGCCCAGCCGACACCATCCAACCCCACCCACACCCACGCGACCCTACCTCCCGCCCCCTGAGCTGCCTGTCCGAGGCCGCGTTTAGGGTCTTGGGGTGATCCAGCCTCTGACCGGACCTCCTACCTGGAGGCACGCCCTCGCCGCGTTCCTCGTGGTCTTCCTGATATCCGCCTGTTGGTACGGCTTGCAGCCGGTCCCGCAGGAGTGCGTCCTACTGCTCGGCGGGGGGACCAGCTGGAAGGAGGCATACCGACAGGCACTCGAGTCAGGGGTGTGTGAAGAGCCGGCCCGCTGGAGGACGTGGGTCGACTGACCCCGCCGACACGACGAGCCCAGGCCCGTCCGATCCCGCCCTCGCCCGATACTCGGTTGGCCACCTTCCGGACGGCCCGGATCATGACCAGATGACCTCACGAGGACCCATGCGCGACGAGGAGTTCTGGCAAGCCTGCGTCGATGCGAAGGAACAGCTGGCTCGTCGGCAGTCCGAGTTCTTCCAGCAGGCAACCAGCAAAACGCAGATTCTCGATGCCGCCCTGTCCGCCGGCGGTTGGCAGCGAGGGGCAGCCCTGGCGTTCCTGGCGGAATTGAATGACGACGTCGCCCTCCTGCCGCGACTCGTCGACCTGGCGATGAGGCCCGCCTGGGCCCGACAAGCGCGCCGGGCCATCGTCAACATTCCTCGCGAGCAGCTCTTCCCGAGCCTCGAGAGGGTTCTCACGGCCGAGCTCGATCAAGTCACCGACGAGGACGACGACTACTACAGCCTCTGGGTGGCACTCCTGGCCGAAGCCGAGGCATGGTCCCTGCTCGCCCAAGTGGCCAAGGCGGCACAGAACTCATCCAACCCCGACGTTCAACACGTCGCCGCATGGACCGCTCAGACATACGGAGCATTGATCACGGCCCCTACCGGTCCCAGACGTCCGGCGCGGCGACACGGAGAGAACTAACCCTTTCATCAAGCAAAGAGCAGAATGCCCGCGACCGGACCACGCCCCCCAAAAAAGGGACTGACTGAAACGAGACAGGGCCTCCATCGAGCTCGGATCGGTCCACCATCCGAGCCACTCCGGGAGGCCCCGCCATCGCGGACGACTAACCCATCAGGGGCGAGCCCGTGAGCTGCCAGGTGAAGGAGCCCTTGCTGTCGCCTTCGACGTCGTACACGACCGTCGCGTCGCCGGACCACTGCTTCTTCGGGTCGAGCGTGGCCGACACGGTCAGGCAGTCCAGATCGCCGGTAGCCGCCGCGTTGATACGGGTCGTGACGTCACAGGTCTTGCTGCCGACCACGGTGTCGACACCACCCGGTACCCGGCTCTTCAGCCGGACGGTCACCTTGAACGAAGTGAAGCGCTTGCTGGTGAGGTCGGACTGGCCATCGCTGATGAAACTCCAGTTGACGCCGGCCTTTCCCCGGACCTTGCCACCCGGGAGCGCCTCGATGCAGGTGGGTACGTACAGCTGCGCCTCAGGGATTGCGCCGGGCATCGACTGAATCCGGCTGTTCTCGACGGTCGTGCACGTTTCTGCCGCGCTGGCGGACTGTGAAACGGAGATGATCCCGGAGAAGGCGACCGCGGCCGCACCGACGGCAGAGGCCCGAAAAATGCTACGGTTCATGGCTTGATTTCCCCCCATGGAAATACGAAATAGAGGCGGCACAGCTCACGAGGAAGCGAATGCGGTTACAGAGTTGATCTTATGTGGTGACCCCGCTCCTGGACAAACGGAATACGAGGGCAATCTCGCGTACATGAACGCAAAGGGCAACGGACGTCATTATCCGCCACTCGGCGGCCCGCCCCATTGACCCCGCGACCCAACCGAGGCGCACCCCCGGAGCCGAACGAATCCCAGGTCTTCACCTCGTCGCACCGAGTGCCGGAAGTTTGCCGTGCCCTTGGACGTTGGCCGCATGTATGAAGATCGGCGATGCTTCCAGAGTCAGCGGCGTGAGTGCGCGATCGTTGCGGCACTACGAGGACGAGGGCTTGATCCTCCCCGGCCGGTTCAGCAACGGGTTCCGTGACTACTGCCAGTCCACCATCGACCGGGTGCTCGTCATCCGCTCGCTGCTGGAGTCCGGGCTGCCCGTGCGGCTGATCAGGGAAGTCCTGCCCGGCCTCACCGACGGATCCGACGCCGGCACCGATGTGGTGTGCGCGGAGTTCCTCCTCGAGGTGCAGAGCCATCGCGATCGGCTCGCGGCCCGCATCGCCGTGCTCAGCGATCAGCAGGCGGCCCTCGACGCCTACCTGCGAGAGGCCCGTCGTACTGATCTCTGACAGCCGCTTGACCTTGACGCAAGTGTCAGGCTCCTACCTTCGATGCATGGAGATCAACAAGCAGCAGACCGTACGAGCACTGGTCCAGCACTCACACCGGGGACCGAAGGACCTGGCTCTCACGACCGATCACCCCCGCCCCACCCCGGGGCCCGGGGAGTACCTGATCCGCGTCGGCGCAGCCGGGGTCAACTTCGCCGATGTCATGCAGACCCACGGCACCTACGGAGGAGGCCCACAGGCACCCTACGTGGCGGGCTTCGAGGCCGCCGGCGAGATCGTGGGGGTCGGCCCGGACGTCGAGACTCCGCTGCAGCTCGGCACTCACGTCGTCGGAGCCGGACCGGGTGCCTTCGCGCAGTACATGACGATGCCGGCCGCGGGGGTGCTTCCCGTGCCGTCCGGCTGGAGCGACGCCGAAGCCCTCGGCCTGGTGCTGAACTGGGCCACCGCCTTGGCGGCACTGAAGCCGCTGGGCGAGACCAAGGCGGGTGAGGTGGTCCTCGTACATGCCGCGGCCGGAGGTGTCGGGCAGGCCGCCGTCCGCCTCGCCCGCCACTACGGCGCACGCGTGATCGCCACGGCCTCACCGGGGAAGCACCACACCGTCAAAGCGCTCGGCGCCGACGAGGTCCTGGACAGTCGGCGCCCCGATCTGGCCGAGGAGATCACCCGTCTGACCGGCGGTGTCGATCTGGTCCTGGAATCGGTGGGACAGGCCACGTTCAAGACCAGCCTCTCCGTCGCCAAGCCCTTCACCGGACGCGTCGTCGTGTTCGGCGCCGCCTCCGGCGACGCCACCCTCACCACCCACGACCTGGTCTTCACCCACCAGGTCCAAGTCAAGGGTCTCCACATCGGTGCACTGGCGGCCGCCGCCCCGTCCCTCTACCAGTCGTTGCTCGTCGAACTCGAGGCCCTTATCGCCGACGGCGTGTACCCACCCGGTACTCCCCACGTCCATCCCTTGGCCGAGGGACCGGCGGTGCTGCAGCAACTCGAAGCCGGCCAGACCCTGGGCAAGCTTGCCCTCGATCCCTGGCGCTAGGAACGCCCGTGCTTCATCGGAATGCTCCGCCGTCCCCCGAGGGGAGACGTCGGCTCGTGCAGCGTCGTCAGAAAAGTGGTCGGCGTCCCAGATCGCCTTTGAACTCCAGGCCGACACAAGAACAAGGGAGCACGCGGCGGGTACGTCCACCTGCATTCTGCCGTCGACGGCTTCGGCCGACTTCCCTGCACCGAAGCACTGCCCGATGAGAAACATGTGGGTCTCGTTCGGCGGCGTCACCAGGATGTCGGTCGGGTGCGCGAGGCTCTTGCCGCTGCCGTCGATGGTGTAGGCGAGATCGAAGACAGCGGCTTCGCCCGGCTTGAGCGTGGTGACGCGCGGCTGGGCCTGCCCGCGCGCGACGGGGGTCGAAGTGTGGTCGGCGTCCTTGATGTCGACGCCCGCGAAGCCCGTCGCCGAGCACGTGCCCGAACCCCGGTTGACCATCGTTATGTTGATCCTGCCGGAACTCTGGTCAGGAGCGGCGTTCGTAGCCTCGACGGCCAGGTCCGCCGTCTTGGAGCGGTACGGCTACCAGGTCGCGCTGGCCGCGAACGGACTCGACGGCCTGGAGGCGTTCCGCGCAGGCACGCACGACCTGCTGATCCTGGACGTGATGCTGCCCGAGCTCGACGGCATCGGGCTCTGCCGCCGGATCCGCGAGGAGAGCCTGGTCCCGGTCCTGATGATGTCCGCGCGCGGGGACGCCCTCGACGTGGTGTCCGGACTGGAAGCGGGCGCCGACGACTACGTCGTCAAACCCGTCGACACCCCCGTCCTCGTCGCCCGCATCCGGACGCTGCTGCGCCGCGCCACCTTCCGGCCGGCCGCACCGACAAACCCCGCAGTCGTCCCCGCCGATGCCGGGACCACCCCCGGGGAGCTGGTCTTCGGGGACCTGTCCGTGAACACCCTCGGTCTGGAAGTACGCCGGGCCGGCCGGCCCGTTCCGCTGACCCCCACCGAGCTGCGGCTGCTGCTGGAGTTCGCGGCGGCTCCCGGCGCCGTACTCGACCGCCGGCGTCTCCTGAGGGACGTGTGGGACTACGGCTGGGAGGGCGACACCCGGGTCGTGGACCTGTGCGTGCTGCGGCTGCGCAAGAAGATCGGAGCCGAGCGGATCGAGACCGTCCGGGGCTTCGGCTACAAACTCGTCCGCGGCTGAGGGGCCGACCGCACCCATGGCACTCTTCAACCCGCGCGCCCTCCGCTGGAAGATCGCCGCCTTGACCACGGCCGCCTGCTGCGCGGTGGCCGCCGTGATCGGCGTCCTCGTCCACCAGGCGATGGCCGAACGGAGCGACCACACCGGCGACGAACGCCTCTCCTCCCGCCTGGCAGCCGCAGAACGCGAATACACCCGCACGGGCAGCGTGCCGCTCGACGTGGAAGTCCTCACCCCGGAACGGTTCGACCCACCGCTCGCGCGGGCGCTGGCCGCCAAGGACCCGGCCGCTCTGTACGCGACCTGGAACGACCGCAAACCCCCCAACTGGTACTGGATGTGGGCGGCCATGCCCGTCGAAGGCGGCCGGGTACTCGTCGCCCGGACGGACATGAGCTCCGAGGTACGCGGCCTCCAGCTCCTGGACCGCAGCATCGTCAAGGCCGTGCTCGCCGCCCTCCTGGTCGTCGTACCGCTCGCCGCCCTGGCCACCGAACCGATGAACCGCAGGCTGCGCCGGGGATCCCGCACGGTCCGGGCCATCGCCGACGGCGACCTCGACGCCCGCATCGGAAGGGGCGGCCGGGCCCGCGACGAGATCACCGAGATGTCGGCCGCAGTGGACGAGATGGCTGCCGCCCTGCAGCGGAAACTGGAGGGTGAACGCCGCTTCACCGCGGACGTCGCACACGAACTGCGCACCCCGCTGATGGGGTTGTCCACCGCCGCCGGGCTCCTCCCGGAGGGCGACGAGGCGGCCGAGCTCGTCCGGGACCGTGCCCGGGCCCTGAACGGGCTGGTCGAGGACCTCCTGGAGATCTCCCGGCTCGACGCCGGAGCCGAACGCGCGCGGACCGACGCGGTACCGCTCGACGAACTGGTCACCGACATCGTCCGCCGCACGGGGACACCGACCACCGTGACGGCCCATGCCGCCACCCTCCTGGAGACCGACCCGCGCCGGGTGGAACGGATCGTGGTCAACCTCGTCACCAACGCCCACCGCCACGGAGCCGCCCCCGTCGAAGTCACCGTGGAGACCACCGCCAAGGGCGCACGGATCCTCGTACGGGACCACGGCCCCGGCTACCCCGCCACACTGCTCACCGAAGGCCCCCAGCGCTTCCGCACGGGAAGCCCCGAGCGGGGACGCGGTCACGGACTCGGACTGACCATCGCCCTCGGACAGGCGGCCGTCCTCGGCGCCACCCTGACCTTCGCGAACCCCCCGGCCGGCGGCGCCCTCGCCACCCTCGACCTACCCAACGCAAGCGCCCCGCCCAGCCCCTGAAACGAAGCACTGCCGGACGATCGCCGAGTACGCCGGTGACGCGTCGAAGGGGAGGGCCCGCACCGGGCCGCCCGGACGACGCGAGGAGCAGGCCATACTCCGTCATCAAATTAACTGTTCAACTAATCCTCCCGGTGCAATGATGATCTTCATGACGACGACGCGTGTGATCATCCAGCGGAGCATCGGCGGCTCCGAGGTGCTGGAACTGGCCGAGACGCCCCTTCCCGTGCCCGGCCCCGGTGAGGTGCTGGTCCGGGTGCGGGCCACGGGCATGAACCCGGCGGACTGGAAGGTCCGGGTCGGCAAGGTGGACTTCTTCGGGCCGCCGCCCTACGTCCTCGGCCACGAGTTCAGCGGCACCGTGGAGCGGCTCGGCGAGGGCGTGGACCGCTTCGCGGAGGGTGACGAGGTGTACGGCTGGACCGTGCCGCCGCACGGCAGCCACGCCGACCACGTCGTCGTTCCCGAGGACCGGATCGCCCCCAAGCCCCGCACCCTCGACCACGTCGGCGCCGCGGCCCTTCCCATCTCGGGCTTCACCGCCTACCAGGCCCTGATCACCCTCGCGGAGGTGGGGCCCGGCCACCGGGTGCTGATCCACGGTGCGGCCGGCGGCGTCGGTCACCTCGCCGTCCAGATCGCCAAGGCCCGCGGCGCGTACGTCATCGGCACGGCGAGCGCCGCCAAGCACGCGTACCTGCGGGACCTCGGCGCCGACGAGCTGATCGACTACACGGTGGCGGACTTCGGCGAGCTCCGCGACATCGACGCCGTACTGGACACCATCAGCCACGACTACGGGCCGCGCTCCCTCGGCACGCTCAAGCCGGGCGGCATCCTGGTGGACGTGGTCGGGGTCGGCGTCGACCGCACCGAGGTCATCGCCCGCGCCACCGAACTGGGCGTGCGTTTCGTGGAGTTCTTCCTCGAGCCGACCCCTGCCGTACTGACCGACTTCGCCGCGCTGATCGACGGCCACGGCATCCGGCCCACCATCTCCGAGACCCTTCCGCTCACCGAGGCGGCGAAGGCGCACGAGCTCAGCGAGACCGGGCGGGTCCGGGGCAAGATCGTGCTGGTTCCGTAGGGCGCGTACGCGCGTGGTCAGCCGGTCGAGGTGCCGGCGCCGCCGGGAGGCCGCCGCCGGCTGCGGTGGGCAGGCCGTACACCTGATCGGCCTCCGCCTTCAGCAGGGCCTCGATCTCGTCGCCCGGCCGCCCGGGCAGGGTCAGTTGGGCCGGCACTAGCCGCTACGCAGGTCCACGGATGCGCGACACGCGTGTCGTCCCGCCCGTTGGGCGGGCGACGGGACGGACCGGCCGCGCCGCCGTGCTATTTTTGTGAGCGATCGTTCAACTATGGGGGTGTCGGTGGGCCGCAAGCAGCTCTGGGATCAGGCGGACGTACTGGCCCGCGCCATGCGACTGTTCCGCCGCAGCGGCTACCTCGGCGCCTCACTGCGGGACATCGAGGAGGCGACCGGACTGCATCCGGGCAGCCTGTACCGGGTCTTCCAGAGCAAGGAGGGCCTGTTCTGCGCCGCACTGGACGCCTACAACGACCAGGTGGTGCAGGCCCGCGTCCGGGCCCATCTCCTGGAACCACCGGACCCTGTGGCGGGCATCCGCTCGTTCTTCACCTCGACGTTCGAGACCGGCCTCGATCCCGATCCGGGATGTCTCCTCACCAACACCGCGGTGGAGTCCTTCACCGTCCCGCAGGCCGCCGCGGGAGTGCACCGAGGGCTGGAGACGATCGAGTCCGGCTTCGCCGACGCGCTGACGCGCGCCCGCGCTCTGGGCCTGCTGTCGGCTGATCTGGACGTCGAGGTGTCGGCAGCCCGGCTGCTGGCGCTCTACCAGGGCCTCCTGGTGCTGGTCCGGGCCGGCGCCCCCGTCACGAAACTGCACACCATCACCGATGGCGCAATGGCGTCGATCGGCTCCGACAAAGAAGGACAGCGATGAGCGACTCGCAGCAGCTCTGGACGAACTACGCCGCGTGCTGGTCGGCCGACCCCGGCGAGCGGCCTGCCGCACTCGGCGCGGTCGCGGTCGAAGACGTCGCCTATCGGGACCCGGGCACGGAGGTGAGCGGGCTGACCGAGCTGGCCGCCTACATGGCCGGATTCGCCGGAGCCTTCCCCGGTCACCGGTTCCGTATCGACGAGGTGGTCGAGCACCACGACCGGTCGCTCGCCCGGTGGACCCAGCTCGGCGAGCACGACGAACCCGCCATGGCGGGCGTGAGCACCGCACTCCACCGCGACGGCCGGCTCGCTGACATCACCGGCTTCTTCCTCCCCGCGTAAACGGACCCCGCAGCCTCAGCGAGCCCGTCGCCGCCCGCCCCCCGCCACTTCGGCGGCCGGGCGGCGCACACCCATCGCAGTCATCGACCACCGGACCGAGCTGAACCGAAAGATCACACCAAGGACACCGAGGACGCCGAGGACGCCTTCGCGTCAGCTCACGAAGCTGGGCTGACCCGGTACGCAGTTTCCCCGGGAGGGCGGGCCTCGACCCTGCGGCGCCTGCCCGGGACGCGACGGACAACGGCGGCTGCCTTACGGTGACGGCGTGACGGCCCTGATGGCGGCTCTCGCAGCACACGGCGCTGCTCCGCGTCGCCGAACACATGCCGGCGACGATCCCGGGCTGGCCGACGAGGCGGAATAGCTCGCCGGGGCCGGTGGTTGGCAGCGCTGATCGTCGCTGGACCGACCTTGGAGCGCCCGTGTCCCGTTCTTTCCTCTTCCTCCTCGCCAGCGCCCGCCCGGATGGCAATTCCGAGCTGCTGGCGCGGGCCGCGGCGCAGCAGTTGGGAGCGGACACGGAGCAGACGTGGCTGGACCTGACGCGGCTGCCGCTGGCCGACTACGTGGACGAGCGGCACGCGCCGGGCGGGCCCACCGACGGGGACGAGGTCGAGGCGGCGCTGCACCGGGCCACGCTCGACGCCTCGGACATCGTCATAGTCTCGCCGCTCTACTGGTATTCGGTGTCCTCCTACGCCAAGCGCTACCTGGACTACTGGTCCAAGTGGCTGTCCACCCCGGACCCCACCTTCAAGGCGAAAATGGCCGGTAGGACACTTTGGGGCGTCACGGCCATGGCGCACCAGCAGGAGGAGGTCGCGGAGCCGCTGCGGCTCACCCTGCACCACACGGCGGCGTACATGGGCATGCGGTTCGGCGGGGTGCTGCTCGGGAACGGCACCCGGCCGGGACACGTGCTCGCCGACGAGCGGGCGGCAGCACGGGCCAAAGCGTTCTTCGCCCGCGAAGCCCCCCTCGCCCATTTCCCTTACGAGGCGTAGCGCCGGGTCCCGGGGCTACGCCTGCGTCTGGAGGGTGATGATGTGCGTGTGGTTCCCGTCCTCGGGCCTGGGCCGGGAGTCTGTCTTTCGACAGCATTCTTCTGGAAGGTGGCCGGATGACGACTCTGCATGACCTGCTCGAGGCACACGTTGGCGCCGGTGCCCTGCCGGGAGCGGTCGGCCTCGTGGCCCGGGGTGACCAGGTCGAGGTCGCGGCTGTCGGCGCGCAGGACGCCGGCGGCGGCGTCCCGATGGCGAGGGACTCCATCTTCCGGGTCGCATCGATCACCAAGTCCGTCACTGCCGCCGCATTGCTGATCCTGGTGGAGGAGGACGCGATCGCCTTGGACGACCCGATCGGGACGCGGCTGCCGGAGGTGGGGAAGCCGGTGGTCGTACGCACGCCGACGAGCCCGGTGGACGATGTGGTGCCGGCCGACCGGCCCATCACCGTATTCGACGTGCTGGCCTCCCAGGCCGGGTACGGCTTCTCCTCCGACTTCACACTGCCGGCGGTGCAGGATCTGTTCACGGTGCAAAAGGACGGACGGGTGCCGAGCAACTTCCCGCCGGCCGACGAGTGGATGGCGGCACTCGGCCACATCCCGCTGCTGTACCAGCCGGGCGCTGCCTGGCTGTACGACACCTGCTCCTTCTGCAGGGCATTTTGATTTCGCGGGTCACCGGACAGCCGCTGCCGGAGTTCCTGGAGGAGCGGATTTTCGAGCCGCTGGGCATGGTGGACACCGGTTTCGAGGTGCCGGCCGCCAAGCGGGGTCGGTTCACCAGCTTCTACAGGCCAGGCGACGACGGCGCCCTGGAGCTCGCCGACGGCCCGGACGGCGAGTGGCACAGCCTGCCCGCCCTGCCGCTCGGCAGTGGCGGCCTGGTTTCGACCGCCGACGACTGGCTCGCCTTCTACCGGATGTTGCTGGCCGGCGGGGTGGCGGCCGATGGCCGCCGGGTGCTGTCGGGCGACTCCGTCCGCATGATGACCACCGACCATACGAATCCGACGCAGCGCGACATCGGCCGACTCTTCCTGGAGGGGCAGGGCTGGGGCTTCGGCGGCTCGGTGGACATCGACAGGACCAATCCGTGGAACGTGCCCGGCCGCTACGGCTGGGTGGGCGGCACGGGCACAGCGGCGCACGTCATCCCGGCCACGGGTGTCGTCACCATCCTGCTGACTCAAGTCGCAGCGATGGGCCCCGTCCCGGCACCGCTGATCAGGGAGTTCTGGCGGTACGCGGCGAACGCCTGACACACGCATCCCACTACCGTCGCCTCACGGGGCCGCAGCTGACCGGGTGGCGAATCCGGACCCCGACGCATGGTGGCTGAAGCCGAATGAGGCATTCGCCGCCGCCTACTCCTTCCTCAACGAGCCGGCGGAGCCGCTGCCCCTCTTCACCATCCGCGACGACACCGCCCCCGCCTGAACACCCCGGGTCCGGCGCGTGTCGGCAGCGGTGGACGGGGACGGCAGCTCAGCCTGACGGCTGAGTATCGACGGCCTCAGCGGTGGCGAAAATCGTGAGGCATAGAGACGGTCGCCATATGAACGCGTCGCTGATCTCTCCGCTGAGGGCTGCCGTTCGCCACCGGTCGGTGATGTCATGCCAGGACGCGATGTGGGCCCAACGGTCGGCGCCGGCCTTCTCCCGGTCGTACATCAGCTCGAAATCATAGACCCGGCCACTGTCCGACAGGAGAACGCCGATCTCCGTGCAGGGCCCGTGTCCGTTGTCCTCACAGCCGTGATCCGGTGGGTGTGACCATGCCCATTGGCTGCCCCAGCGCCCGATCAGGACCACCCGGGCACAGCGGCATGTATGGCGGATGGCACCCCGCCACACATCGATGCGGACATCACTGTGGCATCACTACCCTCCGCCGGCCGGTACACCCGCACGCCAGCAACGGGCTTCTGACGCCTTGCACGGTCTTCTGAGTAGGCTGCTGCGATGACGGAGCACCTTGGTTTCGGCGCGATGCTCGCGCGGCTGCTGGACCACAGAAAGCTCACCGGGCAGGAGCTTGCCGACCGGGTCGGGCTCACCACCATTGAGGTGCGCGCCGTGCTCGCGGGGGAGACCCCAGGCGAGAGGCTGCTTCGGCGCCTTGCGGCTGCGCTGGGGCTCCATGCCGTCGATCTGTTCATCCTTGCGGGACTGGAGGTCCCGGACGACATGGCGCCGCTGGACTCCGCAGCCTCGCGGTGGGTGCCATACGTAGTGATGGATGCGGTGCACCTCCCAGCGGCGGGCCGTCGTGAACTCATCAAACTCATCCGTGCACTGCCGCAGGAGGAACGTTATACCCGATTCGTTCAGAAAGAGTTTGCACCGCGCACCGGCGGTCCGGGCAGTTGGGCCGTCCGTATGCTCCAGTACCGCAATCTGGACTGGATGGGCATGGCGAAGACGCTGGCGGTGGTGACGCCCACGTACCTGTCGGCGGCCACTTACGGTGTGATCGGCGCTGGTTGCAAGGAACTGACGCCCCGCTTGGTGACGGACTTCGCCGCTCTGCTGGGGATCGACGCCTACGAACTGGCCGCGCTAACGGGCATTGTTCTGAGCGAGGTGCCACGCCCTCCCAGCTCGGAGGCCGTGGACGCCGCGGCGCTGCTGTGGGAGGTGCGCCGGCTGTCTGCCACCCAGGCACGACACATCTCCGAGCTGGCGCGCACCATGAGTGAGAACTCCCGCGAGGGATACCTCATCAACCTGCCTGGAACGTGACGTCCACCGGCACGTGCTCGCGGGGCCCGAAGTGCAGCATGCCATCTTTTCCTGTCTGAAGCTGGACACTATTTTGAATCACTGTTTTGTGGGCTGGTTCTTTCGAAGGGGCGGGGCATGGGCTACGGAGCCGAGCAGCGGGAGATCGAGCGGGCGCTGCGCCAGAAGGCGCTCGAAGGCGCGCCCACATTGGAGATGCTCACCTGGCTGAGAGGCGACCTGGAGACCCGCATCAGCGATCCGGTCGACCGTGACGGCGCGATCTCCTTCTGCATGATCGTGACGTTTACGACGGTCTTCGACCTCGGCCTCACCCCCGGACGGTTCATCGCCTCCTGGGACCGGTTCGGAGGCCACCTGGACGACGAGGAACTGGTACGGAGACTGGGCCCGCTGATCCTGGCACCGGACGTGGAACCACAACCCTGCGAATGCGACGCCAACTGCGGGGGGTACTGGGTCTGAGGACAAGCCCGCCCAACAGGCCGCAGCTTTGCCCCCGTGAATCGGGGTCACCGTGAGGGCACGCGGTGGGGCGGACCGGATTCGAACCGGCGTCATCCCCCTTGCAGGGGGGTGCGTCGACCTCTGCGCTACCTGCCCCACCGCGGCCTGTACAGCCTATGCCAGCCCTCAAGCGGCTTCTGAGTGTTGACGGGGCCGGTGCTGGCAAGCGTCTGCATGGCCCTTTTACCCCGGTCGCCGGTTAGGCCGTGGCCGCCCCCGTGCAGGCCGGGAGGTTTCCGCCGTTGGGTTTCCAGTGCTGGAGGCTTCGCTGCCGACCCCGTCAAGAGAAAACCTAACCGGCACCACTGACACTGGTGCGGGCGCCCGCGGAGCGGGCTGGTCCTGAAGGCGAAGCCGGAAGGATCCGGGTGGGGGAGCGGAGCGGACCCGCCCAACGGGCCGAAGGCCCGGACTCCGTGAAACGGAGTCACTCAGGCCTGCGAAGCAGGCCGTTCGGCTGGAGCGCAGCGAAAGCCGAACAGGTCCAGAGCGCAGCGCAGGACTCGGGCCCGAAGGGCCGGCCCCGGCTCGGCGAAGCCGAGCCCCGCCGAGCGTAGCGAGGCGCTTCGCTGCCCCAGAGCGAAGCGGAGGGGCAGGCGCCGAAGGCGCTCGGCCGAGCGCAGCGAGGCCGGTCTCTCCTGAGCGCGCAGCGCTCAGGTACCCGGAGCGAAGCGGAGGGTACCGCCGCCGAAGGCGGCACCGCTGAGCGCAGCGAAGCGGTTCTCTCCTAGGCGCGCAGCGCCTAGGTACCCGCTCCGCGGG
>NZ_JBIAVB010000018.1:69723-194819 GCF_042893675.1 Streptomyces sp. NPDC001594 | reverse complement strand
ACTGCAGGGGGGACCCTGTGGGAGAGTAGGACGCCGCCGAACAATCATTGTGGGAAAGCCCCGCACCAGTCATGGTGCGGGGCTTTTCTGCGTTTACGGGCAGGGCGGAGCCTGGCCGCCTTGGGTTCACCAGTCGGCGGGGTAGCTCTTCAAGCTGCCGGTGTCGAGCGTCCACCGGCCGGCCGTGACCGTGTCGCCGAAGGCGTAGGGGACCTTCTTGCGGTAGCGGAAGCCGTCTGGTCCTTCCGAAGGATCGCTGTGGACCATCACGGTCTTCTTGTCCTTGCGGGGGTCCACCACGACATACAGCGGTACCCCCATCCTCGGGTAGTCGTGCAGCTTGTCGCGGATGTCGGTGAGGGAATTCGTGCGGGAGACGACTTCCACCACCATCAGCACGTCGCGTGAGTTGACGGCCTTGGCCGTGTCATCGGTGTCCTCGTCCGCCATGACCAAGAGATCGGGGATTTTGGTCAGACCGGTCAGGGGATCGGCCATGTTGGTGTCGCTGAGGGCCGCGACGTCGGGTGTCTGGGCCTCGACCTGGCGGCGCAACCGCATCACGTTGAGCCCGTGCGGAGCGGTCGGGCTCATCATCGTGAGGAAGATCTGACCGTCGGTGGTCTGAACCTTCCACCGGTCTTCCTGGTGCTCGGCCAGCTCCGCGAGCTGCTCCGCGAAGTCGTGCATGCGGCGCAGCTGCTCGGGGGTGAAGTCGGCCATGTGACCTCCTGGTGGGTGCCATGTCAGCGTATCCAGTCGGACAACCCCTAGAGCCGGCCCGCCGCCTTCAGTGCCAGGTAGGTGTCCGCCAGGGCGGGGGCCAGGGTGTCCGGGGTGGCGTCTACTACGTGGACGCCGTGGCGGGAGAGCTGGTCCGCGGTGCGGCGGCGTTGGGTCTGGGTCTGGGTGGCGGCGGCGGCCTCGTAGACGGCGTCCGCCGAGCCGCGGGAGGCGGCCATCGACGCGATGTGCGGGTCGGCCACCGAGGCCAGGACCACCGTGTGGCGCTGGGTGAGGCGGGGGAGGAGCGGGAGCAGGCCCTCTTCCACCGGGGCCGCGTCCAGGCTCGTCAGGAGGACCACCAGGGAGCGGCGCGGGGCGCTGCGGAGGATGGTGGAGACCAGGGCGCGGGAGTCCGTCTCGACCAGGTGCGGTTCGAGGCCGGCCATGGTGTTCACGAACGCCGGGAGGACGTCCGCGGCCGCGCGGCCCTGGACCAGGGCGCGGGTGCGGCGGTCGTGGGCCAGGAGGTCCACGCGGTCGCCGGCGCGGGTGGCGAGGGCGGCGAGGAGGAGGGCCGCGTCCATGGCGGAGTCCAGGCGGGGGGCGTCGCCGACGCGGCCGGCGGAGGTGCGGCCGGTGTCGAGGCAGATCAGGATGTGCCGGTCGCGTTCCGGGCGCCAGGTGCGGACGGCCACGCCGTGCCGGCGGGCGGTGGCCCGCCAGTCGATGGAGCGGGTGTCGTCGCCGGGGACGTAGTCGCGGAGGCTGTCGAACTCGGTACCCTCCCCGCGTGTCAGGACGCTGGTGCGGCCGTCCAGTTCGCGCAGGCGCGCGAGGCGGGACGGGAGGTGCTTGCGGCTGGTGAACGGCGGCAGGACCCGGACCGTCCAGGGGACGGTGTGGGAGCCCTGGCGGGCGACGAGGCCGAGCGGTCCGTAGGAGCGGATGGTGACGCGGTCGGCGCGGCGGTCGCCGCGGCGGGTGGGGCGCAGGCGGGTGGTGAGGCGGCGGCGTTCCCCGGCGGGGACGGTGACCTCGTGGCGGGAGGCGGCGGTTTCGGTGCCGGGCTGCCAGCTGCTGGGCGGCCAGGCGTCGCGGACGCGGGCGCGCAGGGGTCGGGCGGCGGGGTTGGTGAGGGTCAGGTGCACGTCGGCGGTCTCGCCGAGGCGGGCGGAGGTGTCGCCGGAGCGGGTCAGGCGCAGGGTGCGGACGGGGGCGGCGAGGGCGTAGTCGAGGGCGCAGGCCAGGCCGAGGGTGCCGTTGACGGCGAGGAGGCCCGTCCAGCTCGGTTCGAGGAGGCCGACGGGGAGGCTGCCGAGGGCCGCCAGGAGGGCGGCGCGTCCGGTGAGGGCCATCAGCGGGGGACGGGGACGTGGGTGAGGATCGCCGAGATGACGGAGTCGGCGGTGACGCCTTCCATCTCGGCTTCCGGGCGGAGCTGGACGCGGTGGCGCAGGGTCGGCAGGGCCAGGGCCTTCACGTCGTCGGGGGTGACGTAGTCGCGTCCGGTGAGCCAGGCCCAGGCGCGGGAGGTGGCCAGCAGGGCGGTTGCGCCGCGCGGGGAGACGCCGAGGGTGAGGGAGGGCGATTCGCGGGTGGCGCGGCAGATGTCGACGACGTAGCCGGTGATCTCGGGGGAGACGGTGACGTGGGTGACGGCCTCGCGGGCGGCTTCGAGTTCCTTCGCGCCGGCGACCGGGCGGATGCCGGCGGCGTGGAGGTCGCGGGGGTTGAAGCCGGCGGCGTGCCGGGTCAGGACGCCGATCTCGTCCTCGCGGGACGGGAGGGGCACGTTGAGCTTGAGGAGGAAGCGGTCGAGCTGGGCTTCGGGGAGCGGGTAGGTGCCCTCGTACTCGACGGGGTTCATGGTCGCGGCGACGAGGAAGGGCTCGGGGAGCTTGCGGGGGGTGCCGTCGACGGTGACCTGGCGCTCCTCCATGGCCTCCAGGAGGGAGGACTGGGTCTTGGGGGGCGTGCGGTTGATCTCGTCAGCGAGGAGGAGGTTGGTGAAGACGGGCCCGTCCTGGAAGGAGAACGCGGCGGTGCGGGCGTCGTAGACCAGAGAGCCCGTCACGTCACTGGGCATCAGGTCGGGGGTGAACTGGACGCGCTTGGTGTCGAGTTCGAGGGAGGCGGCGAGGGCGCGGACCAGGAGGGTCTTGGCGACGCCGGGGACGCCTTCGAGGAGGACGTGGCCGCGGCACAGGAGGGCGACGACGAGGCCGGTGACGGCGGAGTCCTGGCCGACCACGGCCTTTCCGATCTCGGTGCGGAGCGCTTCCAGGGAGGAGCGGGCGCTGTCCGTGGTGGCCGTCATGAGGTGCGGACCTCTCTTTCGAGGGAGTCGAGGTGGTCGGCGAGCGCGACGAGTGCCGCGTCGTCGGCGGGAGTGGGGCCGAAGAGCAGGGTGGTGACGTCGCGTCCGGTGCCGGTGCCGGTGCCGGTGCCGGTGGCGGGCGGCTCGGGCAGGCGGGCGGAGACGGCGGCGGTCAGGGCCGCCGGGTCGTGGGCGCGTGCGGGCGGTACGCCGACCAGGGCGGCGAGGCGTTCGCGGGCGGCGCCGCGCAGCACGTCGGCGGCGCGGTCGCGGGCGGCGGCCTTGCGGTAGAGGCGGGCGCGGCCCTCGGTGGTCTCGGCGGCGCGGATGGCGACGGGCAGGTCCTCGGTGACGAGGGGGCCGAGGCGGCGGGCCCGCCACAGGGCGGCGAGCGCGGCGGCCGCGAACAGCTGGAGCAGTGCCCAGTACCAGCCGGAGGGGACGAGGTCGAGGAGGCTCTTGTCCTGGGCGGGGCCCTGGGCGGGCATGTCGGCGAGGGTCGGCAGGTACCAGACGAGTTCGGGGCGGGAGCCGAGGAGTTGGAGGGCGAGGGAGGCGTTGCCCTCCTCGGCGAGGTGGCGGTTGAGCAGGAGGCGGTCGGAGCCGAGGAGGACGGTGTCGCCGCCCCGGGTGGTGCCGGGCAGGACCAGGAGGGTGGGATGGCCGTCGCTGGGGTAGCAGCCGGTGGCTCCGGGGAGGTCGGTGCTGTAGCGCAGGCCGTCGCCGGTGCCGGCGCGGCCGGCGGTGGTGGCGCTGGGCAGGGGGCAGCCGGGGTCCAGGTCGTGCCGGCGGGCGAAGCCCTCGGTGTGGGCGGCGGGGGCCAGTTCGGGGAGGGAGGCGGTGGTGGGGGCGACGAGGAGGGTGCGGCCGCCGGAGAGGTCGGTGGCGGAGCGGATGGCGCTGCGCTGGGGGGCGCCGAGGAGGTCGGGGTCGGTGACGAGGAGGGTGGTGCGGGGGCCGGCCGCGGCGGCGGCTTCCTCGGCGCTGGTGACGACGCGGGTGGTGACGCCGCGTTCTTCGAGGAGCCGGGCGAGGGCGCGGCTGCCGTCGCGGTCGGCGGAGCGGGGGTCGAGGCGGCCGTGGTGGTCGCCGGCCTGGAGTCCGGCGAGGGTGACGGCGGCGGCGAGGAGTACCGCGAGGGCGAGGAGCAGCCCGCGGGCCCTGGCCCAGAGCTGGGCGGGGGTGAGGGCGCGGGAGGTGGCGGCCCGGGCCTTGCCGTTGCCCTGGCCGGGCGGTGGGGTGGTGGTGCCGGGTTCCCCGGCCGGGGTGGGCGTGGGGGAGGTGCTGGGCGTTGGGGCGCCTGCGGGGGGCCGGGGGGTGGTGCCGCTGGGCCGGGGTTCGGTGGCGGTGGGTTCCCCTGCCGGGGTGGGCGTGGGGGAGGGGCCGGGCGTGGCGGGGCCTGCGGCGGGTTGGGAGCCGGTGGCGGGGTGGCGGGCCGGGGTGCTCGGGGCCGCGGGCGGGGTGGTGTCGTCGGGGGGCGTGGGCTGGGGGCCGGTCATGGGGCGGGTTCCGTCAGGATCGGCTTCGTGTGGTCCAGGGTGAGGTCGAGGGTGCGCAGGCGGGCGTAGGTGTCGGGGTCGGCGGTGCGGCCGCCGTAGGTGACGTCGTCGAAGGTGCGGGCCGCGGCGCGGAGGTCCTGGGCGTGGGCCGGGAGGGAGCGGGCGGCTTCGGCGGCGGCCTCGTCGGCGGTGCGGCCGGGGCGGGGGTCGAGGAGGGTGCGTTCCTCCAGGGAGCGGACGACGGCCCGCATGCGTTCCTGGACGGCTTCGTTCCAGCGGCCGGCGGCGGCGTGGGCTTCGGCGGCCGCGCGGTGGTCGGCGGCGCTGCGGGGGCCCTCGTCGAAGAGGGCGGCGGCGCTGCGGGCGGCGCGGCGGGGGGTGCCCAGGCGCCACCACAGGGCGGCGACGGCCAGGACCACCAGCAGGACGATGACGAACAGGCCGAGGCCGCCTCCGGGGGTGGCTCCGGAGGCGCGGTCGAAGAAGTCGCCCAGCCACTCCCAGAAGCGGTCCAGGGCGCGCTGGAGGAGCCCCGGGTCGTCCTGGTGGTAGACGGGCTTGGCCAGCTCGCGTTCGGCCGCCTCGCGGGCGGCCTCGCGTCCGGTGGTGAGCGGCGGTGTGTCGCCGCCGGTGATGGTGATGAGTCCCCCCGTGCTCATGCGGCGCGTCAGCCTCCGGTGGGGGTCGTGGTGCCGGTGCTGCCGTAGCCCTCGACGCCGGCGGCGCGGGCGAGCTCCAGGTCGAGCGCCTCGCGGCGGATGCGCTGGTCGATGTAGAGGAGGGTGGTGACGCCGGTCTGCATCGGGGCGGTGACGGTGGCGCCGACGACGGCGCCGATGCCGGTGATGATCAGGACGGTCCAGTCGCGGGCGGCGGAGCCGTCGAGGAAGCTGTCGAGGCCGCCGGGGGCCAGGACCGCGGCGATGCCGGCGAAGGGCATGACGATCACGGTGGAGGTGATGGTCCGCATGATCCAGGTGAGCAGGCTGATGCCGAAGACCCGCCACCAGAAGCCCTTGACCAGCTTGGCGGAGCGCTTGAGGGCGGCGACGGGCGTGCCGCGTTCCAGCATCAGGGCCGGCGGGGCCAGCGCGAAGGTCACGTAGAACCAGGCCAGGAGCACGAACGAGCCGAGCATGCCGAGGACGGTCAGGGAGGCGCTGCCGAGGAGGATGCCGGGCAGGACCGGGAGCACGCCGGCGGCGAGGGAGCCGAGGAGGAGCAGGCCGGTGAGGGCGAGCATGCGCGGGGCCAGGGGGCGTACGGCCTGGAGGGTGCCGCCGAGGGTGGAGGCCTGGCCGAGGACGGCGCGGCTGACGACGGGGGCCAGCAGGGCGGTGAGCAGGACCAGCCCGAGGATCTCGAGGTAGTACTCGAAGCCGTAGAGGGGTCCGGCGTCGCCCAGGGCGCGCAGGGTCTCCGCCGGGTCGGCGGAGGAGCTGGTGTCGGGGGCCGTGATGCTGTCCATGGTGAGGCGCTGGACGGCGAGGAGGGCGATCTGCGACAGGGCGGCGATGACGAGGCTGACGGAGAGCACGGAACGCCAGTGGCCGCGCAGGGTGGCGACGGCGCCGTCCAGTATCTCGCCGAGGGCGAGGGGGCGCAGCGGGATCACGCCGGGCTTGGCAGCGGGCGGCGGGCCGCCCCAGCCGCCGCCGGGGTTCCCGTAGGCGTACGGGGCGGCGGGCTTCTGCTGTCCGGGCTGTCCGGGCTGGCCGGGCGGGGACGGGTAGGAGCCCCAGCCGGCGCCCCGGCCGGGCTGCTGCGGCGGGGTCTGGCCGGCGGTCGGGCTGCTCCATTGGCCGGGCGGCGGCTGCTCGGCGGACCACTTGGACGGGGCGGAGTCTCCCGTGGGCGGCTGCTGAGCGGCGTCGGGGCCCTGGCCGTCGGACGGGGATCCGGGCGCGGTCCAGCCCGGCGAGTCGTTCATCGTCGCTCCTTCACGTGCACCTGCCGCGGCGGGCGCGCTGGTCGGCTGTCATCGTGCCATGGGGAGGCCCGGGAGCGACCGGCCGTCCCCCTCGGATCCCGGTCCGCTGTTCCCTTCGATTGTCGCGCGGATCCGGGGCAGACTGGTCGTCCTGATCACCACGCAGGTCCGAGGGGCGATTTCCAGCCCTTTTGGCTGTGGGACAGCTCACCGCCAGGTAACGATTAGCTAATGGGATGATGTCAACCATGAAGGGACGCGTCCTTGTCGTCGACGACGACACCGCGCTGGCCGAGATGCTCGGCATTGTGCTGCGTGGAGAAGGTTTTGAGCCGTCGTTCGTAGCGGACGGCGACAAGGCACTGGCTGCCTTCCGGGAGGCCAAGCCGGACCTGGTGCTGCTTGATCTCATGCTGCCCGGACGGGACGGCATAGAGGTGTGCAGGCTGATCCGCGCCGAGTCGGGCGTGCCGATTGTCATGCTTACCGCCAAGAGCGACACGGTGGACGTGGTGGTGGGCCTGGAGTCCGGTGCCGACGACTACATCGTCAAGCCGTTCAAGCCCAAGGAGCTGGTCGCCCGTATCCGGGCGCGCCTGCGCCGCTCGGAGGAGCCGGCGCCCGAGCAGCTCGCCATCGGTGACCTGGTCATCGACGTGGCTGGGCACTCGGTCAAGCGTGAGGGCACCTCCATCGCCCTGACCCCGCTCGAGTTCGACCTGCTGGTCGCCCTCGCGCGCAAGCCCTGGCAGGTCTTCACCCGTGAGGTGCTCCTGGAGCAGGTCTGGGGCTACCGGCACGCGGCCGACACCCGCCTGGTCAACGTGCACGTGCAGCGGCTGCGCTCCAAGGTCGAGAAGGACCCCGAGCGCCCCGAGATCGTCGTGACGGTGCGCGGTGTCGGCTACAAGGCCGGACCCAGCTGACGTGCAGCCCGGCAAGGCCCGGGGCGGCTCCCGCCGGGGGGCCCTGCGGGGCGGCGGGCAGCTCCGTCACATCGCCGACGGAGCGCCCGGCGGCCCCCTGCTGCGGCTGTGCGTACGCCTCGTGCGCCGGCCGCTGCTCCCGGCTGTCCGCATCTGGCGGCGCAACATCCAGCTCCGGGTGGTCGCGGCGACCCTGCTGATGTCGCTGGCCGTGGTCCTCGCGCTGGGGTTCGTCGTCATCGCGCAGGTCAGCAAGGGCCTCCTCGACGCCAAGGAGGAGGCCGCGCAGAGCCAGGCCGCCGGCGGGTTCGCGGTCGCACAGGAGAAGGCCAACACCCCGTCCGCCTCGGACGCGGCCGACGCCGCCGACAACAAGGTCGGCCGCGACGCCAGCACCTGGATGAACTCGCTCGTCAAGCAGCTCGCCAGCGGCGGCCAGACCGCCTTCGAGGTGGCCGCGCTCGGCGCCGGCACCGCCGAGCAGGCCCCCACGAGCCAGGGCGTCAAGGGCGCCCGTGCCTCCGGGAACGTCGACCCGACCGCGAGCGTCCCGCTGGACCTGCGCAAGGCCGTCAACCACAACACCGGCACGTTCAAGACGTTCTCGCAGATCCGCTACACCGCCGGGACCGGCAAACAGCCGGAGCCCGCGCTGGTCGTCGGCAAGCGGCTCACCGACATCAACGGCGACCCGTACGACCTGTACTACCTCTTCCCGCTCACGCAGGAGGAGGAGTCCCTCAACCTCATCAAGGTCACGATCGCCACCGCGGGCGTGTTCGTGGTCGTCCTGCTCGGCGCGATCGCCTGGCTCGTGGTGCGGCAGGTCGTGACGCCCGTCCGGATGGCCGCCGGGATCGCCGAGCGGCTGTCGGCCGGGCGGCTCCAGGAGCGGATGAAGGTCACCGGCGAGGACGACATCGCCCGCCTGGGCGAGGCCTTCAACAAGATGGCCCAGAACCTCCAGAACAAGATCCAGCAGCTGGAGGAGCTGTCCCGGATGCAGCGGCGGTTCGTCTCCGACGTCTCGCACGAGCTGCGCACCCCGCTGACGACCGTCCGCATGGCCGCCGACGTCATCCACGACGCCCGGGTCGACTTCGACCCGATCACGGCGCGCTCGGCGGAGCTCCTCGCCGGGCAGCTCGACCGGTTCGAGTCCCTCCTCGCCGACCTGCTGGAGATCAGCCGCTTCGACGCCGGCGCCGCCGACCTCCAGGCCGAGCCCATCGACCTGCGCGACGTCGTGCGCCGCGTCATCGACGGCGCCGAGCCCCTCGCCGAGCACAAGGGCACCCGGATCCGGGTCCTCGGCGACACCCAGCCCGTCATCGCCGAGGCCGACGCCCGGCGCGTCGAACGGGTGCTGCGCAACCTCGTCGTCAACGCCGTCGAGCACGGAGAGGGCCGCGACGTCGTGGTCCGCCTGGCCTCGGCCGGCGGGGCCGTCGCCGTCGCCGTCCGCGACTACGGCGTCGGCCTCAAGCCCGGCGAGGCCACCCGCGTCTTCAACCGCTTCTGGCGGGCCGACCCCGCCCGCGCCCGCACCACCGGCGGTACGGGCCTGGGCCTGTCCATCGCCGTCGAGGACGCACGGCTGCACGGCGGCTGGCTCCAGGCCTGGGGCGAGCCCGGCGGCGGCTCCCAGTTCCGCCTCACCCTGCCCCGTACCGCCGACGAGCCGCTGCGCGGATCGCCGATCCCGCTGGAGCCCGAGGACTCCCGGTCCAACCGGGCCAGGGCCGCGGCCGAGGCCGCCGGGCGCACCGCCGCCGCGGGCCCCGGCAGCCGCCCCGACGCACGCGCCGAGCGGGCCGACCGCGACCCGATACCGCCCCGGCCGGCGGTCACCACCGCCCTGCCGGTGCCCGCCGACCCGACGGCACTGCCCGGCAACGGCGCCCGCGTCGTGGCCCGGCCCGCCGACCAGGGCCCAGCACAGGAGGATGGAACCGGTGGAGCACGCTGAGCGCGGCGGGCGGGCCCGGCCGGCCCCACGGGCCCCGAAGGCCCCGACGGCCCCGCAAGCGCCGCTGAGGGCCGCCCGCGCGTCCCTGGCCCTGGGGGCCGTCGGACTGCTCCTCGCCGGCTGCGCCTCCATGCCCGACCGCGGCGAGATCCGCCGGGTGGAGGCCTCGCAGGGCGTCGACTCCCAGGTCCGCGTCTTCGGGGTGCCCCCGGCCGACAAGGCCAGCCCGGCCGAGATCGTCGACGGCTTCCTGGAGGCCATGACCGGCGACGACCCGCAGCTGGCCACCGCCCGCAAGTACCTCACCGAGGACGCCGCCAAGAGCTGGAAGCCCTCCTCGGCCGTCACCGTGCTCTCCTCCGGCCTCGACCGCGTGCCCGTGCAGGGCGAGAAGGACCCCGACGGGCCCCGCTGGAAGATCACCGGCAAGAAGCTCGCCACCGTCGACGAGCGCAGCGCCTACCAGCCGGAGACCGCCGGCAGCCGCTACGAGGAGTACCTCCAGCTGGTCCAGGTCAAGGGGCAGTGGCGGATCGCCACCCCGCCCAGCAGCCTGGTGCTCGGCGAGTCCGACTTCCAGCGGATCTACAAGCCCGTCAACAAGTACTACTTCGCGGGCAACACGCTGGTCGCCGACCCGGTGTACGTGCGCCAGCGCAGCGACCCGGACTCGCGGATGGACCCCACCACCCTCACCGTGCAGTCGCTGCTCGCCGGCCCCTCCAAGTGGCTCGGCCCCGTGGCCTCCACCGCGTTCCCGACCGGCGCCGGACTGCGCGAGGGCACCAAGTCCCTCGCCTACGACGGCCAGAACACCCTGCGCGTGCCGCTCAACGAGGCCGCCGAGAACGTCGCCCAGCCGCAGTGCCAGAAGATGGCCACCCAACTCCTCTACACCGTCCGGGACCTGACGACCTCCCGGCTGGACCGGGTGGAACTGCTGCACTCCGACGGCAGGTCCTCGCTGTGCTGGGTCACCGGCTCCACCGCGGCGGGCATCGCGAACCGGCCGATACCGCCGCAGCACCAGTACTACGTGGACAAGGACGGCCGGCTGGTCCGGATGGTCCTCAACCCGGGCGCCGACGAGCAGCAGCAGGACAAGCCCGAGCCGGCCCCCGGGCCGCTGGCCACCGCCGCCGGGTTCAAGGTGGGCTCGGCCGCCGTGACGTACGACGAGAAGCGGGCCGCGGTCGTCTCCGAGGACGGGCACGGGCTGTACGTGGTCACGCTGACCACCGCCGGGGCCATGCCGCAGCCGCTGCTCAGCAGCCGGACCGGCAAGTTCACCGCGCCCAGCTGGGACGCCCAGGGCGACCTGTGGATCGCCGACCAGGACCCGCAGACCCAGGGCCTGTGGCGGGTGCCCGGCGGGACCGGCACCCCGCAGAAGGTGGACGTCGCCGGGCTGGACGGGATGCGGGTCAGCGGGCTGAAGACCTCCTCCGACGGGGTGCGCATCGCCCTGCTCGTCGAACGGGACGGCGGCCGCAAGAACCTCTACATCGGGCGGATCGAGCGGCCCGAGGGCAAGGCGGACCCCGCGAAGGTGTCGGTGCGCGAGCTGCGCCCGGCCGCCCCGCAGATGGCCGAGGTGACGGCGATGAGCTGGGCGCCGCGGGGCCGGCTGCTGGTGGTGGGCCGGGAGAGCGGCGGCGTCGACCAGGCCCGCTACATGCTGGCCGACGGGTCGATGGTGGCGGCGAGCCTGCCCGGGGCGACGGGGCTGAGCGGGATCGCGGCCTCCGAGGACGAGTCGAAGCCCGTGGTGGCCTCCTCCTCCGAGGACGGCATCGTGTGGCTGCCGCCGGGCGCGCAGTGGCGTACCGCGGCGGCGGGCGGCCGGGCGCCGGTCTACCCGGGCTGAGGCGGTTTTCCACAGGGGTCGCACCCTGCCCGGGCACCGGGCAGGGTGGGACTCGTGCGGGGGTGGTGGCAGGAGCTGGCCGGGCTGGTGCTGCCCGCCGCCTGCGCGGGCTGCGGGGCCGCTCGGTCGCTGCTGTGCGGGGCCTGCCGGGTGGCCCTGGACGGCGCGGGCGCGGGGCCGGTGCGCCCGGCGGTGGGGGGTGTGCGGCCGGTGCTGCCGCCGGTGTGCGCGGCGGCCGGGTACGAGGGGCCGGTACGGGCGGTCGTGCTGGCCCACAAGGAGCGCGGGGCCCTGCCCCTGGCCGGCCCGCTGGGTGCCGCCCTGGCGGCGGCGGTCGCGGCCGCCGGCAGCCGGGCCGGCGAAGGGGGCGGGGGAGGAGGGGGAGAGGGAGGGGAGCTGGTGCTGGTCCCGGTGCCGTCCGCGCGGCGGACCGTGCGGGCGCGCGGGCACGACCCGGCGCGCCGGATCGCGCTGGCCGCGTCGCGGCGGCTGCGGCGGGCCGGAGAGCCCGCGCGCGTGGCGCCCGTGCTGCGGCTGCGGCGGCGGGTCGCCGACCAGGCCGGGCTGGGGGCCCGGCAGCGGCGGGAGAACCTGGCCGGGGCCCTGGAGGTGCGCCCGGGCGGGATGCGGATGGCGGCGGGGGCTCGGATCGTGCTGGTGGACGACGTGGTGACGACCGGAGCCACGCTCGAGGAGGCGGCCCGGGCGCTGCGCGCGGCGGGGCTGCGGGCGGACGCGGCGGCCGTCGTGGCGGCGCCGTCCGGATCGTTCGCCCGGGCCCTGATGCTAGAGCGCCGGTGGACGACTCGTACAGAGCAAAAATCTTGTGAATAGATTTGGAACTGCTGGGGAATGCGCATCGTTGCAGGTAGTAAGAGGGACCACCCCCTTGAACGGAGGTAGGTTCCGGTAGCGGGTGCCGACAACCGGCATGGAGAGATATGTTCGGTTGTGAGGAACTGGCGATCCTTGGGCCCCTGGTATCGGAGCGCCGGTCCGCCCGTTTTGGAATCTTCGTGTCAGAGGGTGTCTCTCTACTCCGAAGTCGGTGGGGTGTAGATCTTGCCGATGGGGGAGGAGGAGGTGAAAGTCGCCAAGTCCGAGGCTCCGGTGTTCACCGGAGCCTGGTGCGAAAGGGAGACGCTTCGCCGCTCGTGGTGAAGGTCTCCGGGAACGGAGTTCTGCGTGGACATCGTCGTCAAGGGCCGCAAGACCGAGGTGCCCGAGCGGTTCCGCAAGCACGTGGCCGAGAAGCTGAATCCCGAGCGGATCCAGAAGCTCGACGCCAAGGTGATCAGCTTGGACGTCGAGGTGTCCAAGGAGCACAACCCGCGCCAGGCCGACCGTTCCGACCGTGTCGAGATCACCCTGCATTCGCGGGGCCCGGTGATCCGCGCCGAGGCCGCCGCCGGCGACCCGTACGCAGCCCTCGACCTGGCTCAGGACAAGCTGGAGGCCCGGCTGCGCAAGCAGCACGACAAGCGGTTCACCCGCCGCGGCACCGGACGGCTCTCGGCGGCCGAGGTCGCCGACAGCGTGCCGGGCGTCGCGACGCTCAACGGCAACGGCCAGCCGGTCGGCGAGGAGATCGAGGACGGAATTCCGACCACCCGGATCGGATCCCTCGAAGTACAGGGCGAAGGCCCGCTGATCGTCCGCGAGAAGACCCACCCGGCCCGGCCCATGTCGCTCGACCAGGCCCTCTACGAAATGGAACTGGTCGGCCACGACTTCTATCTGTTCGTCGACTCCGAGACCAAGATGCCGAGCGTCGTCTACCGGCGCCACGCCTACGACTACGGCGTCATCCACGTGGACCCCGACGGGGCGTCCAGCTCGGAGGAGTCGGCCGTCGGCGGTGCCGGCGGAGCACTCGGAGGCTGATCATCGATCCGTTGCCCCTGCGGAAGCCGCGTGTTTCCGCAGGGGCACCTGTATGACTCGTATGAGCCAAAGGGATTCCGCCAGACCCCCGTGTGACGGTGCGGGCATGGAATCATGGCGGGCAGTCAACCGGCGGCCGCCCCCGCCGGGTTGGCCCAGCAGCTCGGTACATGCAGGGGGAGGAACGATGGCGGACAGCTTCGGGCCGGTGCGCGGTGACGACGGAGCCGGCTGTCGCGCGGCGGCGGAGGCGGTGGAGGCGGTCGACCCGGCGGAGGCCGGGGAGCCCATCCGGGTCCTGGTGGTCGACGACCACGCCCTCTTCCGGCGCGGGCTGGAGATCGTCCTCGCGCAGGAGGAGGACATCCAGGTCGTGGGTGAGGCCGGGGACGGGGCGGAGGCCGTGGACAAGGCCGCCGACCTGCTTCCGGACATCGTGCTGATGGACGTGCGGATGCCGCGGCGCGGCGGGATCGAGGCCTGCACCTCGATCAAGGAGGTCGCCCCCTCCGCGAAGATCATCATGCTGACGATCAGCGACGAGGAGGCCGACCTCTACGACGCGATCAAGGCGGGCGCGACGGGCTACCTGCTCAAGGAGATCTCCACGGACGAGGTCGCCACCGCGATCCGCGCCGTCGCGGACGGGCAGTCGCAGATCAGCCCGTCGATGGCGTCGAAGCTGCTGACCGAGTTCAAGTCGATGATCCAGCGCACCGACGAGCGCCGGCTGGTGCCGGCGCCCCGGCTGACCGACCGGGAGCTGGAGGTGCTGAAGCTGGTGGCGACCGGTATGAACAACCGGGACATCGCCAAGCAGCTGTTCATCTCCGAGAACACGGTGAAGAACCACGTCCGCAACATCCTGGAGAAGCTCCAGCTGCACTCGCGGATGGAGGCCGTCGTGTACGCGATGCGCGAGAAGATCCTCGAGATCCGCTGAGCGGGCCGCTCCGCGGGCTGCGGGTTCCTTCGGCTGCGGGCCGCCGGTGGCTGGTGGCGCAGTTCCCCGGGCCCCTGGCGGGGTGCCGGGGGCGCGGGGCGCCCCTGTCCCGCGGCGCTGCGCGCGCCGGGCGGTAGCCCCGGCTCGGTTCGGGAGCCCGGGTCAGGCGAGCCGGGCCAGTTCGGCCGTCACCGCGGCCGCCTCGGCCGCGTCCCGCGCCCGCTCCACGCGGACCGCGTCGCAGCCGACCCACTCCGCCGCCTCGCGCAGCGCGAGTGCCATCGCCCCGGCCGCCTTCGGGGTGGTCAGGGACAGCTGCCGGGCCACCAGCGTGCGTCCCTCGCGGCCCGGGTCGACCCGGCCCTGGAGCCGCCCGCCGGCCAGCAGCGGCATCGCGAAGTACCCGTGTATCCGCTTCGGCTTGGGGACGTACGCCTCCAGCCGGTGCGTGAAGTCGAAGATCCGCTCGGTGCGGGGGCGGTCCCAGACGAGGGAGTCGAACGGGGACAGCAGGGTGGTGCGGTGCCGGCCGCGCGGCTCGGACTCCAGCGCCGCCGGGTGCGCCCAGGCCGGCTTGCCCCAGCCCTCCACCGTCACCGGGACCAGGCCGGAGTCCGCGACCACCGCGTCGAACTCCTCGCCCTTGAGGCGGTGGTAGTCGGCGATGTCGGCGCGGGTACCCACCCCCAGGGACCGGCCGGCCAGCTCCACCAGGCGGCGCAGGCACTCGCGGTCTTCGAGGTCGTCGTGGAACAGGGCGTCGGGGACGGCCCGCTCGGCGAGGTCGTAGACCCGCTTCCAACCGCGCCGCTCCGTGCACACCACCTCGCCGGTGTCGAGCAGCCACTCCACCGCGATCTTGGTCTCGGACCACTCGAACCACTCCCCGCCGTTCTTGGCGCCGCCCAGCTCGGAGGAGGTCAGCGGGCCGTCGGCGCGCAGCCGGTCCAGGACGGCGGCCGTCGAGCGCTCCTTGTCCCGCAGGACGTGCCAGCGGTGGCCGCGGGCCCGGCGGGCGCGGCGGCGGAAGGCGAAGTGCGGCCACTCCTCGATGGGCAGGATGCACGCCGCGTGCGACCAGTACTCGAAGGCGTGGCCGCCGGACCAGTAGGCCCGCTCCACGGCGTCCCGGCCGACCGCGCCGAGCCGGGCGTAGGGGATCAGCTCGTGCGACCGGGCCAGGACCGAGATGGTGTCCAGCTGCACGGCGCCCAGGTGCCGCAGCACCCCGCGCACCCCCGCCCTCCGGTCGGGCGCGCCGAGGAAGCCCTGCGCCCGCAGCGCGATGCGGCGGGCCTCGTCGGCGGAGAGGGAGACGGTCGGCTGGGGTGCGGTCGCGGTCGTCATGGCCGCACCCTAGGCCCCGCCACTGACAGCGGAGACCCCGTCCGGCCGGGTCCCGTAGGGCAAGGGCTCGGAGGTGCGGGTCAGGGGTGAGGGGGGTTCATTCGGCGGGGAGGTACGGCTGTCGGGAGGGCAGGGCGAGGTCCGAGGGGAGCAGGCCGCCGATCCAGCAGTCGCGCAGGGTGCCGCGTACGTCGAGGGCGGCCCGCAGGGTGCCCTCGATGCGGAAGCCCGCCTTCTCGGCGACGGCGCGGGAGGGGGTGTTGCCGACGGCGGCACGCCATTCCAGGCGGCCGGCGCCGACCTCCGTGAACAGCCAGCGCGCGACACCCCCGACGGCCTCGGCCATGTAGCCGCGGCCCCGGTGCTCCTTCGCCGTCCAGTAGCCGATCTCGTACGCGCCGGGGCCGCGCACGTGCACCCCTACGGAGGCGACCAGCGGGCCGTCCTCCCCGAGCCGCACCGCGAAGGTGTACGCGCGGTCCTCGCGCCAGGCGGCGGGGGAGAACTCGTTCACCCAGTACTCGGCGTCCTCCCGCTCGTAGGGGGAGGGGACGAGGGTCCAGCGCTGGATCTCGGGGTCCTGGCAGGCGGCGTACACCTCCTGCGCGTCTGAGGGGGCGAAGGGGCGCAGGGACAGCCGGGGCGTGGACAGGGTGCGGGGCTCCATGACCGGATTGTGGCCGCCCCGGGTAACCCGGGCGAGGGGTTTTCCTCCGCACCGGCACCCAACGGGGCCCCCGTACGTTCTCATTCCGGGCGCCCGTGCCCTGCGGACACGGCGGACCTCCCGACGCGACCACGTCCTCGCTTACGATGGCCGTTGCGGTGGGGCCCACCTGCCGTGCCCGGCTACGTAAAGTGCCCAGGCCCGACCGGCAAGGAGACCAGCCTCAGTGTCCGTCCTCACCAAGCTCATGCGTGCAGGCGAAGGCAAGATCCTGCGCAAACTGCACCGCATCGCGGACCAGGTCAACTCCATCGAAGAGGACTTCGTCAACCTCTCCGACGCCGAGTTGCGGGCCCTCACGGACGAGTACAAGCAGCGCTACCAGGACGGCGAGAGCCTCGACGACCTGCTCCCCGAGGCCTTCGCGACCGTCCGCGAGGCCGCGAAGCGCGTCCTGGGCCAGCGGCACTACGACGTCCAGATCATGGGCGGCGCCGCGCTGCACCTCGGGTACGTCGCCGAGATGAAGACCGGTGAGGGCAAGACCCTCGTCGGCACGCTGCCCGCGTACCTGAACGCCCTGTCGGGCCTGGGCGTCCACCTGATCACGGTCAACGACTACCTCGCCGAGCGCGACTCCGAGCTGATGGGCCGGGTGCACAAGTTCCTCGGCCTGGAGGTCGGCTGCATCCTGGCGAACATGTCGCCCGCCCAGCGCCGCGAGCAGTACGCCTGCGACATCACGTACGGCACGAACAACGAGTTCGGCTTCGACTACCTGCGCGACAACATGGCCTGGTCGAAGGACGAGCTGGTCCAGCGCGGCCACAACTTCGCCGTGGTCGACGAGGTCGACTCCATCCTCGTCGACGAGGCCCGTACCCCGCTGATCATCTCCGGCCCGGCCGACCAGGCGACGAAGTGGTACGCCGACTTCGCCAAGCTGGTCACCCGCCTGACCAAGGGCGAGGCGGGCAACCCGCTCAAGGGCATCGAGGAGACCGGCGACTACGAGGTCGACGAGAAGAAGCGCACCGTCGGCATCCACGAGGCGGGCGTCGCCAAGGTCGAGGACTGGCTCGGCATCGACAACCTCTACGAATCGGTCAACACCCCGCTCGTCGGCTACCTGAACAACGCCATCAAGGCGAAGGAACTGTTCAAGAAGGACAAGGACTACGTCGTCATCGACGGCGAGGTCATGATCGTCGACGAGCACACCGGCCGTATCCTCGCCGGCCGCCGCTACAACGAGGGCATGCACCAGGCGATCGAGGCGAAGGAAGGGGTGGACATCAAGGACGAGAACCAGACCCTCGCCACGATCACCCTCCAGAACTTCTTCCGCCTCTACACCAAGCTGTCCGGTATGACCGGTACGGCCATGACCGAGGCCGCCGAGTTCCACCAGATCTACAAGCTCGGCGTCGTCCCGATCCCGACGAACCGCGCCATGCAGCGCAAGGACCAGGCCGACCTGATCTACCGCACCGAGGTCGCCAAGTTCGCCGCCGTAGTCGACGACATCGCGGAGAAGCACGAGAAGGGCCAGCCGATCCTCGTCGGCACGACCTCCGTCGAGAAGTCCGAGTACCTCTCGCAGCAGCTCTCCAAGCGCGGCATCCCGCACGAGGTCCTCAACGCCAAGCAGCACGAGCGCGAGGCCGCGATCGTCGCCCAGGCCGGCCGCCGAGGCGCCGTCACCGTCGCCACGAACATGGCCGGCCGCGGTACCGACATCAAGCTCGGCGGCAACCCGGACGACCTCGCCGAGGCGGAGCTGCGCCAGCGCGGCCTCGACCCGGAGGAGCACATCGAGGAGTGGGCGCACGCCCTCCCCGAGGCGCTCAAGCGGGCCGAGGCGGCCGTGAAGGCGGAGTTCGAGGAGGTCAAGGAGCTCGGCGGGCTGTACGTGCTGGGCACCGAGCGGCACGAGTCGCGCCGCATCGACAACCAGCTGCGCGGCCGCTCCGGCCGTCAGGGCGACCCGGGCGAGTCCCGCTTCTACCTGTCGCTGGGCGACGACCTGATGCGCCTGTTCAAAGCCCAGATGGTCGAGCGCGTCATGGCCATGGCCAACGTGCCGGACGACGTCCCGATCGAGAACAAGATGGTCACGCGCGCGATCGCGTCGGCCCAGTCGCAGGTCGAGACCCAGAACTTCGAGACCCGTAAGAACGTCCTGAAGTACGACGAGGTCCTCAACAGCCAGCGCGAGGTCATCTACGGCGAGCGCCGCCGCGTCCTGGAGGGCGAGGACCTGCACGAGCAGGTGCGCTTCTTCATGGACGACACCATCGACGCGTACATCGCCGCCGAGACGGTCGAGGGCTTCGCCGAGGAGTGGGACCTGGACCGGCTGTGGGGCGCCTTCAAGCAGCTCTACCCGATCAAGGTGACGGTGGAGGAGCTGGAGGAGGCCGCCGGCGACCGCGCGGGCATCACCGCCGAGTTCATCGCCGAGTCGGTCAAGGACGACATCCACGAGCAGTACGAGGCGCGCGAGGCGGCCCTGGGCGCCGACGTCATGCGCGAGCTGGAGCGCCGCGTGGTCCTGTCGGTGCTGGACCGCAAGTGGCGCGAGCACCTCTACGAGATGGACTACCTCCAGGAGGGCATCGGCCTGCGCGCGATGGCCCAGAAGGACCCGCTGGTCGAGTACCAGCGCGAGGGCTTCGACATGTTCAACGCCATGATGGAGGGCATCAAGGAGGAGTCCGTCGGCTACCTGTTCAACCTGGAGGTCCAGGTCGAGCAGCAGGTCGAGGAGGTCCCGGTGCAGGCCGAGGCGGCCCCGTCGCTGGCCAAGGAGCCGGTGCCGTCGGCGCGCCCGGAGATCCGCGCCAAGGGCCTGGACACCCCGCAGCGCCCGGACCGCCTGCACTTCTCCGCCCCGACGGTGGACGGCGAGGGCGGCGTGGTCGAGGGCGACTTCGACGACGCCAACGGCGGAGACGGCCTGACCCGCGCGGAGCGCCGCAAGGCCCAGAAGACGACGGGCGGCCGCCGCCGCAAGAAGTAGCCCACGCCCCGCACGCGGGCCGGGGCCGGACACCTTGGGGTGTCCGGCCCCTTTGGTTTGCGGGGTATTCGCCCCCGCGAGGTGCCGGGGGCGGCCCGGTGGCTGCCCACCCGCCGCGCGGGGCGCCCGCCGGGCGGGGGCGGCACAGTGCGGCGGCCCCAGCGCCGGTACCGACGCCGGGCGGGGGTGGGGGGAGGCGGGGCGGGGCCGGGACCCCGCCCTCCCCTGTGCCGGGTCTTCGTGTGCGGAGAGTGAAGGGTCCCGGGGGTTGCTGGGGCAGGGGCTGGGGGGCCGGGAGGGTGAGTGGGGCGTCCCCTATCGGGGGCTGGCGGGGCGGGGTCCGGGCGTCCACGTAGGGCCTTCGTGAGGCGTTTTCGGGGCCTGGGGGAGAGGGGGCGGCACTCGGATAGGTGAACCTCGGCGGGAGCTTCGGGGGCCGGGCGGGGTGGTTGCGGAGCGTGTTCGGGGGTCCGTAGAAAGGCCGGGTCAAGTTACCGCCTGGTACCGCGGGGGCCAGGCCCGGTCTGATCGGGGGAACGGCATGGACACCACCACGCGCGGCACCATCGGCGGCGGAGGCAGCCGCAGCAGGCCGGGGGCGTCGAACCGGACCCGGCCCGCCGGGCGGCGGGATCAGCGGCGGCCGGGCGCCGGGCCGGCCCGGCCGGCGGGCGGGGTCCGACCCGCAGGCGGGCCGCCGCCGGCCGGGGGTGCGCCGCCGCCGTCGGGCGGGGCTGGGCTGCCGCCGGGCGGGCGGGCCGGCCTGATCGTGCCGCAGCAGGGCGGGCGCGGGGGGCCGGGGGTCGGGGCCCGGTCGGGCGGGGTTCCGCAGCAGCGGGGGGTCGGGGGGCCTCGGGGTGGGCGGTGGATGGGGCCGCATGAGTGGTTCGCGCAGCGGATCCTGGCCGTGGTGAGCGGGCAGCGGCCCGTGCATTCGTTGCTCGGGCTGACCGTCGGGGAGGCGTACGACCAGCTGGTCGAGCTCGCGCCCACCGGGCCGCTGCGGGAGCGGCTGAGGCCCGTGCTGCGGCACTGCGGGCGGTTCCATCCGGGGCCGGGGGTGATCGAGGCCTTCGCGCGGATCGCGACCGGGGAGCGGGTCTCCGCGATGGCCTTCCGGCTGGAGCAGGGGGCCGATCGGCGGTGGCGGTGTGCCGCCGTGGAGATCCGGGGGCCCAGGGTCTGGGGGAGTCCGCCCGGTGCGGTCGTATCCTGAGGGGGTTTTCCGACTACCGAAAGCAGCCGGCCATGCGCGTGTACGTCCCCCTGACCCTCCCCGGGCTCGCCGAGGCGCACAAGGCGGGCGAGCTGGGGCCCGCCCCGCTCCGCGCGTACGCGGTGACCCCCGGCCTGCGGGAGTGGTACGTCTCCGACGACATCGAGGAGCTGGAGTACGCGGCCCTGGGCCGGGCCGCCGCCGCCTCCCTGCGGATGCTGGCCGAGGACGCCGCCGCCCCGCGCAAGCGGGTCGTGGTCGCCGTCGACGTGGCGGACAAGGCCGCCGTCGCGACCCCGGGCGTGGACGAGGCCACCCTCGGGCAGGTGACGCTCGCCGCCGCCGTGCGGCTGGCCGTGGCCGCCGCCGTGCACGTGGACGCCGAGGACGCCGAGGCGGACGTGACCGCCGCCGCCGGGGCGCTGGCCGCCGCGGACGCCGGGGACGACGACGCGCGGTTCACCGTCGACGGCGCCGAGGACCACGAGTTGCTGTGGTTCGGGGTGCAGGAGATCCCCGGGCTGCTGGGCTGAGCGGGCTGAGGGGCGTGAGCGGGGTGGACCCGGTGAGTGGGGTGGACCCGGTGAGTGGGGTGGACCCGGTGGGTGAGTTGGGTGTGATGGGTGGAATGGCGGCGGAGGTTCCGGTGAGTGGTGGTACGGCCCACATCGTGTGGGACTGGAACGGGACCCTGCTGCACGACATCGACGCCGTCATGATCGCTACCAACGCCTCCTTCGCCGAGCTCGGTTTCGCGCCGATCACCCTGGAGCGGTACCGCGAGCTGTACGTCGTCCCCGTGCCGAAGTTCTACGAGCGGCTGATGGGCCGGCTGCCCACCGAGGCGGAGTGGGCCGTCATGGACGAGGCCTTCCACCGGCACTACTGGGCGGCCGCCGTGGACTCCGCTCTCGCCGAGGGCGCGCGGGAGCTGCTGCGGGGCTGGGAGGCGGACGGGTACACGCAGTCCCTGCTGTCCCTCGCGCCCCACGACAAGCTGGTGCCCCTGGTCCGCGAACACGGCATCGACGTGCACTTCCTCCGGGTCGACGGCCGCACCGGGCCCTCCCACACCTCCAAGGCGGGCCACCTCGTACGCCATATGGCCGCCCTGGAGGCGGCCGGTGTGACGGCTTCCCGTACGGTCCTCGTCGGCGACGCCGTGGACGATGCGCTGGCCGCCGCCCACGTGGGCGCACGCGCGGTCCTGTACACGGGCGGCTCGCACAGCCGGGCCAGTCTGGAGTCGGCGGGCGTGCCCGTGGTCGACAGCCTCGCCGAGGCCGTCGCCACCGCCCGTGAGCTGGCCGGATAACGACCCCCGCACGCCGCGGCGGCCGAGTCGCTGGCCAGAGTGTCCAGGTTTTACCCCGGGTTTTGTACAGATGCAGTGAATGACGACCTGGGGGTCCGGCGAGATAGCCTTGTACCCGTGATCAGCGCGATAGTCCTCGGGGGCACCCATGCCCCCGGCCCGCGCCCGGCGCACGTCCGTGCCCGGGCCCTCGCTGATCCCCGCCGCCGGGACCTGTCGATCATGGTCGAAGCCCTCCCGGGCGGCTCTCCCGACGACACTGCGTCGCAACCGGACGGATGTTCCGTTCGGCGCTTTGTCATTCCTTCCTTCACCTACGTCACGCAATGGCGCGCGACAGGAGCCAGAGGACATGCAGACCAAGCTGGACGAAGCAAAGGCCGAGCTGCTCGCGCGGGCGGCACGGGTAGCTGAGAACAGCCCGGCCGGGGGGCTACTTCCGACTGGGTCCGAGCAAGGGGAGCACCCCGGGCAGGGCGCGACGCTCGCCTACCTCCAGCGTTACTACCTGCACACGGCCCCCGAGGACCTCGCGGACCGCGACCCGGTCGACGTGTTCGGTGCGGCGCTCTCCCACTACCGGCTGGCGGAGAACCGCCCGCAGGGCACGGCGAACGTGCGCGTGCACACCCCCACAGTCGAGGAGAACGGCTGGACCTCCAGCCACTCGGTCGTCGAAGTCGTCACCGACGACATGCCCTTCCTCGTGGACTCGGTCACCAACGAGCTGTCCCGCCAGGGCCGCGGCATCCACGTCGTGATCCACCCGCAGGTCGTCGTGCGCCGTGACGTCACCGGCAAGCTGATCGAGATCCTCGGCCCGGACTGCGACGCCCACGGCCCCAAGACCGCGCGCCCGCACGACTCCCTCGTCGAGTCGTGGATCCACGTCGAGATCGACCGCGAGACCGACCGCGCCGACCTGAAGCAGATCACCGACGACCTGCGCCGCGTGCTGTCCGACGTCCGCGAGTCCGTCGAGGACTGGGAGAAGATGCGCGACGCCGCGCTGCGCATCGCCGACGAGCTGCCGAACGAGCCGACCGCGCCGGACCTGCGCGAGTACGAGCTGGAGGAGGCCCGCGAGCTGCTGCGCTGGCTGGCCGACGACCACTTCACCTTCATCGGCTTCCGCGAGTACAACCTGGTCGACGGCGACGCCCTCACGGCCGTCCCCGGCACCGGCCTGGGCATCCTGCGCTCCGACCCGGTCCACCACGGCCAGGAGGACGCGCACCCCGTCTCGCCGTCCTTCAACCGGCTGCCGGCCGACGCCCGCGCCAAGGCCCGCGAGCACGAGCTGCTGGTGCTGACGAAGGCCAACAGCCGCGCGACCGTGCACCGCCCGTCCTACCTCGACTACGTCGGCGTGAAGAAGTTCGACGCCGAGGGCAACGTCGTCGGCGAGCGCCGCTTCCTCGGCCTGTTCTCCTCCGCCGCGTACACCGAGTCCGTGCGCCGCGTCCCGGTGATCCGCCGCAAGGTCGCCGAGGTCCTGGAGGGCGCCGGCTTCTCGCCGTCCAGCCACGACGGCCGCGACCTGCTCCAGATCCTGGAGACCTACCCGCGCGACGAGCTGTTCCAGACCCCGGTCGACAAGCTCCGCGAGATCGCCACCTCCGTCCTGTACCTGCAGGAACGCCGCCGGCTGCGGCTCTACCTGCGCCAGGACGAGTACGGCCGCTACTACTCGGCGCTGGTCTACCTGCCGCGCGACCGGTTCACCACCGGCGTCCGGCTGCGCCTGATGGACATCCTGAAGGAGGAGCTCGGCGGCACCAGCGTCGACTTCACCGCCTGGAACACCGAGTCGGTCCTCTCCCGCATCCACTTCGTCGTCCGCGTCCCGCAGGGCACCCAGCTGCCCGCGCTGACCGACGCCGACGTCGAGCGCGTCGAGACCCGCCTGGTCGAGGCCGCCCGCTCCTGGGCCGACGGCTTCGCCGAGGCGCTCACCGCCGAGCTGGGCGAGGAGCGCGCCGCCGAGCTGCTGCGCAAGTACAGCGGCTCCTTCCCCGAGGGCTACAAGGCCGACCACACGCCGCGCATGGCCGTGTCGGACCTGTGCCACCTGGAGCGGCTGTCCGCCAGCGACCGCGAGTTCGCGCTCTCGCTGTACGAGCCCGTCGGCGCGGGCCCGGGCGAGCGCCGCTTCAAGATCTACCGCGAGGGCGAGCAGATCTCCCTGTCCGCGGTCCTGCCGGTCCTCCAGCGCCTGGGCGTCGAGGTCACCGACGAGCGCCCGTACGAGCTGCGCCGCAGCGACCGGGTGAGTGCCTGGATCTACGACTTCGGCCTGCGGATGCCGCTGTCCACCGGCAACGGGGACAGCTACCTCGGCGACGACGCCCGCGAGCGGTTCCAGGAGGCCTTCGCGGCCGTGTGGACCGGCGAGGCCGAGAACGACAACTTCAACACCCTGGTCCTGGGCGCCGGGCTCACCTGGCGGCAGGCCGTGGTCCTGCGCGCGTACGCCAAGTACATGCGCCAGGCCGGCTCCACCTTCAGCCAGGACTACATGGAGGACACCCTCCGCAACAACGTCCACACCACCCGGCTGCTGGTCTCCCTCTTCGAGGCGCGGATGTCGCCCAGCCGCCAGGTCGCGGGCACCGAGCTCGTCGACGCCATGCTGGAGGAGCTGGACGGGGCCCTGGACCAGGTCGCCTCGCTGGACGAGGACCGCATCCTGCGGGCGTTCCTGACGCTGATCAAGGCCACCCTGCGGACCAACTTCTTCCAGCTGAACGACGCGGGCGAGCAGCACGCGTACGTGTCGATGAAGTTCGACCCGCAGGCCATCCCGGACCTGCCGGCCCCGCGCCCGGCGTTCGAGATCTGGGTGTACTCCCCGCGCGTCGAGGGCGTCCACCTGCGCTTCGGCAAGGTCGCCCGAGGCGGTCTGCGCTGGTCCGACCGGCGTGAGGACTTCCGTACGGAGATCCTCGGCCTGGTCAAGGCGCAGATGGTGAAGAACACCGTCATCGTCCCGGTCGGCGCCAAGGGCGGCTTCGTCGCGAAGAACCTGCCGGACCCGTCCGTGGACCGCGACGCGTGGCTCGCCGAGGGCATCGCCTCGTACAAGATCTTCATCTCGGCGCTGCTGGACATCACCGACAACATGGTCGCGGGCGAGGTCGTCCCGCCCAAGGGCGTGGTCCGCCACGACGGGGACGACACCTACCTGGTCGTCGCCGCCGACAAGGGCACCGCGACGTTCTCCGACATCGCCAACGGTGTCGCCGAGTCCTACGGCTTCTGGCTGGGCGACGCCTTCGCCTCGGGCGGCAGCGCCGGCTACGACCACAAGGGCATGGGCATCACGGCCCGCGGCGCCTGGGAGTCGGTCAAGCGGCACTTCCGCGAGCTGGGCCACGACACCCAGACCGAGGACTTCACGGTCGTCGGCGTCGGCGACATGTCCGGTGACGTGTTCGGCAACGGCATGCTGCTCTCCGAGCACATCCGCCTGGTCGCCGCCTTCGACCACCGGCACATCTTCATCGACCCGACCCCGGACGCGGCCACCTCGTACGCCGAGCGCCGGCGCCTGTTCGAGCTGCCGCGTTCCTCGTGGGCGGACTACGACACCGCGCTGCTGTCGGCGGGCGGCGGCATCCACCCGCGTACGGCCAAGTCCATCCCGGTCAACGCGCACGTCCGCGAGGCCCTCGGGATCGAGGCGGGCGTCACCAAGATGACCCCGGCCGAGCTGATGCAGGCGATCCTCAAGTCCCCGGTGGACCTGCTGTGGAACGGCGGCATCGGCACGTACGTGAAGGCGACGGCCGAGACGCACGCCGACGTCGGCGACAAGGCCAACGACGCCATCCGCGTCAACGGCGCCGACGTCCGCGCGCAGGTCATCGGCGAGGGCGGCAACCTGGGTCTGACCCAGCTGGGCCGTATCGAGTTCGCCCGCAGCGGCGCCGGCGGCGAGGGCGGCAAGATCAACACCGACGCCATCGACAACAGCGCGGGCGTGGACACCTCGGACCACGAGGTGAACATCAAGATCCTGCTGAACGCCCTGGTCACCGAGGGCGACATGACCGTCAAGCAGCGCAACAAGCTGCTGGCCGAGATGACGGACGAGGTCGGTCACCTGGTCCTGCGCAACAACTACGCGCAGAACACGGCCCTGGCCAACGCCTCCGCGCAGGCGCCGAGCCTGCTCCACGCGCAGCAGCGCTTCATGCGCCGCCTGGGCCGTGACGGGCAGCTGGACCGCCAGCTGGAGTTCCTGCCCAACGACCGGCAGATCCGCGAGCTGCTGAACACCGGCCGCGGTCTGACCCAGCCGGAGCTGGCCGTCCTGTTCGCCTACACCAAGATCACGGTGGCGGACGAGCTCATCCACACCGAGCTGCCGGACGACCCGTACCTGCGCCGTCTGCTGCACGCCTACTTCCCCGGCGCGCTGGTGGCGAAGTTCCCGGAGCAGGTCGACGCGCACGCCCTGCGCCGGGAGATCATCACGACGCTGCTGGTCAACGACACCGTCAACACCGGTGGTTCGACCTTCCTGCACCGCCTGCGGGAGGAGACCGGGGCTTCGCTGGAGGAGATCGTCCGGGCGCAGCTGTCGGCCCGTGAGATCTTCGGCCTGGCCGAGGTGTGGGACGAGGTCGAGGCCCTCGACAACAAGGTCGCGGCCGACGTCCAGACCCGGGTGCGGCTGCACTCGCGGCGCCTGGTGGAGCGCGGTACGCGCTGGCTGCTCAACAACCGGCCGCAGCCGCTGCAGATCACCGAGACCGTCGAGCTGTTCGGCGCGCGGGTGGCGCAGGTCTGGGCCGAGCTGCCGAAGCTGGTGCGCGGCGCGGACCTGGAGTGGTACCAGTCGGTGATGGACGAGCTGACGTCCGAGGGCGTGCCCTCGGAGCTCGCGGCGAAGGTGGCCGGGTTCTCCTCGGCCTTCCCGACGCTGGACATCGTCGCCACGGCCGACCGGACGGGCGTGGACCCGCTGGCCGTCGCCGAGGTGTACTACGACCTCGCCGACCGGCTGGACATCACGCAGCTGATGGACCGGATCATCGAGCTGCCGCGGTCGGACCGCTGGCAGTCGATGGCCCGTGCCTCGATCCGCGAGGACCTCTTCGCGGCGCACGCGGCGCTGACGGCGGACGTGCTGTCGGTGGGTGACGCGGACGCGACTCCCGAGGAGCGCTTCAAGGCGTGGGAGGCGAAGAACGCGGCGCTGATCGGCCGTGCGCGCACGACGCTGGAGGAGATCCGCAGCTCGGACGACTTCGACCTGGCGAACCTGTCGGTGGCGATGCGCACGATGCGTTCGCTGCTGCGGGCGCACGTCTAGTCGGCGGGCGGACGGAAACGGGCCGGGCCCGGAACCCCTTCGAGGGGTTCCGGGCCCGGCCCGTTCGCGCTGTCGTCAGCCGCGGGTGAACGCCTCGTAGGCGTCGCAGACCTCCTTGGAGGGGCCGTCCATGCGGACGACGCCGGACTCCAGCCAGATGGCCCGGTCGCAGGTCTCGCGGACGGTGCCGATGGCGTGGCTGACGAGGAAGACGGTGCCGGCCCGCGCGCGGAGTTCCTCGATGCGGGCCTGGCTGCGGCGCTGGAAGGCGGCGTCGCCGGTGGCGAGGGCCTCGTCGATCATCAGGACGTCGTGGTCCTTGGCGGCGGCGATGGAGAACCGCAGGCGGGCGCCCATGCCGGAGGAGTAGGTGCGCATGGGAAGGGAGATGAAGTCGCCCTTCTCGTTGATGCCGGAGAAGTCGACGATGTCCTGGTAGCGCTCGCGGATCTGCTGTTTGGTCATGCCCATCGCGAGCCCGCCGAGGACCACGTTCCGTTCGCCGGTGAGGTCGTTCATCAGGGCGGCGTTCACTCCGAGGAGGGAGGGCTGGCCGTGGGAGTAGACGGCGCCGCGGGCGACGGGCTGGAGGCCGGCGATGGCCTTGAGGAGGGTGGACTTGCCCGAGCCGTTGGTGCCGATGAGGCCGATGGCCTCGCCCTTGTAGGCGGTGAAGCTGACGCCGCGGACGGCGTGGACCTCGCGGACGCCGGGGGCGGGCTTGCGGGAGAAGATCCGGCTGAGCGCGGCGGTGGCGCCGCCCTTGCGGGTGCCGGAGTTCACCTTGTAGACGACGTGCACCTCGTCGGCGATGACGGTGGGGACGCGGGTGTCGGCGGCGGTGCCGGGGGTGGCGCCGGTGCGGGTGAGGGTGTCAGCCACGGCCGTACTCCTCCTCTGCCTTCCAGAAGTAGACGAAGCCGCCGATGCCGGCGAGCAGGGCCCAGCCGATGGCGATCGGCCAGACGTGGTGGGGGAGCTGCGAGGCCTTGAAGCCGTCGATGAGGGAGAAGCGCATCAGGTCGATGTAGACGGCGGCCGGGTTGAGCTTGAGCAGGAGCATGACCCAGTGCGGCAGGTGGTCCGAGCGCAGCATGGTGTCGATGGACCACATCACGCCCGAGGAGTACATCCAGGTGCGCAGCACGAACGGCATCAGCTGGCTGACGTCGGGGTTCTTGCTGCCGATGCGGGCCATGACCATGGCGCAGCCCGAGCAGAAGACGGCCATCAGGAAGAGGGACGGCACGGCGAGCAGCCAGGCCGGGGAGGGGACCTGCCCGAAGGCCAGCAGCAGGATGACCAGGGCGCCCATGGTGATGAGCAGCTGCTGGAACAGCTGGACGACCGAGGACAGGGGCAGGCTGGCCCGGGGGAAGTGCAGGGCCCGGACCAGGCCGAGGTTGCTGTGGACGGCGCGGGTGCCGGTGTTGATCGAGCTGCCGATGAAGTCCCAGACGAAGACGCCGGTGATCAGGAACGGCAGGTAGTCCGGTACGCCGTGGCTGGCGTGCATGACCAGGCCGAAGATGAAGTAGTAGACGGCCGCGTTGAGCAGCGGGGTCATCAGGTGCCAGACCTGGCCGAGCTTGGCCGTGCTGTACGTGGCCTGCATCCGCGCGGTGGCGTACGCGATCACGAAGTGGCGCCGGTCCCAGAGCTGCGCGACGTAGGCGGGCAGGGAGGGGCGGGCGCCGCTGAGGGTCAGGCCGTGGGCCGCCGCCAGTTCCGCGGCGGTCATGGGGGGCGCGGCGGGTGGCGCGGAGGTCGCTCGGGTCACGGGCTTCGCTTTCGACGGGTCGGGGCGTCGTCGGCCGGGGGCGCCCCGAGGGGTTCCCCGTACGCGGTGCGGGGGTGGGCCGGGCGACGGGACGGGTCCGTATCGTCGCTACGGCGAGGTTAGGGGTCCCTGGGACGGAACGCAACCGTATCGTCGTGACGGGTCAGTGGCGGCGTCCGCGGCTATGCTCTGTGCATGACCACCGAGCCTGCCGCCGCCCCGGCCCCCGCCTCCGCGCCCGCCCCCGCCCCGGCCCGCCGCGCCCCCGCGGGCGCGGCCGTCCTGCGCGAGGACGTGACGGAGGCGATCCGCGCCGCGGTGCTCGCGGAACTGGCGGAGGCGGGCTTCGCCCGGATGTCCATCGAGGGCATCGCCCGCCGGGCCGGCGTCGGCAAGACCGCCGTGTACCGGCGCTGGAAGTCCAAGCTGCACCTGGTCCTCGACCTGATCGGCGCCTTCGCCGCCGACGGCCTGCCCGTCCCCGCCACCGGCTCCCTCTACGGGGACGTCCGCGCCCTGCTGGAGGTGATGACCCACGTCCTGCGCCACCCGGTGGCCTCCGCGGTGATCCCCGACCTCCTCGTGGAGGCGGCGCGGAACCCGGAGATCGCCGACGCGGTCCGCGGGGCCCTCCTCGACGGCCAGCGCCGGCTGGCCGAGGGGATCGTCGCCGAGGCCGTGGCCCGCGGCGAGCTGGCGGACTCCGCCTCCCCCGAGCGGGCCCTGGACCTGGCGATCGGCCCCCTGTACTGGCGGCAGGTCGTCGTGGGCGACGCCGTGAAGGGCGAGCACCTGGACCAGCTCGCCCGCTCCGTCGTGGCCGGGCTGAAGACCGGCTGACCTCCCCGCCGATGTGATCCGGCCCACACCCTGTCACAGGGGGGTGGGCTTCGGTGTCCTGTGGTCGCCCCCCCGGAGGGGCGGACCACTGCACCGGAGGAGAGACCATGAGCGGCAAGAGCACCGAAGTCCTCGTCATCGGCGGCGGTTACGCGGGCGTGATGGCGGCCAACCGCCTGAGCGGGCGCGGCGATGTGGCGGTCACCCTGGTCAATCCCCGCCCGGACTTCGTGCACCGCGTCCGCCTGCACCAGCTGGCGGGCGGCACCGACCCGGCGGTGGTGGCCTACCGCGAGGTGCTGGCGGACGGCGTACGGCTGCTGGTCGACAGCGTGACCCGGATCGACGCGGCCGGCCGCGCGGTGGAGCTCGCCTCGGGCGCCACCACCCCCTACGACTACCTCGTGTACGCGGTCGGCAGCGGCAGCGCCGACCCGAGCGTCCCCGGTGCCGCCGAGCACGCCTACCCGCTGGCCACCTTCGAGGAGGCGCGGCGGCTGCGGCCGGTCCTGGAGGCCGCCGCCCCGCAGGCCCCGGTGACCGTCGTCGGCGGCGGCCCGACCGGCATAGAGACGGCCGCCGAACTGGCCGAGGAGGGCCGCGCCGTCACCCTGGCCTGCGGCGGGGTCCTCGGCCCCTACCTCCACGCCCGCGGCCGCCGCGCGGTGGCCCGGCGGCTGGCGGCCCTCGGGGTGCGGGTCCTCGAAGGCCCGAAGGCGCGGGTGACGGAGGTGACCGCCGACGCCGTGCACCTGGCCGACGGCCGCGAGCTGCCCAGCGCGGTCACCGTGTGGAGCGCGGGCTTCGGCGTGCCGGACCTGGCCGTGCGCAGCGGGCTGCGCACCGACGCCCTGGGCCGCCTGCTCACGGACGAGACCCTGACCAGCGTGGACGACGAACGCATCGTGGCGGCGGGGGACTCGGCCGCCCCCTCGAACCTGCCGCCGCGGATGAGCTGCCAGGCCGCCATCCCGCTGGGTGCGCGGGCCGCGGACACCGTCCTGAGCCGGATCGCGGGGGAGCGGCCGGCGCACCTCAGCCAGGGCTTCGCGGGGCAGTGCATCAGCCTGGGCCGGGGCGAGGGCATCTTCCAGTTCGCCAGCAGGGCCGATGAAGCCGTGTGGTTCCACGTCGACGGCCGCCTCGGCGCGAAGCTGAAGGAACTGGTCTGCAAGGGCATCCTCAAGCACCTGTCGGGAGAGGCGCGCGAGCCCGGCGGCTACACGATGCACCAGGCCTCGGGAGCCACCCGCCGCAAGATCCTGGCGGCCGGCCGCACCGAGGCCCCCACGGCCCTCGAACAGGCCGCCTGACCGGGCGCCGCCCGCATCCGAGGACACCCCGGCCGACCGGCCGCGAAGGAGAGGCAGCAGAACATGACCCCCGAGACCACCGACACCACCGACCCGGCGACCGAGGCGTTCGTCGCGCACCGCAACCTGCTGTTCACCGTCGCCTACGAGATGCTCGGATCGGCCGCCGACGCCGAGGACGTCCTCCAGGAGACCTGGCTGCGCTGGGTCGCCGTCGACCTCGCCCAAGTCCGCGAGCAGCGCGCCTACCTGGTCCGCATCACCACCCGCCAGGCCCTCAACCGGCTGCGCAGCCTCCAGCGCCGCAAGGAGGCCTACGTCGGCCAGTGGCTGCCCGAGCCGCTGCTCACCGCACCCGACGTGGCCGAGGACGTCGAGCTCGCCGAGAGCGTGTCGATGGCGATGATGCTGGTCCTCGAAACCCTCTCGCCGACCGAACGCGCCGTCTTCGTCCTGCGCGAGGTCTTCGACTTCGGCTACGAGGAGATCGCCGCCGCCGTCGACAAGACCCCGGCGGCCGTCCGCCAGATCGCGCACCGGGCCCGCAAGCACGTCGACGCCCGCCGTCCCCGCCAGAGCGTCCCCCGCAGCGCGGCCTCCGCCGCCGTGGAGTCCTTCCTGCGGGCCGTGGAGACCGGGGACCCGCAGTCCCTCCTCGAGGTCCTCGCCCCCGACGTGGTCCTGATCGGCGACGGCGGCGGCCTCAAGCAGGCCGCGCTCCGCCCGATCGGCGGTGCCGAGAAGGTGGCCCGCTTCCTCCTCGGCGGCATCGGCAAGAACAAGCTGCCGCTCACCCTCGCCCCCACCGTGGTCAACGGCAGCCCGGCCCTCGTCGCCCACCTGGACGGGGAGCTCGACGGGATCATGGCGATGCGGATCGACGGCGACCGCGTGACCGGCCTCTACTACGTCCGCAACCCCGAGAAGCTCACCCACGTCCTGGCCGAGACCGCGCTCACCCTGCGCTGACTCAGGGCCACAGGCCCGCCGTCAGCGGCGTGCGGGCCGGGGCCGGCGCCGAGGACGGCGCCGGGGGCGCGGGTCGGCGGTCCTCCGGCGGGACGACCGCCGGGAGCGGTGCCTGCTGGCCCAGGAAGACCCGCCGCACCACGCGCTCGGCCGCGTACCCGTCGTCGTACGCGCAGAAGCGCGCGCGGAACGCCGCCCGCAGCTGGGCCGAGCGCGAGCCCTGCCAGTGTCCGGTGGAGAAGATGTCGACCAGTTCGTCCTCGGTCCGGGCGATCGCCCCCGGCGGGCAGGTCCGCAGGTCGAAGTAGGTGCCGCGGGCCGCCTCGTACGCCTCCCAGTCGTCCGCGTGGATCACGATCGGCCGGTCCAGGGAGGCGTAGTCGAACATCAGGGACGAGTAGTCGGTGACCAGCGCGTCCGAGGCCAGGCACAGCTCTTCCACCGACGGGTGGTCGGAGACGTCCAGCAGCCTCGGGTGCACGTCCCGGGCCCGCTCGGTGCCAGCGTACGTGAGGTGGGTGCGGGCCAGGACCGTGAAGCGGGGGCCCAGGTCGCGCAGGACCCGCTCGAAGTCCAGGTGCTCGGGCCGGCTGCGCCGGTAGTCGCGGTGGGTGGGGGCGTAGAGGATCACGGTGGTGCCCGGGGCGATGCCCAGGCGTTCGCGCAGGGCCACGACCTCGTCCTGGGTGGCCCGGTGGAAGGGGTCGTTGCGCGGGTAGCCGTACTCCAGGGTGGTGTACGAGGCGGGCACGGCCTTCTCCCACACGAGGGTGGAGTGCCGGTTCGCGGACAGCAGGAAGTCCCACTGGTCGGCGCCGCGCAGCAGGCCCTCGAAGTCCGTGGTGGGGGCGGCGGCCGGCCGGTCCTGGAGGTCGAGGCCGACCCGCTTGAGGGGGGTGCCGTGCTGGGTCTGGAGCAGGACCTGGCCCGGCCGCTTGACCAGCCCCCGGTCGAAGTTGACGTTCGTCGTCAGGTACGTGGCCCGGGCCAGCGCCGTCCAGTAGGCGGCCGAGCCCGGCTTCAGCGGGGTCGTCTCGGGCGGCAGGGTCGCGGTGTGCCGGGGGTCGCAGATCCAGGCCGTGCGCATGTGCGGGGCCAGCTCGCGCAGGGTGGCCTCGATGGCCGCCGGGTTGCAGGCGTAGCCGCCGTGCCAGTACGTGGAGAACACCGCGAGCTCGGGCCGCAGGGGCCGCAGCCGCTGGATCCGGTAGTGCAGGCGCAGGGCGCTCTCGCGCAGCCCCCGCCGCAGGGCCGTGCCGGCCCGGGCCGCGGCCAGGGCCGCCGCGCGGACCGCCGACGCCAGCCGGTGGGTACGGCGCAGCCCGAGCCGCATCAGGGCGTGCCGCAGCCGGTCGGTGCGCCCTGGCGACGGCGGCAGGGCGCCGACGCCGCCCGGGGTGCGGTAGCGGCGCAGCAGGGCCGAGGCGCGGGCGAAGAACTCGGCCCGGGCGGCCCGGGGGAGGCGGCGGGGGTCGGCGTACAGGGCGCAGAAGTGCTCGGCCATCCGCCGGTGCACCGCCGGGCGCCAGCGCTCCAGTTCGGGTCGGCCCGCGAGGTGGCCGAAGACCCGGTCGTACTGGTCGAAGACGTCGAGGTGGCGGCGGCTGGTGGTGGTCAGGACCGAGCCGGTGCGCCGCTGCCGGTGGTGCACGCAGACCCGGTCCAGGACGGCCACGGACTCGGCGGCCAGCAGCGCCGGAAAGGTCCAGGGGACGTCCTCGTAGAAGCCGGGCGGGAACTCCAGGCCCTCGCGGTCCACGTACTCGCGGCGGTACGCCTTGTTCCACACCGCCGTCGGCGTGCCCAGCAGCGCCGGCCGGTCGGCGAGCCGGAAGCTGGCCGGTCCCTCCTCGGAGAGCCGGTGCGCGAGGCCGCCCGGGACCAGTTCGCCGGTACAGGAGGCGCGGGCGTGGTCGAAGACGAGGACGTCGGGCGAGCCGGTGGCCTTGAGCCGGTCGGTGACGGCCTGGAGGGCGCCCGGGGCGAGGGTGTCGTCGCCGTCGAGGAAGACCAGGTAGTCGCCGGTGGCCCGGGTCAGGCCCGCGTTGCGGGCCGGGCCCGGGCCGAGGTTGTGCGCCAGGTGCACGGCGGTGACGCGGGGGTCGCGGGCCGCGTACTCGTCGATGATCGAACCGCAGGCGTCCGGCGAGGCGTCGTCGACCGCGATCAGCTCCAGATCCGGGTACGACTGGGACAGGACCGAGTCCAGACTCTCCTGGAGGTACGCCTGAACCTTGTACGCGGGCACGATGACGCTGAACCGGGGCACGGGACATCCAGGGGTCGGCGCGGGCATATTGCCGGGGAACGCCCGCGTGGCGATCGGGTTACGGCCCCTGCGGCATTCGGGTTACCCAGCGTCAACACGGCACGTCAACGCCATGATCGAGAAGGCTTCCCCGCTATTTGACCGCCCCGGCCATCACCCCCGTCACGAACTGCCGCTGGAAGGCGAAGAAGACCGCGAGCGGCACGACCATCGACAGGAACGCCCCCGGCGCGAGCACGTCGATGTTGTTCCCGAACTGCCGCACCTGCTGCTGGAGCGCCACCGTCACCGGCGGGTGCGCCGAGTCCGCGAAGACCAGCGCGACCAGCATGTCGTTCCACACCCACAGGAACTGGAAGATGCCCAGCGAGGCGATCGCCGGCCCGCCCAGCGGCAGCACCACCCGGGAGAACAGCCGCAGTTCGCCCGCCCCGTCCAGCCGTGCCGCCTCCAGCAGCTCGCGCGGGATCTCGGCGAAGAAGTTCCGCAGCAGGAACACCGCGAACGGCAGCCCGAAGGCGGTGTGGAACAGCACCACCCCGGCCGTCGTCTCGAACAGGCCGATGGCGCCGAAGAGTTCCGAGACCGGGATCAGCGCCACCTGCACGGGCACCACCAGCAGCCCCACCACCACCAGGAACAGCCAGTCCCGACCGGGGAACTCCAGCCAGGCGAAGGCGTATCCGGCGAGCGCGCCCAGGGTGAGGACCAGCACGGTCGCCGGGACCGCGATCGCGAGCGTGCTCAGCAGGGAGCCGGTGATCGTGTCGTTCGCCAGCAGGTGCGCGTAGTTGGACGCCGTCAGCCGCGAGGGCGCGGTCAGCGCCCGCCACCAGCCGCCCCGGTTCAGATCGCCCGAGGACAGGAAGGAGGAGACCAGCAGCCCGACGGTCGGCACCAGCCAGAACAGCGCGGCCAGGACCAGGAACACGCGCAGCAGCACACTGCCCGCGAGACGCCGCACGGCGTTCATCGCCGGCCCTCCTTCCGGATCCGGCGGATGTTGACCAGCATCACCGGCACCACCAGCACCAGCAGCAGCACCGCGATGGCACTGCCCAGCCCCTGGTCGGCGTCCGTGCCGAAGGAGGTCCGGTACAGCTGGAGCGCCAGCACGTTCGCGTCGTCCTGGACGGCACCCGGCGCGATCACGAAGACCAGGTCGAAGACCTTCATCACGTTGATGACGAGGGTCACCAGCACCACCACCAGTACCGGCGCCAGCAGCGGCACGGTGATCCGCCGGAACACCTGCCACTCGCCCGCCCCGTCCACCCGGGCCGCCTCCAGCAGCTCCCGCGGCACCGCCGCCAGCCCCGCCCCGATCAGCACCATCGCGAACCCCGCCCACATCCACACGTACGCGCCGATCACCGCCGGCGTCACCAACACCGGCCCCAGCCACTCCACCCCCGCGTACGCCTCACGGAAGTTCGACGCCGGCAGCCGCAGCCGGGCCCCGTCCGCGGCGGCCGGCAGGGTGAACGTGCCGTCGGCGCGGGCCGTGGCCGCCGCCACCGTCCGGCCGTCCTTCACCGCCTCGATCCGCATCCCCGCCAGGCCCGTCTCCGCCGGGTCCACCACGTTCACCGCGCCGCCCCCGCCCCGGGTGAAGTCCTGCCAGACCGTCCCCGTCACCTGCCCCGGCACCGGCCGCGCCCCCACCGCCGTACGGGCACCCTCGGGCAGGGCCTCCGGCGCCACCCCGACCAGCGGCAGCAGGGCCGGCACCCCGGCCCGTACCGGCTCGCGCGTCACGAAGGCGCCGTCCCCGGCGGGCTCCAGCGGGGAGTCCCGGCCCGGGCGGGCCTTCGGGAACGCCGAGGACGGGGCGAAGGCGTCGTGCACCCCGACCACGACCGCGTTGGCCACGCCCCGGTGCGGATCGTGGTCGTACACCAGCCGGAAGATGATCCCCGCCGCCAGCATCGAGATCGCCATCGGCATGAACACCAGCAGCTTGAACGCCGTCCCCCAGCGCACCCGCTCCGTCAGCACCGCGAAGACCAGCCCGAGCCCGGTCGCCACCGCCGGCGCCACCGCAACCCACAGCGCCGTGTTGCGCAGCGCCGTGCGGATCGCCGGATCACGCACGATCGCGGTGTAGTTGGCGGCGCCGACGAAGGAGTCCCCGGAACGGTCGAAGAGGCTGCGGTAGAGCGAGAAGCCGATGGGCTGCACCACCAGCGCCCCCAGCAGCACCAGCGCCGGCAGCAGGAACGCCGCCGCCACCAGCCGCCGCCGCGCGGCGGCCCGGCGGCCCGGGGTACCCCGGACCGCCCGCGTCGAGGCCCGCACGGCCCCTAGTTCCCGTAGGCCTTGGCCGCGTCGGCCTCCAGCCGCGCCTGGGTCCCCGCCACGTCGGAGGGGTTCGCCAGGAAGTCCTGGAGCGCCTTCCACTCACCCGTCCCCGGCGTCGCGCCGAACGCCGCCGGAGCCTGGTCCGACATGTCGAAGCGGAAGTCGTCGCCCGCCGCGATCAGCGCCTTCGCGATGCCCCGCTGGATGTCGTTCGGGTACGCCGCGAAGTCCACCGCCTTGTTCGGGGAGACGAAACCGCCCTCGGCGGCCTGGATCCGGGCCGCGTCCGCCGACGCCAGGAAGGTGAGCAGGGCCTGCGCCCCCTTCGACGGCTTCAGCGCCACCGCCACGTCACCGCCCGACACCACCGGGGCCTTCGCCCCGACCGCGGGGAACGGGAAGACCAGGGCGTCCTTGCCGACCTTCGCCTCCGTCTGGGCGATGTTCACGCCCACGAAGTCACCCTCGAAGACCATCGCCGCGGCCGGCCGGTCGCCCCCGGTGAAGGTCTGCGTCACCGACTTCGGGAACTCCGTAGCCAGGGCCCCGCTGGTGCCGCCTGCCAGGAAGTCCTTGCGGCCGAACAGCTCGCCCAGGGTGGTCAGCGCCTGCTTGACGCTGTCGTCCGTCCACTTGATCTCGTGCTTCGCCAGCCGGTCGTACTTCTCCGGACCCGCCTGCGAGAGGTAGACGTTCTCGAACCAGTCCGTCAGCGTCCAGCCGTCCGCACCCGCCACCGAGACCGCCGGGGTACCGGACGCCGACAGGGTGTCCGCCGCCGCCAGCAGCTCCTTCCAGGTCTTCGGCGGCTTCACGCCCGCCGCGTCGAAGGCCTTCGCGTTGTACCAGACCAGCGACTTGTTGGCCGCCTTGTAGTAGACCCCGTACTGGGTGCCGTCCACCGCCCCCAGCTGCCGCCAGCCCGGCGAGTAGTTCGCCTCCAGCTGCGCCCGGGCCTCGGGCCCCACCGGCTGCGCCCACTTGTTGCGCACCGCCGCGGCCAGTGCGCCGACCTGCGGGAGCAGCGCCACGTCCGGCGGCTGGCCACCCGCGACCTTGGTGCCGAGGAAGGTGACGATCGGGTCCTGCGCCGGGACGAAGGCGACGCTCGCACCCGTCCGCTTCTCGAACTCCTTGAGCACCTTGGCGAAGTTGGCCTGTTCGGGGCCCGTCCAGACCGCCGCGACCTCCAGCTTCTCGCCGGGCAGCTTCGGTAAGACGACCGTGGGGCCCTTCTGCTCCGGGCCGGTGGACGGGCGTGCGGCGTCACCGGACTCGACGTCGCAGGCGGTCAGCGCCAGCGCGCCCGCCGCGATGAGGGCCGCCCAGGCCCGTCTCCTCGTGTGGGTTCTCGTACCGGATCTCGTACGCGTTCTCGTGTGGCTCGATCCCTGCCGTCCGTACCGTCCGCGCATGGTGCCGCCCCCGATGCCGTGTGGCCGTGAAGTGCTCCGTGCCACCAGGTCTACGCCGCCCCGCGCACCCCCGCAATACCGCGTCACGGGGGAGCGGCGGCGCTCAGGGGGCCGCCGGGAACAGCACCGGTATGGCCGAGACCAGGTGGGAGGCCCGGTCGAGGGCGCTGGCCAGGAGGGCGAGGTCGGTCGGCCCGTTGCCGAGCTCCCGCACCGGACGGCGGGCCGGCGGGTCGCCCATCCGCTCCCACTCCAGCGGAACCACGGTGGGCCTCAGGGTCGCGGTGCGCGGGATCCGACCGGTGATCCGGCCCGCCTGGAACGGGACGGCCCGCCCGTCGGCGTACAGCAGCCGGCCGCGGCCGGGGCCCGGCCGGTCCGGGGCGTCCAGCTCCACCCGCAGCGCCGCCTGCCGGGCCGGCTCGGTCTCGGCGGTGCGGTCCGGGCGGGCGGTGGCCGCGATCAGGTGCACCCCGAGGCGGGCGCCCTCACGGGCCACGCCCTCCAGGATCCGGACGAGGGAACCCGCCGCGGGCCGGCCGGGGCTGCCCAGGGCCGGGGCGACCAGCGCGTCGAAGTCGTCCACCAGCAGCACCAGCCGGGGCAGCGGGCTCGGCCCGGCGGCCGGGTCGGTGCGCGGCGCCGAGGCCCGCAGCCGCAGGGTGCCGGTGCGCTGCGGGTCGAGGTCGCCGCGGTGTTCGCCCGGGCCGGGGTCGCGGGGCGAGACCATCCGGTCGGAGAGGCTGCGCCGGCCGTGCCACTCCGTGAACGGCACCCCGTCCAGCAGCTCGTGGCGGCGCTTGAGCTCGGTCGCGAGGGCCTGCGCGAACTCCCGCATCCGCAGCGGGTCCGAGGCCACGAGGTGGGCCGAGACGTGAGGGAGCTCCGTGCAGGGCAGCAGGCCCTCGCCGCGCTCGCCGCCCGCGCCGTCCAGGAGGAGCAGGCCCAGGTGGTCCGGGCGGAACCCGGCCGCCAGGGAGGCGGCGAGGGAGCGCAGGAGCTCCGTGCGGCCGCTGCCGGCGGGGCCCTCGATCAGCAGGTGCGGGCCCTCGTGGACCAGCTCGGCGCCGACCGGCCCGCGCCGGCCCGCCCCGAGCACCACGTCGGCCAGGCCGCCGACGGCCCGGCCCTGGTCGGCGGCGGCCGCCCAGCGGGCCATCAGGGAGGCCGGGGTGGCACGGGCCAGCCCGAGCTCGTCGAGGAGCCGGGCGGCCGCGGGGAGGCTGGCGGCCGGGCGGTGCGCGTGGCTGTCCGCCGGGGGCACGTCCGCGCGCAGCGGGGCCAGGGCGCGGGCGAACCGCTCCGCCCAGGCGGCGGAGACCCCGTCGGCGACGGCGGTGCCGCCCGGCGGGACGAGCCGGCCGCCACTGACCGCGAAGGTGCGTACGGCGGTGGCGACGTCCCCGCTGAGCAGGGCGACGGCGGCGCAGTCCCGGAAGGCGGGGCCGCTCGCGCAGGCGGTGTCGTACGTCTGCGCCACCGGGGAGGCCGGGGTGGCGGCCGGGGCCTCGGCGAGCGCGAGGACGTGGACGCCGGCGGCGGGGCCGTGCGAGGCCAGCCGGCCGGTGAGCTCGCGCAGGGGGGCGCTACCGGGGTCGCCGTCCACGACGACGAGGGTGCGCGGGCCCTCGTACGCGTCGGCGGCGAGGCGCACCGCAGCCGGGTCGGCGGCCGCCCAGCCGCTGCCGAGCGGGCCGTCGTCCAGCCGCCGGGCCAGCTCCGCGACCCGGGCGGCGGCCTGGTCGCGGTCGTACGCGAGGAGCAGGCGGCAGTGCTGGCCGTGCGCGGGCCGTACGTGGGGCAGCCAGCCGAGCCAGGCCCAGTCGCGGCGGCGCTCCTGCAGGGGCCGCACGCGGTCGGCGGCCAGCAGCACGATCTCCAGCCGCGCGGGCGAGTGCAGTCCGGCGAGCTGCGCCACGACGGACCGGGCGACGCCCATGAGCCGGGCCCGCGGCCCGGCGACCCCGAGCGACCCGCTCGCGCGCAGCCCGACCCGGCTTCCGGCGCCCAGCCCCACCTCCAGGAACCCGGGGTGCCCGGGCCCCCGTGACCACAGCCGGCCGGTGGGGCCGAGCGCGGCGAGCAGCAGGGCGGCGGGGTCGTCGGCGTCGGGCACCGCGACGGCGGGCTCCGCCACCCCGACGGCCTCCACCACCCCGTCCTCCTCCCCCCGCACCCACTTCCGCGCCCAGGCCCCGATCCCGCCCCGCCGCCGCCGGGGTGCCCCCCCGTCCGCGACACCGCCGCCCCCACCGGGTGCGCCGTACCCGTACCCACCGCCCCCGGGCTGCGCCTCGCCGGGGGCGGCGGGTCCGGGGTGCGCGGGTCCGGGGCCCCCGGCCGCGCCGGCGTGCCCGGGGCTGGCGGGGTGGGCTCCGCCGGGGAAGCCAGTCGCACCTGGCTGCGCCGGGCCGCCGGGGGAGGGGTGCGTTTGCGTCCCGTGCGCGGGTGTGGCGCCGGGGTGCGACCCCGCGCCCGAGTCGTCGCCGTACGCGCCCGGCGCGCCGGGGCGGAGCCCCGTGGCGGGGTCGGGGGCGGAGCCCCCGTTTCGGGAAGGGGCGGGGTGGGGGACGAAGGACTCCGGCGCGCCGGAGCCCCCGGCCGACCGGCCCGCACCGCCGCCCGCACCTGCGCCCGGCCCCGACGCGCCGCCGCAGGCACCCGCGCCCCGGCCGGTACCGCCGCCGGAGGCACCCGCGCCCGGGCCCGGTCCGCCGCCGGAGGCGCCGGCGGTCGGGAGGGCGAGGTGGCCCTCCAGGTCGGGGACGACCGGGAGGCGGGTGCCGCCGCCCATGGCCAGGCGGAGGGTGGATTCGCCGATCCGCAGCAGCGCCCCCGGCGCCAGCGGGACCGCCCGGACCCCGACCTCCGCGCCGTCCAGCGCCGTCCCGTTGGTCGAGCCGAGGTCGGCCACCGCCACCCGCCCGTCCGGCATCACGGTGACCGTGCAGTGCAGCCGCGACACGTCCGGGTCGTCCAGCGGGACGTCCGCGTCGGCCGAGCGCCCGATCCGCACCGACCCGGGGTGCAGCAGGTGGACGCCGCCCGCGTCGGGACCGGCCACCACGTGCAGCTGAGGGGCGCCGAGCCCGTCGTCCCCGAGCGCGTCCGCGTCCGGCGCCGGGACGTGCAGCGTCAGCACGGCCCCGTCCACGAGCGGCGGCTCGCCCAGCACCGTGCGCTGGAGGTCGAGCCGCCGCGACCCCGCGTACAGCACCACGGTGCCTCCGGTGTCGGGCCCGCCGACGGTGGCCGCGAGCCCGGAGGCCACGGCGGCCAGCGCGGTTCCGGCGGGGGCGGTGACGAGCACGTCACAGCCGGCGGGCGCGGTGGCGGCCTGGTGGCCGCCGCGCGACCCGAGGACGGTCAGCCGGATCTGCATCGCCGTCAGCGGTCCCTTCTGCGCGGAGCGCAGTGCACGGTGCGGGGCGCCCGGCGGGAGGAGCGGCGGGACATGTCTGCCCGGTCAACCCCCCGCCCGGCACGGACGCTTCGTCCGTTCAGGTCAGCCGGAAGGCAGGGCTCCCGTCCCGGCCGTTCCGTACGGGTGCATCCTCGCACCTGTCGCCCGCAACACGCCCGGCACCCACCCAGGAATGATCTTGGTTGACGGCGGCCGCCTCCCCCCGCCGCTCGGATCCGGCCACCCGGTCGGGCGAACGACAAGGCGATTCCGTGGAAAAGAGCCTCCGGCATACGCCGCAAAACTCACCCTCCGCACAAATGTGCGGCAACCAACCTCCCCGGACCCGCGTCCTCCATCGAGACACCCCCTAGAGTTGGGCCGGAAACCCACCGGGACCCGACCCGCAGGGGACCCACGACAGCAGAACGAAGCAGAACGACAGCAGGGGAGCGCGAGACGTGCGGCCAGTCGGCAGCAAGTACCTGCTCGAGGAGCCGCTCGGACGCGGCGCCACGGGCACCGTCTGGCGTGCCCGCCTGGGGGTCCCCCCAGGCGCGCCAGCGCCGTGGGGGAGGGAGACGGCCGGCGCGGAGGCCGCCGTCGCAGGCCAGCCCGGCGAGACCGTGGCGATCAAGGTCCTCAAGGAGGAGCTGGCCCAGGACGCGGACATCGTCATGCGCTTCCTGCGCGAACGCTCCGTCCTGCTGCGCCTGACGCACCCCAACATCGTCCGCACCCGCGACCTCGTCGTCGAGGGCGACCTCCTCGCCCTCGTCATGGACCTGATCGACGGCCCGGACCTGCACAAGTACATCCGGCAGAACGGCCCCTTCAGCCCGGTCGCCGCCGCCCTGCTCACCGCGCAGATCGCGGACGCCCTGGCCGCCAGCCACGCCGACGGCGTCGTCCACCGCGACCTGAAGCCGGCCAACGTCCTGCTCGACGAGAGCAACGGGCAGATGAAGCCGATGCTCACCGACTTCGGCATCGCCCGCCTCGCCGATTCCCCGGGCCTCACCCGCACCCACGAGTTCGTCGGCACCCCCGCCTACGTCGCCCCCGAGTCCGCCGAAGGCCGCCCGCAGACCTCCGCCGTCGACATCTACGGCGCCGGCATCCTGCTGTACGAGCTCCTCACCGGCCGCCCGCCCTTCGCCGGCGGCACCGCGCTGGAGGTGCTCCACCGCCACCTCAGCGAGGACCCGCAGCGGCCCTCGTCCGTGCCCGAGGCGCTGTGGATCGTCATCGAGCGCTGCCTGCGCAAGGAGCCCGACGAGCGCCCGAGTGCCGAGAGCCTGGCCCGCGGCCTGCGCGTGGTCGCCGCCGGCATCCGCGTGCACTCCTCGCCCGACGAGGTCGAGGCCGCCCTCGGCGTCGGCGCCCTGCTCGCGCCCGACCCCTCCCCGGCGCCGGTGCCGACCTCGGCCCCCCAGTTCCCCGGGAGCGCCGCGCCGACCGAGGTGACGCCCGTGGTGGCGGCGGGGGACTACGACCCGAACGCCATGACCAGCGTCCTGCCGCCGGTCGACGGGGCGGACGCCACCACCGTCCTGCCGCCCGTCGCCGGCGGTCCGGGCGCGGGCGGGGGCCCGGGCGCCCCCGACCCGACCTCCGTCATGCCGCCCGTGCAGCGGCCCGACGCCCCGCACCCGTGGCAGTCGCAGATGGCCGCCGCGCGGGACCGCAACGAGCAGACGCAGATGCACTACCTCGACCCGAGCGAGGACCCCCTGCGCCGCCGCCCGCAGCGCCAGGCCCCGCCGCCCCCGCAGCACCAGCCGCGCCAGAACCAGCAGCCGCAGCAGTACCAGCAGCCGCCGCAGTACCGCCCGGCCCCGTCGCCGCAGCAGCAGTACCAGCAGCAGCCGCCCCAGTACGCCCCGCAGCCCCAGCAGTACCAGCAGCCGCAGGCGTACCAGCCCCCGCAGCAGCCGCAGGCGTACCAGCCTCCGCAGCAGCAGCCCCCGCGGCAGCCGCAGCAGCCGCAGCAGCGTCCGCCCCGGCAGCAGCCCCCGCGTGAGCCGCGACCGCCGCGCGAGCCGCGCGGCCGCAGCGCCAACCCGATCCGCATCCCGGGCCTCGGCTGCCTCAAGGGCTGCCTCGTCCTGATCCTGCTGCTCTTCGTGGGCGGCTGGCTGGTCTGGGAACTGACCCCGCTCCAGGAGTGGGTCGGCACCGGCAAGGGCTGGTGGGACCAGGTGTGGAGCTGGGGCAGCGACGCCGTCGACTTCGTCGGCTCGATCGGCGACAAGACGAACGGCGGCGCCGACACCGGTTCCTGACGCACAGGCAGGCGCGGACGTTCGCGAAGTCGGCGCTACGGGGGGCCTTTTCGGCCCTCCGTAGCGCCGACCTTGTGGATTTGTCGACATCCAGGACGTGATTTCGCCCGCAGAAGTGAAGGTCACCGCGATCCGCAGCGCCGGGCCCCCATTCGGCCGCGTAGCTTTGGGGCGTTACGCCAGCCGCTGAGGGAGCAGTCGTGGCACGGAAGATCGGCAGCCGGTACACAGCGCACCAGATCCTGGGGCGCGGCAGCGCGGGCACGGTGTGGCTGGGCGAGGGGCCGGACGGGCCCGTCGCGGTCAAGCTGCTGCGCGAGGACCTCGCCTCCGACCAGGAACTGGTCGGACGCTTCGTCCAGGAGCGCAGCGCCCTGCTCGGCCTGGAACACCCGCACATCGTCTCCGTCCGCGACCTGGTCGTGGACGGCAACGACCTCGCCCTCGTCATGGACCTCGTCCGCGGCACGGACCTGCGCACCCGCCTCGACCGCGAGCGGCGGATGGCCCCCGAGGCGGCCGTGGCCGTCGTCGCGGACGTCGCGGACGCGCTGGCCGCCGCGCACGCGGCGGGCGTCGTCCACCGGGACGTGAAGCCCGAGAACGTCCTGCTCGACATGCAGGGCCCCCTCGGCCCCGGCGGCGCGCACCCCGCGCTGCTGACCGACTTCGGCGTGGCCAAGCTCATCGACCACCCGCGCCGGACCCCCGCGCCCGTCGGGGCGCGGGCGGCGGCACCGGCCACGCGGATCATCGGCACGCCGGACTACCTGGCCCCCGAGATAGTGGAGGGCCTGCCCCCGCGGGCGGCCGTCGACATATACGCCCTCGCCACGGTGCTGTACGAGCTGCTGGCCGGGTTCACCCCCTTCGGCGGGGGCCACCCGGGCGCCGTGCTGCGCCGGCACGTCACCGAGACCGTGGTACCGCTGCCGGGGATCCCCGAGGAGCTGTGGCAGCTGATCGTCCAGTGCCTGGCCAAGGCCCCGGCGTCGCGGCTGCGGGCCTCGGAGCTGTCCGTGCGGCTGCGGGAGCTGCTGCCGCTGCTGGCCGGGATGCCGCCGCTGGACGTGGACGAGCCCGACGACGCGGAGCCGGCCGAGGCGGAGGCGGCGGCCGCCTCCGAGGAGGCGGTGGCCGCGGATCCGGTGCGGCGGCGGGGGGTGGTGCCGCTGGTCCCGGGCTCCGCGACGGACTCCAACCGGGACACCCACACCTCCATGCGGGTACCGACGCCCGACGAGCTCGCGGGCGGGGCGCTGGGCACCGCGCGCGTCCCGCGCCCGGCCGGCGGCCACCGGCCGGGCACCGCCCGGCACCGGGCGGAGGCGGTGCGCAAGCGGCGGCTGGTCCTCTCGGCGTCGGCGGTGGCGCTGGCCGCGGCGGTGGGCGTCGGCAGCTGGCTGGCCACCTCCGGCGACGACCCGGCCCCCCGCCCCGCGGGCCCGTCCCACTCGAACCCGACCCACCGCTAGGGCTCGGGCTCGGCTGGTCGTTGCCCGCGGCAGCGCCCGGAACGGGTCCGGGCGAAGCCCGGGGAACGGTGGAAGGGCGGGTAGGGGACCGGCCCCGCGCAGCGGCCCACCCCGGCCCCGCCCCCGGACGGCTACGCCGCTACCAGCGACGGGTGCCAGCGCCGCGCCACGGCGGGGTGCGCCCGGACCCAGCCCTTCAGCTCGTTGCGCCCGTACTCCGCGTGCAGCGGGTTCGACGCGTCGTGCGCCACCCCCGGCGCGGACCGCAGGTACTCCCCGGGCACGGTCTCGATCACCGCGTCCAGCCGGGGGTTGTAGAAGAACGGCACCGAGAACCGCTCCACCGCCCCCGGCGGACTGACCACCCGGTGGTCGGTGGCCACCAGGTACCCCTCCGTGGCGATCTCCAGCAGCTCGCCCAGGTTCACCACGAACGCCCCCGGCAGCGGCGGGATGTCCACGAAACCGCCGTCCCGGACGACCTGGAGCCCGCCCACCCCGTCCTGCAGCAGCAGGGTCAGGAAGCCGTAGTCCTTGTGCGCGCCGACCCCCTGGTCCGCGCCCGACGGGGCCGACCCGGGGTAGCGGATCAGCTTCGTGTGCAGGTGCGGCCGGTCCGCGAAGGCCGCGTCGAAGAAGTCCGAGGGGGCCCCGATCGCCGTCAGCAGCTCCCGCAGCAGCCGGTGCGCCACCGCCGCCAGCCGCTCCTGCCAGCCCAGCACCACCTCCCGCAGCTCCGGCAGCGACGCCGGCCACTGGTTCGGCCCCTCCAGCCACAGGTACGCCGGGTCCTGCGGCCCCAGCTCCGGCGCCGGCCGCTCCGCTCCCACGTCCAGCTGGTCCCGCCAGTCCGAGGCCCCGCCCGTCAGCTCGTGCCCGATGCGGGTGTAACCGCGGAAGTGCGGGGAGTTCAGGTTGCTCACGGCCAGCCGGTCGGCCTCGGGGAGCGCGAAGAAGGCCCGGGTCAGCTCCAGGATGCGGGCGGTCTCGGCCTCCGTTATCCCGTGGCCCGTCAGGTACAGGAAGCCGGTGTCGCGGGCGGCGGCGTGCAGCTGCTTGAGGAAGTCGTCCCGCTCCGCGGGGTCGTCGGCCCGGGAGAGGTCGATCACAGCGAGCGAAGGAGAGGGGGAGGAGGACGCGGCGGAGGAGGCGGAGAAGGTGGAGGAAGGGTGCGCGGACGGCATGACGGCTCCGTTTCGGATGTCACGGGGTCCTGTGCCCCAGAGATGGCGGGGCAGCGGGCAGCGTGGAACGGACCGGCCGGCAGGGATGGCGCCGGGCGGGCGTGACCGCGTACAGGACCGAAGTCGGATCGGGGTTGATCAGGCTTGTGCGAGGTCCGGCGGCAGACAGCTCGTGGTGGTGACACGCATGTGGTCCACATGGCGGCGCTTCACGAGTAGAACGGTCATACGGTGAGCGTACGCCCGTACCCGCCCTCCTCCGAAGCCGTTGATCCGGCCTGGCCGGAGATGGCCGTCCGGGGACCGGCTACGCTGGACCCGTGGCAGTCGTCGATGTTTCCGAAGAGCTGAAGTCCCTCTCCTCGACCATGGGGTCGATCGAGGCCGTCCTGGACCTCGACAAGCTGAGGGCAGAAATCGCCGTGCTCGAGGAGCAGGCCGCCGCGCCGTCCCTGTGGGACGACCCGGACGCCGCCCAGAAGATCACGAGCAAGCTTTCGCACCTCCAGGCGGAGGTCCGCAAGACCGAGACCCTCCGCGGCCGCATCGACGACCTCGCGGTGCTGTTCGAGCTCGCCCAGGAGATGGACGACGCGGACACCCTCGCCGAGGCCGAGGCCGAGCTGGTGTCCGTCCGCAAGGCGCTGGACGAGATGGAGGTCCGCACCCTGCTCTCCGGCGAGTACGCCGAGCGCGAGGCGCTGGTCAACATCCGCGCCGAGGCCGGCGGCGTCGACGCCTCCGACTTCGCCGAGCGCCTCCAGCGCATGTACCTGCGCTGGGCCGAGCGCCACGGCTACGCCACCGAGATCTACGAGACCTCGTACGCGGAAGAGGCCGGCATCAAGTCGACCACCTTCGTGGTCAAGGCCCCGTACGCCTACGGCACCCTCTCCGTCGAGCAGGGCACCCACCGCCTCGTGCGCATCTCGCCCTTCGACAACCAGGGCCGCCGCCAGACCTCCTTCGCCGGCGTCGAGGTGCTGCCGGTCGTCGAGTCCAGCGACCACGTCGAGATCGACGAGGGCGAGCTGCGCATCGACGTGTACCGCGCCTCCGGCCCCGGCGGCCAGGGCGTCAACACCACCGACTCGGCCGTGCGCATCACGCACCTCCCGACCGGCATCGTGGTCTCCTGCCAGAACGAGCGCTCGCAGATCCAGAACAAGGCCAGCGCCATGAACGTGCTCCAGGCCAAGCTGCTGGAGCGGCGCCGCCAGGAGGAGCAGGCCAAGATGGACGCCCTCAAGGACGGCGGCAGCTCCTGGGGCAACCAGATGCGCTCCTACGTCCTGCACCCGTACCAGATGGTCAAGGACCTGCGGACGGAGTTCGAGGTCGGCAACCCGCAGGCGGTCCTCGACGGCGACATCGACGGCTTCCTGGAGGCCGGCATCCGCTGGCGCAAGCAGCAGGAGCAGGGCGCTTAAGCCCCAGCCCCCTACACGGTGAGGAAGGGCCCGGACACCATCGGTGTCCGGGCCCTTCCTTCTCGGCCTGTGATCGGAGCGCGGCGCGGCCTACGCGGCGCGGGCCACCAGTGCCAGCGCGGCCACCAGCACCACCATGAGCGCGATGAGCGCCATCGGATTCAGCCCTGCGAAGGGGCCCTCCTGCTGGAGGCGCTCCCGGTTCGCCCGGCACACCGGGCAGCGGCCCTGGCTGACAGGTGCGGCGCAGTTCGCGCACACGAGCCGGTCATATGTCATGCGCTCCTCCTCTCGTCCCCTCATGACGCTTAACGGCAAGGGGACCGAGTCCGTTCCCCCTACCACTGTGCCAGCTCCGCCGACATTCGGCGCGGCCCGTCCGGGCACGAGCGATCGGGCTCCCCCGGGAGCCGGGGATAAATGGGGCAACTCCGGATGCCGGGTCCCTACCCGGCGCCCGTTCGCGTATGGTCACGCACACCTACTCCCGGCGACCGTGGTGCACCCGTGATCCGATTCGACAACGTCTCCAAGTCCTACCCGAAGCAAACCCGGCCCGCACTCAGAGATGTCTCCCTCGACATCGCCAAGGGCGAGTTCGTCTTCCTGGTCGGCTCCTCCGGCTCCGGCAAGTCCACCTTCCTGCGGCTGGTCCTGCGCGAGGAACGGGCGAGCCACGGGCAGGTGCACGTCCTGGGCAAGGACCTCGCCAAGCTCTCCAACTGGAAGGTCCCGCACATGCGGCGCCAGCTGGGGACCGTCTTCCAGGACTTCCGGCTCCTGCCCAACAAGACGGTGGCCGAGAACGTCGCCTTCGCCCAGGAGGTCATCGGCAAACCCCGCGGCGAGATCCGCAAGGCCGTCCCGCAGGTGCTGGAGCTGGTCGGCCTCGGCGGCAAGGAGGACCGGATGCCGGGCGAGCTGTCCGGCGGCGAGCAGCAGCGCGTGGCCATCGCCCGCGCCTTCGTCAACCGGCCCGCCCTGCTGATCGCCGACGAGCCGACGGGCAACCTCGACCCGCAGACCTCCGTCGGGATCATGAAGCTGCTGGACCGGATCAACCGGACCGGCACCACCGTCATCATGGCCACGCACGACCAGCAGATCGTGGACCAGATGCGCAAGCGCGTCATCGAACTCGAACAGGGCCGACTCGTACGCGACCAGTCGCGCGGCGTCTACGGCTACCAGCACTGAAAGGTCCCCCAAGACGCCATGCGCGCCCAGTTCGTCATGTCGGAGATCGGCGTAGGACTCCGCCGCAATCTCACCATGACCTTCGCGGTCATCATCTCCGTGGCCCTGTCGCTGGCCCTCTTCGGCGGCTCCCTGCTCATGCGGGACCAGGTCAGCGCCATGAAGGGGTACTGGTACGACAAGGTCAACGTCACCGTCTACCTCTGCACCAAGAACGACGCCGTCGACGCCGCGGACGGCACCCCGGCGGCCGCCGGCGCCCCGGGCACCCCGGCCGCGCCCGCCGCCGGCAACGGCAAGCCCTGCTCCAAGGGGGCCGTCACGCCCGAGCAGAAGCAGGGCATCGAGCGCGAGCTCAAGAAGATGGACCTGGTCCAGACCGTCATGTACGAGTCCTCGGACGAGGCCTACAAGCACTACAAGGAGCGCTTCGGCCACACCGCCCTGGCCTCCGTCGTCACCCCCGACCAGATGCCCGACTCCTTCCGGGTCAAGCTGAAGAACCCGGAGAAGTACGAGGTCATCACCTCGGCCTTCGCCGGCCGCGACGGGGTGCAGTCGGTCCAGGACCAGTCCCTGGAACTCGACAACCTCTTCGCCCTGCTGGGCACCCTCAACTGGGCCGCCCTCGGCATCATGCTGATCATGCTGATCGTGGCGCTGCTGCTGATCGTCAACACGGTGCGCGTCTCGGCGTTCAGCCGTCGGCGGGAGACCGGCATCATGCGGCTGGTCGGCGCCTCGGGCTTCTACATCCAGGTCCCGTTCATCATGGAGGCGGCCGTGGCCGGCCTCATCGGCGCCGGCTTCGCCTGCGGCATGCTGGGCGCCGTCCAGTACTTCGTGATCGACCACGGCATCGCACTCCGCGAGAAGCTCCAGCTGATCAACTTCATCGGCTGGGACGCCGTCTTCACCAAGCTCCCCCTGGTCCTGGTCATCGGCCTCCTGATGCCCTCCCTGGCGGCGTTCGTGGCGTTGCGCAAGTACCTGAAGGTGTGACGAGTGCCGCCTGTCGGCTGCGGTCAACCCGCCTTGCGGCAGCGGTGCTTGTCCTAGACTCGGCCGCATGCCGGGTCTGCCCGCTCTCTGTCTCCGGCCCCGTGACCTGCGTCGCGGGGCCGTTCTGACGCTGCTGTTCGCCGTGTCCGTCGGTACGGCGGCCGCCACCGGATGCTGGGGTTCCGACGGGGTGGGCGGGGCTTCGGCCGCCGTCCTCGCGGATGCGGGCCCGGCGGGGGGCGGCCCGGCCGCCGGGACCGCCGACCGGGAGGCCGTCGCGCGGGCCGCCGCCGAGGCCGTCGCCGAGGGGAAGTCCGGCAAGAAGGCCGCCCAGGAGGTGGTCAGCCGCAGCGGGGACCGCTGGGGCACCGTCTACGACCAGGGCGAGTACGCGGCCTTCGCCGAGGACCTCGACGGCCGCTGGACCGGCGTCGGGCTGTGGACCGGGCGCCGCGGCGACGGCCGGATCGAGGTCGACCGGGTCCAGCCCGACAGCCCCGCCGCCCGGGCCGGGCTGCGGGCCGGGGACCGGCTGCTGAGCGTCGACGGCCGCGAGGTCACCGGTCTGCCCGTCGCCGAGGTGGTGGCCCTGCTGCGCGGCGAGGCCGGCACCCCGGTGGTCCTCGGCGTCGGCCGGGACGGCGCCGCCCTCACCGAGACCGTCCGCCGGGCCGAGCTGCACGCCGACCCCGTGACCGTACGGCGCCTCGCGGGCGGCATCACCGTGATCAAGGTGGCCTCCTTCACCAGGGGTTCGGGCGAGCGCGTCAAGGAGGCCCTGCGGGAGGCCCCGCCCGGCGGCGGGGTGATGCTGGACCTGCGCGGCAACCCGGGCGGGCTGGTCGCCGAGGCGGTCACGGCGGCCTCCGCGTTCCTGGACGGCGGGCTCGTGGCGACGTACGACGTACGGGGCTCCGAGCGCGCCCTGTACGCCGCCCCCGGCGGGGACACCGGCCGCCCCCTGGTGGCCCTCGTGGACGGCGGCACGATGAGCGCCGCCGAGCTCGTCACCGGCGCCCTCCAGGACCGCGGCCGTGCGGTGACGGTCGGCACCCGCACCTTCGGCAAGGGTTCCGTGCAGATGCCGACCCCGCTCCCGGGCGGGGCGGTGGCGGAGCTGACGGTGGGCACGTACCGCACCCCGGCGGGCCGCAGCATCGACGGCGGGGGCATCACCCCGGACCTGGCGGCCGGCGACGGGGCCGAGGAGCGGGCTCGGAAGGTATTGGGTGGCCTCGGGGCGGGGTCGTAGTGCGAAAATGACCGCACTATGGCTAAGGAAAAAGGGCGCAAGCTGATCGCCCAGAACAAGAAGGCGCGGCACGACTACGCGATCATCGACACCTACGAGTGCGGCATCGTGCTCACGGGCACCGAGGTCAAGTCCCTGCGCCAGGGCCGGGCCTCGCTGGTGGACGGCTTCGTGTCGGTGGAGAGCGGCGAGGTGTGGATGTACAACGTCCACGTGCCGGAGTACAGCCAGGGCACCTGGACCAACCACAGCGCCCGCCGCAAGCGCAAGCTCCTCATGCACCGCGAGGAGATCGACAAGCTGGCGCGCAAGGCGGAGGAGTCGGGCCACACGGTCGTGCCGCTGTCCCTGTACTTCAAGGACGGCCGCGCGAAGGTCGAGATCGCGCTGGCGAAGGGCAAGAAGGAGTACGACAAGCGCCAGACCCTGCGCGAGAAGCAGGACACGCGCGAGACCCAGCGGACGATCTCGGCGATCCGGCGCAAGCAGCGGGGCACGGTTTAATCTCCTGGCACGCGGAGGTCCACTTCGCGTACCATGGGCGTCAGCACCGCCCCTCCGGGGTCGGCGCACCTTGAGCAGTACCTAATTAAAGAGTGAACATGGGGATGATCGGTTTCGACAGCGGATGTCGATGCAGGGGAAGCGAGCCGAGGAAGCGGCAATGATCTCGCTAACCACATGTCGCAAAAAATAATCGCCAACACCAAGAGCGATAACTCCCGCTTCACCCTCGCTGCCTAATAACAGTGAGCTGAAGCCTCTGTGAGGAGCGTCAGCCCGGAAGTGGTCCCGGTCCGGATCCTGGCGTCAACTAGGGATCTAAACCTCTAGCCCCGGTCACGGGGGTTGGAGGGAAACCAAACAGTGACTGAGCCCGTCGGAGACTTGTCCGTGTGATCTCCGGGGCCGAGAAAAGCGCAGCGGACTGCGCTCGGAGAAGCCCTGCTTCTGCACCGTTGGACGCGGGTTCGATTCCCGCCATCTCCACTCATCCCATGTGGGCGAAGGCCCCGCAGCCGGTCGGTTGCGGGGCCTTCGTCATGTCCGGGGTGCGCTCGCGGCGGCCGGTTCAGTAGTGGTACCGGGCCTTGAGGATCTTCACTTCCTTCTCGTCCGCCCGGTACACGAGGCGGTGCTCGTCGTCGATGCGGCGGGACCAGTAGCCGGACAGGTCTCCCTTCAGCGGCTCCGGTTTGCCGATCCCGGCGAACGGGTCACGCTGGACCTCGCCGATGAGCCGGGTGATCCTGCGGGCCGTCTTCCGGTCGGAGGCGAGCCAGAACAGGAAGTCCTCCCAGGCTGCCGGGTCGAAGTGGACGCTCCTCACTCCTCGCCCCCGGCCAACTCCCGCAACTCGTCCATGCTCTTGGCGACGGTGGCCGCGCCCTCGCGGTCGCGGGCGACGGCCTCCATCAACCGCTGCGCGTTGGCGGGCGAGCGCAGCAGGTAGACGGTCTCCTGCCAGGAGTCGTAGTCGTCGGCGGACATCAGGACGGCATCGCCGTTGCGCGAGGTGATGCGCACGGGGGTGTGATCGGTGTTGACCCGCTCGATCAGGGGGAAAAGGCCCGCCCGGGCTTCGCTGGCGCTTATGGACATCGTCGTCTCCTCTCGGGGTGGTACGGGTTCATGGTACGACTCAGGTACCAAAATCCGGTCCCGCTATGCCGCGGTGATCCACTAGGGTGGCGCGATGTTCGAAGGAAACCTGGTGAGACTGCGGGCGCTGCGCGCCGAAGATGCCGAACACCACGTGCGGTGGCGCAACGACCCGGAGGTGGTGCGTCTGGCCGCCGCCGGCGATCCCCTGTTCGGGCCGGTCACGGCGGAGGCGGTCGCGAACGCGTTCGAGGGGAAGCTGCGGCTGGTGCCGCGGGAGGCGGCCGTGTTCACGGTCGAGGAGCTGGAGAGCGGCCGGGTCATCGGCATGGTCGACTACCGCGACCTCGACCCCTACGTCGGGGTGGCCACCTTGGGCGTCACCATCGGCGAGCGGGAGTTCTGGGGCCGCGGCCACGGCCGGGAGGCGACGCGGCTGCTGGTGGACCACCTGTTCGGCGCGTACGGGCTGCACCGGCTGGAGCTGGACACCTGGAGCGGCAACGAGCGTGCCGTGCGGGCCTTTTCGGGGCTCGGCTTCCGGGAGGAGGGGCGGCTGCGGTCGGCCGTGCTGGTGGCGGGGGAGCGCTACGACCGGGTGCTGTTCGGGATGCTGCGCGAGGAGTGGTCCCGCTCCGCGTGAGCGGTGGAACGGGCGAAGGCCCCGCGGCCTGGGGCTGCGGGGCCTTCGTGGTGCGTACGGGGGTCAGGAGCAGTACGGGACCTTGTTGAGGTTCAGGGCGTAGCGGGCGGCGATCCAGCCGCGGCCGTCGGCGAGCTTGTACCAGATCGCGTTGTCGTCGACCTGCTCGCCGTTGACCTTGCACTGCAGGGCCACGACCGTGTTCGCGGCGAGCTTGCCGGTCCTGCCGTAGCCCGTGCCGGGGCCGGAGCGGATGCCGAGGCCCTCGCCGGAGACCACGCGGGCCTTCGGGCCGCCCTTGCCGTGGTCGCCCTTGTCGCCCTTGCCGTGGTCACCCTTGCCGTGGTGGTCCTTGTCGTGGTCACCCTTGCCGCCGTGGTCCTTGCCGCCGTGGCTGCTGCACTTGCAGTCGCCGGGCTTGCCCTTGTCGCCCTTGGGGCCGCGGTCGCCCTTCGGGCCCTGCGGACCGGCCGGGCCGCGGTCGCCCCTGTCGCCCTTGTCGCCCTTCGGGCCCTGGGGGCCCTGGGGGCCTCCGGCCGGGCCGGTGTCGCCCTTCGGGCCCTGGTCGCCCTTCGGGCCGCGCGGGCCTTCGGGGCCACGGGGGCCGGTGGGGCCGCGGTCGCCCTTGGGGCCCTGGGGGCCGGTGTCGCCGGGGCGGCCCTGGGGGCCGCGCTCGCCGGTGTCGCCCCGGTCGCCCTTCGGGCCGCGGTCGCCGGTGTCTCCCTTGTCGCCCTTGGGACCCTGCGGGCCGCCCGCCGGGCCCGTGTCGCCCTTGGGCCCCTGCGGGCCGGTGTCGCCGCGGTCGCCCTTCGGGCCGCGGTCGCCCGTGTCACCGCGGTCGCCCTTGGGGCCGCGGTCGCCGGTGTCTCCCTTGTCGCCCTTGTCGCCCTTGGGGCCCGGGCGGCCGGGCCTGCCGTGGTGGCCCGGCTTGCCGTCGTGACCGTCGTGGCCGTCGTGGCCGTGCTCCCCGGGCGGGCCGTCGTCGCCCTTCGGGCCCCGGACCGGGGTGGCCACGGCGAACAGCGCGGGCGCGTCCTGGCCGTCCGACCACTCGCCGCCGTCCAGCGTGGTGCCCTCGGGGGCGTTCACGTCCACCTTCAGGGAAACCGCCAGCCGCGTCTGGGCGTTCGCCGGGAAGGCGAAGCCGGCGCGGGTCCCGGCGTTGCAGGTGAGCAGGCGCGCGTCCTTCGAGCGGTTGCACGAGCCGCCCGCCCGCTGCCCGTTCCAGTAGAACCGGGCCTCCGGGAACGTGGTGCGTTCCGGGGCGGTGATGCGGAAGGTGCTGCTGTGCGCCGGGTCCGCCCCGTTCAGGGCCGCGATGACGACGCGGCCCGTCTGCCCGGGGGCGATGGAGGGGACGTAGGGCTGGGAGAAGCGGACGTGCGAGGAGTCCGCCAGGGCGGGAACGGCGGGCATCAGACAGGACGCCGTGACGGCCGCGACGATCAGGGCCGAGGAGACGGAGCGCGAAGCAGACAAGGGGAGTTCCTCCGCTAAGGGAAGGGTTTGGGGGAAAGCCTCCCTAGTTATGGCGGATTGCGGCCTGGAAGGGTGCGACCCACGCGGTGGCGTCACCCGGCAGCCGGATGAAATCCCGATCAACGGCCGGGCCGTGGAGTCGCCGATCCGACAATCAGTGCGGCGATGGCGGCGGACGCCGGCAGCAGGTACGCCGTCCCCGTCCCGAGGCGGTCGACGGCCAGGCCCGCCGTCGCGGAGCCGGCCGCGATACCGGCGAGGATCGCGGTGACGGCCAGCGTCATGCCCTCGTTGAGACGGCCCTCGGGGGTGCGGGACTGGACCAGGCCCATCGCCGTGACCATCACCGGCGCCGTGGCCATCCCGGCCAGCAGCAGGGCCGCGGCGAGCGGCAGGACGGAGCCCGTGGCGGCCGCCGCCCAGGGCAGCGCCATCGCCCCCGCCAGCCAGACCAGACAGGTCCGCAGGCTCCGCGGGCGCCGTGCCCCGTACAGCAACCCGGCCGCGCAGGAGCCCGCCGCCTGGAGCGCGAGGACCGGGCCGGACGTGCCGCCCAGGCCCAGGGCGGCGAGGTGGGCGACCGAGGTGACCTCCATCGAGCCGAAGACCAGGCCGGTGGCCAGGAACAGGCCCAGGAGGGGCAGCAGGGCGCGCAGCGGAGACCGGCCCCGTCCGGCGCCCGGGGTCCCCCCGGCCGGGGGCTCGGTGGCGCGGTGGGCCGTGAACACCAGCATGCCGGTCAGCAGCAGCGCCGCCCCGGTGAGGGTGCCGGCCTCCGGGAAGGCGGCCGTGCACAGGAAGGCGGCGAGGACCGGGCCGAGCATGAAGCACAGCTCGTCGGCGGCCTGTTCGAAGGACATCGCGGTGTGGTGCGCGGAGCGGGGCAGCAGGTGCGTCCAGCGGGCCCGGGACATGCCGCCGGTGTTGGGGGTGGTGGCGGTGGCCGCGTAGGAGGCGAACAGGGTCCAGGCCGGTGCCTGCGCACGGACGCACAGGACCAGCGAGAGCGAGCCGAGGACCGCGATCACGGTGGCCGGAACGGCGATCCGGGCCTGCCCGTACCGGTCGACGAGGCGGGCCGTCCACGGGGCGACGACGGCGGTGGCGGCCATCCCGGTCGCGGTGACCGCCCCGGCGAGGGCGTACGAGCCGCGCTGCCCGGCGATCATCATGACCGCGCTGATCCCGAACATGCCCATGGGCAGCCGGGCGAGCAGGTTCCCGGCGGTGAACCCGCGCGCCCCGGGGACGGCGAACAGCCGGGCGTAGGGGCCCAGGAGGCGCACGGCGGCGGAACACCGGACGGAGGCGGAGGCGGAGGAAGGGGTGGGGGCGGAGGAAGGGGCGGGGGCGGCCAGGACCAGGGTGGTGCCCGTCACGGCCATGAGCGGGGTCTCTTGCGGCATGCACCGAGCCTGCGGCCCGGCCCCGCCCGGGGTCCAACACCTGTTCGGGGGCCATTCACGCCCTCCCGTTGTTAATCTTCCCCGGTGACCTCCCCCGACGTGGACCCCCGGCTGCTGCGCGGCTTCCTCGCCGTCGCCGAGGAACTGCACTTCACCCGTGCCGCCGCCCGCCTCTACGTGGCCCAGCAGGCCCTCAGCCGCGACGTCCGCCGCCTCGAACGGACCCTGGGCGCGGCCCTGTTCACCCGCACCACCCGGGCCGTCGAGCTCACCGCCGACGGCGCGCGGCTGCTGCCCCACGCCCGCGAGGTGCTCCGCGCCCACGAGGAACTCGCCGCCGCCTTCGCCGGACCGCCCCCCGCCCTCCTCGTCGACCTCAACACCGACGGCCCCACCACCGCCCGCCTCGTCCTGGAACGGGCCCGCGAACTCGCCCCCGGCCACGAGCTGATGGCCCGCTTCGAGAGCGGCCTCACCCACGCCGCCGCCGAGATCGCCGCCGGGCGGCTCGACGTCTCCTTCGGCTACTTCGACGGCCTGGACCCCGCCCTGCGCTCCCGCCTCGCCCACCGGCCCGTGCGCCACGAACCCCTCGCCGTGCTCCTGCCCGAGGACCACCCGCTGGCCGCCCTGGAAGCCGTACCGCTCGACGCGCTCGCCGGGGAGAGCGTCTACGCCGGCGCCGGGAACCCGCGCACCCTGGAGTGGACCGGCCTGGCCCGTGAGCTGTTCGCCGGGCGGGGCATCGAGGTGGCCCCGCCCGCGCCGGTGGCCATCGGCAAGGAGGAGTTCGTGCGGGTGATGGCCAAGACCCGCAACCCCGTCCTGGTCACCGTCGTCTTCCTCGACATCCCCGGCTGCGTCAAACGCCCCCTCGTGGACCCCGTGCCGCTCTCCCCGCTGTCCATGGTCTGGCGCGCGGGCCTGCGCCACCCCGGCCTCGACGCCCTCGCCCGCGCCGCCGCCGAACTCCAGGAAGCCCACGGCTGGCTGGAACTCCCCCCGGACGGCCGGCTCCCCGCCGCGCTCACACCCGGCGCGCACGGCGGGTGAGAGCGAGGTTTCCCCCCGGTCATCCGGCGGGGACCGGGGCCGAAACGCGCCCTCCCTAGCGTCGTCACCACGGACGCGACAGCTGTGGAGGCGTGTGATGAACGCAAGCGGAAGCGGAAGCGGAAGCGGGAGCAGGAGCGGGGGCGGGAGCCGACCGCAAGGCCGCCGCGGGGGCCGGTGGATCGAGCACTGGGACCCCGAGGACGAGACCTTCTGGCGGGAGACCGGCGAGAAGACCGCCCGCCGCAACCTCCTCTACTCCGTCTTCTCCGAGCACATCGGCTTCTCCATCTGGTCCCTGTGGTCCGTGATGGTGCTCTTCATGGGCCCCGGCTACGGCATCGACCCCGCGGGGAAGTTCTTCCTCATCGCCACCGCCACCACCGTCGGCGCCCTCGTCCGCATCCCCTACACCTTCGCCGTCGCCCGCTTCGGCGGCCGCAACTGGACCGTCGTCAGCGCGCTGCTCCTGCTCGCGCCCACCGTGGCCGCGCTCGTCGTCATGGAACCCGGCACCCCGTACGGGACCTTCCTCGCCGTCGCCGCGCTCACCGGGGTCGGCGGCGGCAACTTCGCCTCCTCCATGACCAACATCAACGCCTTCTTCCCGCTCCGCAAGAAGGGCTGGGCCCTCGGCCTCAACGCCGGGGGCGGCAACATCGGCGTCCCGGTCGTGCAGCTCGCCGCGCTGCTCGTGATCGCCACCGCCGGCGCCGGACACCCCCGGCTGCTGCTCGCCGCCTACCTCCCGCTGATCGTGGCCGCCGCCGCGCTGGCCCTCCTGCGCATGGACAACCTGGCCCCGGTGCGGGGCGACGCGGGCGCCGTACGGCAGGCCGTCCGGGAGCCGCACACCTGGATCATGGCCCTGCTGTACGTCGGCTGCTTCGGCTCCTTCATCGGCTACGGCTTCGCCTTCGGGCTGGTCCTCCAGACCCAGTTCGGCCGCACCCCGCTCCAGGCCGCGTCCTTCACCTTCGTCGGCCCGCTGCTCGGCTCGCTCGTCCGGCCCGTCGGCGGGGCCCTCGCCGACCGCTACGGCGGGGCGCGGATCACCCTCGCCGCCTTCGTGGCGATGGCCGCCGCGACCGGAGTGGTCGTCCTGGCCTCCGTACGGGAGTCCCTGCCGGTGTTCCTCGTCGGCTTCACCACCCTGTTCGCGCTCAGCGGGCTGGGCAACGGCTCCACGTACAAGATGATCCCCGGCATCTTCCAGGCCCAGGCCCTCGCCCGCGGGCTGCGCGGCGAGGAGGCCGCCGCCCACGGCCGGCGGCTGTCCGGGGCCGCCATGGGCCTGATCGGCGCGGTCGGCGCCCTCGGCGGGCTCGGCATCAACCTGGCCTTCCGCGAGGCCTTCGCGGCCTCCGGGACGGGTACCGCCGCCTTCGTCTCCTTCCTCGGCTTCTACGCCGTGTGCTGCGCCGTCACCTGGGCGGTATACCTCCGCCGGCCCACGGCCCCGCCCGCCGGCCCCGAGACGGCGCAGAGCGGGCAGCAGGCGCAGCTCACGGCGGTGTGAGGGAGATCGCGGGCGCCCAAGGCCGGTTAACGGCACCGAAATACGACGGAACCGAGCCGGACACGACGGGTTGGCAGGCTCGGACGCCGAAGCGCCGATCGGGCCGAGCCGGGGCCGCCGGCCGGCTGGGGCCGGGGTCCTGCGCCGGCTGCGCCGACCGACGTACGTACTGGGCACTGGGCACTGGGCAAGGCAGGTCACACGATGGACGACGCTACGCACGGCCCCCTCGCGGGCTTCACCGTCGCAGTCACCGCCGCGCGGCGCGCGGACGAGCTGATCGCCCTGCTGCGCCGGCGCGGCGCGGCGGTCGTACACGCCCCCGCGCTGCGGATCGTGCCGCTCGCCGACGACGGCGAACTGCTGGCCGCGACCCGGCAACTCGTCGACGACCCGCCGGACGCCGTCGTCGCCACCACCGCCATCGGCTTCCGCGGCTGGATCGAGGCCGCCGACGGCTGGGGCATCGGCGAACGGCTCCTGGACCGGCTGCGCGCCACCGAACTCCTGGCCCGCGGCCCCAAGGTCAAGGGCGCCGTACGGGCCGCCGGACTGGTCGAGGCCTGGTCGCCGCAGTCCGAGTCCCTGGCCGAGGTACTGGACCGGCTGCTGGCCGGCCCGGTCGCCGGCCGGCGCATCGCGCTCCAGCTGCACGGCGAGCCGCTGCCCGGGTTCGTGGAGGCGCTGCGCGACGCCGGGGCCGACGTGGTGCCCGTGCCCGTCTACCGGTGGATGCCGCCCGAGGACCTCGCCCCGCTGGACCGGCTGCTGGACGCCGTGGCCGTCGGCACGGTGGACGCCCTCACCTTCACCTCCGCCCCCGCCGCCGCCTCCCTGCTGTCCCGGGCCGGAGAACGCGGGCTGCGCGAGGCCGTGCTGGAGGCGCTGCGCGGGCGGGTGCTCGCGGCGTGCGTGGGGCCCGTGACGGCGCTGCCGCTGCAGGGCGAGGGGGTGGCGACCGTCCAGCCGGAGCGGTTCCGCCTCGGGCCGCTGGTGCAGCTGCTCTGCCAGGAACTCCCCGGCCGGGCACGGGTGCTGCCCGTCGCCGGGCACCGGCTGGAGATCCGGGGCCACGCGGCGGTGGTCGACGGCGGGCTGCGCCCCGTGCCGCCGGCCGGGATGGCCCTGCTGACGGCCCTGGCCCGGCGGCCCGGCTGGGTGGTGTCGCGGGCCGACCTGCTGGGCGCGCTGCCGGGGGCCGGGCGCGACGAGCACGCCGTCGAGACGGCGATGGCCCGGCTGCGGGCCGCCCTCGGGGTGCCGAACCTGATCCAGACGGTGGTCAAGCGCGGTTACCGGCTCTCCCTGGACCCCGGGAGCGTCCGTTAGCGTGCTCGCATGATCATCAACGGGGTGGAGATGAGGGGCCTGGCCGTCGAGGACGCCGCCGGGCTGGCCGACGTACTGACGCGCAACCGGGCGTACATGGCGCCCTATGAGCCCGAGCGGCCCGAGGCGTTCTACACCGAGGCGGGACAGCGGGCCCGCATCGAGGGCCTGCTCGGCGAACGGGACGCCGGGCGGCTGGTCCCGTACGTGTTCACGGAGACGGCGACCGGCGCCGTCGTCGGGGCGATGAACCTCGGCAGCATCGCGCGCGGGCCGCTGTGCAGCGGCGGCGTCGGCTACTGGGTCGACCGGGCCTGGCACGGCAAGGGCCTGGCCACCGCCGGCCTGGAGGAGGTCGTCCGCACGGCCCGCGACGAGCTCGGGCTGCACCGGATCGAGGCCGGCACCCTGGTCGACAACACCGCCTCCATCCGGGTCCTGGCCAAGGTCGGCTTCACCGAGTTCGGGCTCGCCCCCCGCTACCTCCACATCAACGGCGCCTGGCGCGACCACCGCCTGTTCCAGCGCCTCCTGCACGACGACCCGCCGCCCGCGTAGCCCGCGCGGGGGCTTCCGCTTCCCGGTCGGCGACGGCACTCTGGGGAGGCGTCCCACGGCGACGACCGAGGCGGTGACGGGCATGTGGTTCGACTCCGGGCGGGTCTGTCTGGACCTGCTGGCCACCCGGACCCCCCAGGGGGCCGAGGCCATCCACGACGGCGACGAGCTGCGCCTGTGGCTGGTCGGCGCCGGCCTGGTCCCCGACCGGACCCCGCTCGGCCGGCTCGGGCCCGACTGGGTGGAGGCCTTCCGCCGGCTGCGCCGCGACGTCGACCGCCTCGTGCGCGCCGAACTGTCCGGCACCGCCCCGGAGGAGGACGCCCTGGCCCGCGTCAACGCCGCCGCGGCCGGCCCCCCGCCGGGGGTGTGCGCGGTCCGGGACGGGGAGGGGCACCTGGTGCGGGAGCTGTGCGGCGGCGTGGAGTGCGCGGGCCTGCTGGCCACGGTGGCCCGGGACGCGGTGGAACTCCTCACCGACCCCGGCGACCTGGCCCTCCTGCGCACCTGCGGCGGCGACGGCTGCGCCCGCCTCTACCTGGACACCTCCCGCGGCCACCGCCGCCGCTGGTGCTCGAGCGAAGCCTGCGGCAACCGCGAGCGCGTGGCCCGCCACCGGAGACGGGTGCGGGGGGCGGTGGGGTAGGGGCGCGAAGGCCTTGTGTACGAGGCCCGAGGTGCGGGCCCGCCACCACCCCCGCGAGGGCCCGGGGGCGGGCCGGTGGCTGCCCACCCGCCGCCCCGGGGTGGTGGCGGGTGGGCGGCTGGAACGGTTCGGCGGGCTGGGGGCGGGGCGGGCGGCTCGCGGCGGGGGCCCGCCATCTCCCCCGCGAGGGGCCGGGGGCCGGGCGGTGGCTGCCCACCCGCCTCCCCGGGTGCGGGGCGGTGGGCGGGGGCGGTCTGCCGCCGGGCGGTGACGGGAGAGCGGACCGGGACCGGGACCGGGGAGGGCGGGGCCTTACCCAGCTCCCTCAGGGAGGGTTGGGGCTTTCCCGCCAGTCCCACTGTCCTTCCGGTCCGGGCCGGCCTGTCAAGGGCGCTCCTTCGTCGCGTCGCTACGCGATCGCCTTCGGCGACCCTTGACAGACCAGCCCGAACCGGAAAGACAAGGACTGCCGGGAAACCCCCAAAGGAACGGGACGGTCCGGAGATGGACATGCGGCGGGATCAGCGATGAGCCGGGCGGCCGGGGGCCGGCGGACCAGGCATCCGGCCCCGTTGCCTGTAAACGGGGCTGCTCCACGCGTCAGATCGCTACGCGCTCCTCATTTCTCAGCGTCCGGCGGCCGCCTGGGGCCGCTACCTGCAAGAAAGGCCAATCAGAGTGGCATTCCGGGCTGGTGGGCGCAGCAGATCGCTACGCGCTCCTCTCGTCTCGGCGTCCGGCGGCCGTCTTGGGCTGGTCATAGGCGGGTTGGACGTTCTCGACGGCGGTGGTGAATTCGCGGCCGGATGCGCCCCGGATGTATGCGAGTTCCTTCCAGTACGTGTGCGTGGGGGAGTCCGAGACGTCCTCGTTGACCACGGCCATCAGCTCGCCCTCGGCGCCCGATGCGATGTCGCGGACCCGGCGGCGGAGGAGGCGGTGGGGGAGGTACTCGTACTGCTCACTCACCAGGCGCTCCCTCGAAGGTGCTGAGGAAGCGCTCCCAGCCGGTCTGTGCCCGATCGAGCAGGTTGGAGCCGGAGTCGACGACCGCGATGACTCGCACCTCGTGAGAGCCGTCGGTGTGGATGTTCGTGCAACACGGCGTCTTGCCGACCGCTGTGGTGACGGGAATCTGCCTCATGGGCCTACTCCTCTAAAGAGGTTGAACTCCATCACTCATGTATAGGAGTGATGGGGAGAAGGTTGCCTGCCTCCTGTACATGAGTCAACCCACCGTGAGTATGTACTCACGGTAGGTTGCTGTGTTCGGCTCTCAGTCGGTCGCGGGGATGCGGTACTCGAAGACGAACTGGTCGGCGGCCATGAGGGTGTCGCAGACCTCCACGACGCGACCCGCATCCGTGATCGCATTCCGCAGTAGATGTACCACCGTCGCCCCGGGGCTCAGCGCGAGTTCCGATGCCTCCGCCTTGGCCGCCGGGCGTGCCAGCAGGGTCTCCGCGAACTCGGCGAAGACGTGGCCGTGTTCCTCGAGGCGGGCGTAGATGCCGCCGTCTCCCGGGTTTTCGGCGAAGAGTTCGGGGATGTCGCGCGCCACGTCCCAGGGCAGGTAGGACGTCGCGGTTTCCACAGGCGTCCCGTTGCGGAAGTACAGGCGACGGCGTGCCAGTACCTTGGTTCCGACATCCAGGCCGAGCCGCTCGGCGATCGCCTCCGGGGCGTCCACGGGTCCGATGTGGATGACACTGACCTTCGCGGTGGCACCGGACCGTTCCGACTCGGCGAGGTAGGCGGCTTTGCCGCCCTGCCGGAGCGAGCGGCGGAAGCGGTCCGAAGACCGGTGGCGCACCGGCGGCCGGGCCTTCACGAAGGAACCCTTGCCGTGCCGTGTCTCCACGAGACCGCTGGCACGGATCTCCAGCATGGCCTTACGGACCGTCCCGCCCGAGACGCCATAACGGTCCACCATCTCGGCTTCGCTCGGCACCTGGTCCCCGGGCTTCAGGACGCCGGTGCGGACCTGCCGGACGATGTCCTCGGCGATCTGCAAGTACCGGGGGACGGCCCTGCCCTCTCCTACAGCTGCTCCCATGGTCCTTCGCTTCCTCCTATGCTCATGCACATGAGTAACAGCGTCCCGCCGAACAGGTCAACGCCACGTCACTCCGTGTCGGTTGCCGGGGTCGTGGTGCGTGATGACGGCCGGCTGCTGGCCATTCGCCGGGCCGACAACGGAACGTGGGAGCTGCCCGGCGGAGTGCTGGAGCTGGCGGAAACGCCGGAGAACGGGGTGCGGCGGGAAGTGCTGGAGGAAACCGGCATCCACGTCGAGGTGGACCACCTCACCGGCGTCTACAAGAACACCACGGCCGGCGTGGTCGCCCTGGTCTTCCGCTGCAAGGCCTCGGGCGGCACGGAACGCCTCTCCCGCGAGACCACGGCAGTCCAGTGGCTCACACCCGAGGAGGTCGTCGACCGCATGTCCGAGGTCTACGCCGTCCGCCTCCTGGACGCCCTCGACGGCAACGGCCCCCACGTCCGCAGCCACGATGGCCGCCACTTGCTCAGGGACCAGCCCAAGACGGCCGCCGGACGCCGAGACGAGAGAAGCGCGTAGCGATCTGACGCGCCGGACCGCGCCCGATGGGGTCCTGATCGTCATTTCGTGCAGGTAGCAACCCAAGACGGCCGCCGGACGCCGAGACGAGAGGAGCGCGTAGCGATCTGCTGCGCCCACCAGCCCGGAATGCCACTCTGATTGGCCTTTCTTGCAGGTAGCGGCCCCAGGCGGCCGCCGGACGCTGAGAAATGAGGAGCGCGTAGCGATCTGACGCGTGGAGCAGCCCCGTTTACAGGCAACGGGGCCGGATGCCTGGTCCGCCGGCCCCCGGCCGCCCGGCTGTCCGCTGCCGCCCGGCGGGATCCCGCCCCCCGCCCACCGGCCCGCACCCGGGGAGGCGGGTGGGCAGCCTCCGTCCGGCCCCTACCCCTCGCGGGGGAGATGGCGCGCCCGCGCCGCGAGCGGCCCCCCGGCGGGCCGCCGCACTGGGCCGCCGCCGACCCGCCCGGGCCCCGGTCGGCGGGTGGGCAGGCACCGGGCCGTTGGCGGTCCCTCGCGGGGGTGAAGGTCCCGCCCGGCCGTGACCTCGTACGAAACGACGTCACCCGGGGGCTTCGATGTGGACCGGGCGTGCGGAGTGGGGGCTGGTTCGCGTACGGTTGACGGTCGCCCATGCACGTCAGAAGGGGGCCTTGGTGGCCGCGCAGAATGCCGCTGTCGACAGCACGGCGGATTCCGTCCGCGATCGGGAGATCGCGGTCGAGCAGACGCATCTCGATCAGGTGTACCGACGCCTTGAGGAGAAGATCCACGAGGCCGAGTTCCTCATGAACGACGCCGCCAAGCGCGGCCAGGTCGGGACGCCCGGCGCGCTCGCGGAGCGGGACGCGCAGGTGTTCCGGGCCGGGATCCACCTCAACCGGCTGAACAACGAGTTCGAGGACTTCCTCTTCGGGCGCATCGACCTCGTCCTCGGGAAGGACGGGGAACGCGGCCCCGACGGTGCCTACACCTCCGTCGAGCCCGCCGACGACGCGATCCGGCCGGACCTGACCGCCGACATCGCCGAGACCCTGCACATCGGCCGCATCGGCGTGCTCGACACCGACTACGCGCCGCTCGTGATCGACTGGCGGGCGCCGGCCGCCGCGCCGTTCTACCGTTCGACCCCCAAGGACCCCGGCCGGGTGATCCGCCGCCGGGTGATCCGGTCCAAGGGCCGCAAGGTGCTCGGCGTCGAGGACGACCTGATGCGTCCCGAGATCACCGCCAGCCTCGACGGCCGGGAGCTGCCGGCCATCGGCGACGGCGCGTTGATGGCCGCCCTCGGGCGGGCTCGGACGCACACCATGCGGGACATCGTCTCCTCCATCCAGGCCGAACAGGACCTGGTCATCCGCGCCCCCGCCGCCTCCGTGGCGGAGGTGGCCGGCGGCCCGGGCACCGGCAAGACCGCCGTGGCCCTGCACCGGGCCGCCTACCTCCTCTACCAGGACCGCCGCCGCTACTCGGGCGGCATCCTGATCGTCTCGCCGACCCCGCTGCTGGTCGCCTACACCGAGGGCGTGCTGCCCTCGCTCGGCGAGGAGGGCCAGGTCGCCATCCGGGCGCTGGGCTCCCTGGTCGACGGCGCCGAGGCGAGCACGTACGACGACCCGGCCGTGGCCCGGATCAAGGGTTCCTCCCGCATGCTCAAGGTGCTCCGCAAGGCGGTGCGCGGCGCGCTGGAGCTGGGCGACGCCCCGGAGCGGCTGCGCGTGGTGGCCTTCGGCCGCCGCGTCGAGCTGGAGGCCCCGGAGCTGAACCGGATCCGGCAGAACGTGCTCGGCGGCACCGCCCCGGTGAACCTGCTGCGCCCGCGCGCCCGCAAGCTGCTCCTCGACGCCCTGTACGCGAAGACCGGCGCGAACGGCCGGCACAGCGACCCGGAGCTGGCGGCCGAGCTGCGCAGCGCGTTCGACGAGGACATCTCCACCGAGGACGACTTCCTCGGCTTCCTGAACGCCTGGTGGCCGGAGCTCACCCCGCGCCGGGTGCTGGCCGCCATGGCCGACGAACGCCGCCTGGGCCGCTGGTCGCGCCGGGACCTGAACCCGCGCGAGACCCGCCAGCTGGCGCGTTCGCTGCGCCGGGTCGGTGCGGACGGCTCGGGGCCGCTGTCGGTGCACGACGTGGCGCTGCTGGACGAGCTCCAGCAGCTGCTCGGCGCGCCCGCGCGGCCCAGGCGCAAGCGGGAGCTGGACCCGTTGGACCAGCTCACCGGGCTGGAGGAGCTGATGCCGACCCGGGAGGAGACCGCCTGGGAGCGGGCGGAGCGGATCGCGGCGGAGCGCACCGAGTACGCGCACGTGATCGTGGACGAGGCGCAGGACCTGACGCCGATGCAGTGGCGGATGGTGGGCCGGCGGGGCCGTACGGGCACCTGGACGGTGGTCGGGGACCCGGCGCAGTCCTCGTGGACGGACCCGGAGGAGGCGGCCGCGGCCCGTGACGAGGCGCTGGGGTCGCGGCCGCGCCGGCGGTTCACGCTGACGGTGAACTACCGCAACCCGGCCGAGGTCGCCGCGGTGGCGGCGCGGGTGCTGGAGCGGGCGATGCCGGGGATGGAGCCGCCGACGGCGGTGCGCTCGACGGGTCTGGAGCCCCGCTTCACGACCGCCGGAGAGGACCTCGGGGCGGCGGTGCGGGAGGAGACGCGGCGGCTGCTGGAGCAGGTGGACGGCACGGTCGGCGTGGTCGTGGCCATGGACCGGCGGGCCGAGGCGGCGGGCTGGCTCGCCGACCTGGGCGAGCGGGCGGTGGCGCTGGGCAGCCTGGAGGCGAAGGGCCTGGAGTACGACGCCACGGTGGTGGTCTCCCCGGCGGAGATCGCCGGGGAGTCGGCGGCGGGCCTGCGGGTGCTGTACGTGGCGTTGACGCGCGCGACGCAGCAGCTGACGGTGGTGTCGGCGCAGGCCGACCGGCCGGACGGGGCAGGGGTGCCGGAGCTGCTGCGGCCATGAGCGTGACGGGGTGTCCGACTCGCGGGAGGGGGGACCGCTTCGGGCGATCCTTTGTTAGCCTGGTTACGACACCGGCTCGATCCAAGCCCCCGGGCCCAACCTTCGTCGCTTAGAGCGACCACTTGCCGCGAGGCGAGCATGGCGGGTCGGTGTCGTAGTCATCGCGTCCGTCCTGGACGGAGCACCGGGTCCGCGCCCTCCACCTGTGGGGGGCGCGGACCTGTTTTGTGTGTACCCACCATTCCAACACCCAAGGTTCTCTCGTATGGTGGAAGAGTTCTTCCGAAATTTGTAGCTGGTTACCTTGTACCGGCTGGTAGGTGGGACGATCGGACAACAGGTCCTGCCACACCTGCCGTGTGACGGGGCCCTGTGTGTACAGAAGAACCAGGGACAGAAGAGGAACACGGCCATGGCAACGGCGCCCAGCGTCTCGTATTCGATGACGGTCCGCCTGGAAGTGCCCGCGAGCGGAACCGCGGTCTCCCAGCTCACCACCGCCGTGGAGTCTTCCGGAGGCTCGGTCACCGGCCTCGACGTGACCGCGTCCGGCCACGAGAAGCTCCGTATCGACGTCACCATCGCCGCCACCTCCACCGCCCACGCCGACGAGATCGTCGAGAAGCTGCGCGGTATCGAGGGCGTCAGCCTCGGGAAGGTCTCCGACCGTACCTTCCTGATGCACCTCGGCGGCAAGATCGAGATGTCGTCCAAGCACCCCATCCGCAACCGCGACGACCTCTCGATGATCTACACCCCGGGCGTGGCCCGCGTGTGCACGGCCATCGCCGAGAACCCCGAGGACGCGCGCCGCCTGACCATCAAGCGCAACTCCGTCGCAGTCGTGACCGACGGTTCCGCCGTGCTGGGCCTGGGCAACATCGGCCCGATGGCCGCGCTGCCCGTCATGGAGGGCAAGGCGGCCCTCTTCAAGCGCTTCGCGGGCATCGACGCCTGGCCGATCTGCCTCGACACGCAGGACACCGACAAGATCGTTGAGATCGTCCGTGCCATCGCCCCCGGGTTCGCCGGCATCAACCTGGAGGACATCTCCGCGCCCCGCTGCTTCGAGATCGAGGCCCGGCTGCGCGAGGCCCTCGACATCCCCGTCTTCCACGACGACCAGCACGGCACCGCCATCGTCGTCCTCGCCGCCCTCACCAACGCACTGCGCGTCGTGGGCAAGGCAGTTGAGGACGTCAAGGTCGTCATGTCGGGGGCCGGCGCCGCCGGTACGGCCATCCTCAAGCTGCTCCTCGCCGCCGGTGTGAAGAACGCCGTCAGCGCCGACATCCACGGCGTCGTGCACGCCGGCCGCCCCGACCTGGTCGACGCCGCGCCGGACTCCCCGCTGCGCTGGATCGCCGACAACACCAACCCCGAGGGCTACACCGGCACCCTCAAGGAGGCCGTGGTCGGCGCCGACGTCTTCATCGGCGTCTCCGCCCCCAACGTGCTCTCCGGCGAGGACGTCGCCGCCATGGCCGAGGGCGCCATCGTGTTCGCGCTCGCGAACCCGGACCCGGAGGTGGACCCGGCCATCGCGCGCCAGACCGCCGCCGTCGTGGCCACCGGCCGCTCCGACTTCCCCAACCAGATCAACAACGTGCTGGTCTTCCCGGGTGTCTTCCGCGGCCTCCTGGACGCCCAGTCCCGGACCGTGAACACCGACATGATGCTCGCCGCAGCCACCGCCCTCGCCGACGTCGTCGGCCAGGACGAGCTGAACGCGAACTACATCATCCCGTCCGTCTTCAACGACAAGGTCGCGGGCGCCGTCGCCGGAGCCGTCCGCAAGGCCGCGCAGGCCGGTGGCGGGAAGGCCGCTGTGACGGGGCCCACGGTCTGATCCCGGCGCGTCGCGGGATGCGGGCCCCCCGGGGCGCCTCTAGGGTTGCGGGGATGCCCGCGCAGCGCGCGGACCACATCAGCGTCGGAGCCTCGGGTGCGACGGAGCGTCACCGTGGCGTGACTGTGGCGCTTTTCGTGTGACCCCGGCGGGTGCCGGATTGGCTTTCCCGCCGCTGGTGGGGGCAGGATGCGTAACCGGGCGAGAGGGTCTGACGTTCAGACCCGGGTCCGGGGACTGTCCTAGGGCCCTGGCAGCATCGGCTTCGATCTCACGCCTCTAAGGCAAGTTGAACACGGGAGTACAACATGAACCGCAGTGAGCTGGTGGCCGCTCTGTCCGAGCGCGCCGAGGTGACCCGCAAGGACGCCGACGCCGTTCTGGCCGCGCTCGCCGAGACCGTCGGCGAGATCGTCGCCAAGGGCGACGAGAAGGTCACCATCCCCGGCTTCCTGACCTTCGAGCGCACCCACCGTGCCGCTCGCACCGCGCGCAACCCGCAGACCGGCGACCCCATCCAGATCCCGGCCGGCTACAGCGTGAAGGTCTCCGCGGGCTCCAAGCTCAAGGAAGCCGCCAAGGGCAAGTAGTACCGCCCTTGTGCCGAGGGCCGCACAGGCCCTCGGGACGGCAGTGGTACGTAGAACGGCCGAGGGCGGCCACCCCCGATGGGGGTGGCCGCCCTCAGGCCTTTCCCGGGCCTTCCAGGCCCTCCCAGGGGCCTTGTGGGCCCCGGGAGGGGGAAGTCCCGGACGGCTGTGCTCCGGATCGCCGGGACGACGACCGTCAGACCAGGTCGCCGTTGGGCAGTTCGACCTTCGCGCCGAGCTCCTGGAGCTTCTCCATGAAGTTCTCGTAGCCGCGGTTGATCAGGTCGATGCCGTGGACGCGCGAGGTGCCCTCGGCCGCCAGCGCCGCGATCAGGTACGAGAACCCGCCGCGCAGGTCGGGGATGACCAGGTCGGCACCCTGCAGCTTGGTCGGGCCGGAGACGACCGCCGAGTGCAGGAAGTTGCGCTGGCCGAAGCGGCAGGCGCTGCCGCCCAGGCACTCGCGGTACAGCTGGATGTGGGCACCCATCTGGTTGAGCGCCGAGGTGAAGCCCAGGCGGGACTCGTAGACCGTCTCGTGGACGATCGACAGGCCCGAGGCCTGCGTCAGGGCCACGACCAGCGGCTGCTGCCAGTCGGTCTGGAAGCCGGGGTGGACGTCCGTCTCCAGCGCGATGGCCTTGAGCGGGCCGCCCGGGTGCCAGAAGCGGATGCCCTCGTCGTCGATCTCGAAGGCGCCGCCGACCTTCCGGAAGGTGTTCAGGAAGGTCATCATCGAGCGCTGCTGCGCCCCGCGGACGTAGATGTTGCCGCCGGTCGCCAGGGCCGCGGAGGCCCAGGACGCCGCCTCCAGGCGGTCCGGGAGCGCCTTGTGGTTGTAGCCGCTCAGGCGGTCGACACCGGTGATCCGGATGGTCCGGTCGGTGTCCATGGAGATGATCGCGCCCATCTTCTGCAGCACGCAGATGAGGTCCTCGATCTCCGGCTCGACGGCGGCGTTGCTGAGCTCGGTCACGCCCTCGGCCAGGACGGCCGTCAGCAGGACCTGCTCGGTCGAGCCGACCGACGGGTAGGGCAGGCGGATCTTGCAGCCGCGCAGGCGCTGGGGGGCCTCCAGGTACTGGCCGCCCTCGCGCTTCTCGATGGTCGCGCCGAACTGGCGGAGCACGTCGAAGTGGAAGTCGATCGGACGGCCGCCGATGTCGCAGCCGCCCAGACCCGGGATGAAGGCGTGGCCCAGGCGGTGCAGCAGCGGGCCGCAGAAGAGGATCGGGATGCGGGAGGAGCCCGCGTGCGCGTCGATGTCGGCGACGTTCGCGCTCTCGACGTACGTGGGGTCGAGGACCAGCTCGCCCGGCTCCTCGCCGGGACGCACGGTCACGCCGTGCAGCTGGAGCAGACCGCGCACGACCCGCACGTCACGGATGTCGGGAACATTGCGCAGCCGGCTGGGCTCGCTGCCGAGCAGGGCGGCCACCATGGCCTTCGGCACGAGGTTCTTCGCACCGCGGACACGGATCTCGCCCTCGAGCGGGGTTCCGCCGTGGACAAGCAGGACATCGTTGCCGGTCATGGATCTCGCGTTCCGGAGTGGATGGGCAGGGGACCAGACGTAAGGGTAAGGGCCACAACCCCCATGTTCGTATGGGTGACGGGGCCGTAGGACTGTCATGAATTCGGCACACCACGTACGGTGTCCGCCAAGTAGCGGAGTGTTGTGTTCCGGCGTGTGGGGCGGCGCGCGCTCCCGTCTGCAGCCGTGCGCCCTGAGCTGCGCGTGATCGGATCCCGCCGCCCGCTCCCCCCGGAGGGCGAATGTGCGAGATCATGTGCCCATGACCGAGGTGTCCTCCCTCACAGGGCGGCTGCTCGTGGCCACCCCCGCCCTCGCGGATCCGAACTTCGACCGCGCGGTGGTGCTGCTGCTCGACCACGACGAGCAGGGCTCCCTGGGCGTGGTCCTCAACCGGCCCACCCCCGTGGACGTCCGCGACATCCTGCTGCCGTGGGCCCCGCTGGCCGGTGACCCGGGCGTGGTGTTCCAGGGCGGCCCCGTCGCCCTCGACTCGGCCCTGGGGGTCGCGGTGATACCGGGCGAGGAGGGCCCCCTCGGCTGGCGCCGGGTGCACGGGGCCATCGGCCTCGTCGACCTGGAGGCCCCGCCGGAACTGCTCGCCGCCGCCCTCGGGGGCCTGCGCATCTTCGCCGGGTACTCCGGCTGGGGGCCCGGCCAGCTGGAGGACGAGCTGGGCGACGGCGCCTGGTACGTGGTGGACTCCGAACCCGGTGACGTGTCCTTCCCCGACCCCGAACGGCTGTGGCGGGCGGTGCTGCGCCGCCAGCGCAGCGAGCTCGCGATGGTCGCCACCTATCTGGACGACCCGTCGCTCAACTGACCCGGGCGGGGTTCAGTACCCTGGATTTCATGAGCACTCTCGAGCCCGATCGCGGGACTGGTACGGGGACCCTCGTAGAGCCGACGCCCGTGGTGTCCCACGGCGACGGCGACCACGAGCGCTTCGCCCACTACGTCCAGAAGGACAAGATCATGGCGAGCGCCCTCGACGGGACCCCCGTCGTCGCGCTCTGCGGCAAGGTCTGGGTGCCGGGCCGCGACCCGAAGAAGTACCCCGTCTGCCCCATGTGCAAGGAGATCTACGACTCCATGGGCGCCGGCGGCGACAAGGACAAGGGCGGCAAGGACAAGTAAGGACCGCTGACGGGTCCGGGCTTCCGCCGACGAGGCCCCCGGGGCGTGCGCCCGCGCGCACCCCGGGGGCCTTTCGCGTACCCGGAGGGCCTTTCGCGCACCCGGAGCCATTTGTCCGGACCTTTCGTCCCGGAGGCCTGTGCCGGGGGCGGGTGCGCGGCTAGGGTCGGCGCGAGGAGCGCTCTGTCGTCGTGAGGGGCTGACGCATGGACCTGATTCCCGTACCCCGGGTGGCCGTTCCCGACGAGGAGGGGCGCCGCTACGCGTTCGGCCCCGAGCCCGTGCTCGACGCCGGGCCCGGCTGCGAGGGCGTCGCGCGCTGGCTGCGCCGGGAGGTCGGCGGCGCCACCGGATGGGCCCTGCCGGCGGGGACGCCGGGCGAGCTGCGGCTGCGGCTGGACCCCGGCGGGCCGGAGTCCGGCGGGCTGGGGCCCGAGGGGTACCGGCTGGAGGTCGGCGCCGACGGCGTCGAGCTGACCGGTGCCGACGCGGCCGGGCTGTTCTGGGGCGCCCAGACGCTGCGTCAGCTGCTCGGCCCCGACGCCTTCCGGCGGGCCCCGCTGCGGCCCGGGCGGAGCTGGGACCTGCCGTACGCGCGGATCGCCGACCGTCCCCGCTTCGGCTGGCGCGGGCTGATGCTGGACGTGGCCCGGCACTTCATGCCCAAGGACGGGGTGCTGCGCTACATCGACCTGCTGGCCGCGCACAAGCTCAACGTGCTGCACCTGCACCTGACGGACGACCAGGGCTGGCGCATCGAGATCCTGCGCCACCCCCGGCTCACGGAGACCGGCTCCTGGCGGCCGCGCACCCGCTGGGGGCACCGGGCGTCCCCGCTGTGGAACGAGACCCCGCACGGCGGCTTCTACACCCACGACGACATCCGCGAGATCGTCGCCTACGCGGCCGAGCGGCACGTACGGATCGTCCCCGAGATCGACATCCCCGGGCACTCCCAGGCCGCGATCGCCGCCTACCCCTGGCTGGGCAACGCCGACGTCGTGGACACCGCCGCGCTCGGGGTGTGGGACGACTGGGGCGTCAACCAGAACGTGCTCGCGCCGACCGAGGAGGTCCTGCGCTTCTACGAGGGCGTCTTCGAGGAGGTGCTGGAGCTGTTCCCGCCCGAGGTCTCGCCGTTCGTGCACGTGGGCGGCGACGAGTGCCCCAAGGACCAGTGGCGGGCCTCGGCGACGGCGCAGGCGCGCATCGGGGAGCTGGGCGTGGACGGGGAGGACGGCCTCCAGGCCTGGTTCATCCGGCACTTCGACCGCTGGCTCGCCGACCGGGGCCGCCGGCTCATCGGCTGGGACGAGATCCTGGAGGGCGGCCTCGCGGACGGCGCGGCCGTCTCCTCCTGGCGCGGCTACGCGGGCGGGATCGCCGCCGCCGAGGCCGGGCACGACGTGGTGATGTGCCCCGAGCAGCAGGTGTACCTGGACCACCGTCAGGCGGACGGCCCCGACGAGCCGATGCCCATCGGGTACGTGCGTTCGCTGGAGGACGTCTACCGGTTCGAGCCCGTGCCGCCGAAGCTGTCGCCGGAGGCCGCCGCGCACGTGCTGGGCGCGCAGGCGAACGTGTGGACCGAGGTGATGGAGCACCAGGGGCGGGTCGACTACCAGGTGTTCCCGCGGCTGGCCGCCTTCGCGGAGGTGGTGTGGTCGTGGATGCCGGAACCGGAATCCCGCGACTGGGTCGGCTTCGAGGGGCGCGTGGCGGCGCATCTGGCCCGGCTGGACGCCCTCGGGGTCGCTTACCGGCCACCGGGCGGGCCGCTGCCGTGGCAGCGGCGGCCGGGGGTGCTGGGGCGCCCGCGGGAGGGCGCGCCCCCGATCGTGTGACCCGGGCGCACGGGCGGCCGTGCGGACCGGGCCGGCGCCCTCCGCGACCGAAGCGGAACTCTTCGGAAACCTTTGGAACTGTCGCTCGAACAAGGCTTATCCGGGGGAAAACGGACGTTCGGGTCGGTGTCGTACGAAGGCGGTACGGGCGGGGCGGGCGGCGTCCCGAGGCGGTCCGGCCGCGGGGCGCCGCCGGGGCCCGGACGGCGTGAAAAGTGCGTGGCGGGCGGGTGTGCGGAAGGTGTCCCGGCCCCCCGCCGCCCCGCCCCGGACGGCCGGGGCGGTTGGTACCCGGGAGACCCTCGCGCCGGGCGGTCCCGAAGATGTGCCAGAGTTGCCACGTCCCGGCGGTGAGCACGTACCGTACGGCGGACAGGCGTGAGCGCCAGGACCGGGACATCGGGAAGGGGCAGCTGGGTTGACCACGCACGCACCGCGCACACCGCATTCGGCTCAGGGGCCGCACACCCCGCACGGGTCGCCGGGGCAGGCGGCGCAGTCCGTGATGCTGCCGGCCTCGCTCGACGAGGCCGTCGCGGCGCTCGCCGCCATGCCCGCGGCCGTCCCGGTGGCCGGCGGTACCGACCTCATGGCAGCCGTCAACGCCGGACTGCTGCGGCCGGCCGCGCTGGTGGGCCTCGGGCGGATCAGCGAGATCCGCGGCTGGCAGTACCAGGACGGGCACGCACTGCTCGGCGCCGGCCTGACGCACGCCCGGATGGGGCGGCCGGATTTCGCCGCTCTGATCCCGGCGCTGGCCGCGGCCGCGCGGGCGGCCGGCCCGCCGCAGATCCGCAACGCCGGCACCCTGGGCGGCAACATCGCGACGGCCGCCCCGACCGGTGACGCGCTGCCCGTGCTGGCCGCGCTGGAGGCGGTGCTGGTCATCGTCGGCCCCGGCGGCTCGCAGCGCGAGATCCCCGTCTCCCACCTGCTCGCCGGACGGGAGATGCTGCGCCCGGGCGAACTGATCGGTTTCGTGCGGGTGCCGCTGCTGCACGCCCCGCAGGTGTTCCTGAAGGCCACGGGGCGGACGGGACCGGGGCGTGCGGTGGCCTCCGTGGGGCTCGTGCTGGATCCCGCGCGCCGGGGCGTGCGGTGCGCGATCGGCGCGGTGGCCCCGATGCCGCTGCGGCCGCTGGAGGCCGAGCAGTGGGTGGCCTCGCTGATCGACTGGGACGGGGACCGCAGTCTGGCCCCGGAGGCCCTGGAGGCCTTCGGCGAGTACGTCGCGGCGGCGTGCGTGCCCGACCAGGGGCAGCAGGTCTCCGCCGGAGTACTGCATCTGCGGCGCACCGTCGCCGTGCTGGCGCGCAGGGCCCTGGGGAGGGCGCTGACCTCATGAGTGAGAACGAGAACGTGAGCGGAACGACCGGGGACACGGGGAACACTGGCCACGCGGGGAACACGGGCCACACGGGGAACGGCGGCGTCGCGGACGCGGGCGGGGGCGCCGGCTGGGGCTGGGAGCCGGTGCCGCACGGGAGCGACTACGACTCCGACGCCACCGCCTTCGTGCAGCTGCCGCAGGACATGCTGGACGCGCTCGACACCGGCGAGCCCCTCGCGGCGCCCGGGCACGGCTTCGTGCCGCCCCCGATGATCATGCCGCTGGGCTCGTCCGGCAGTACGGACCCCAGCGCCACCGGCACCTGGACGATGTCGGCCCAGTGGCCCGACGCGGGCGGCTCGGCCGGACAGGCCCCGGCCGCCGACGCGGCGGCCCCGGCCCGGGCGCCGATCCCGGCGTCGATCCCGCTCCCGGCGTCGGTGGCGGCCGCCTTCGCGGCGGCCGAGCCGGAGGCGCACGCGGAGTTCCACGGCGGCGCGCGGCCGGACACCGCGCACGCGGGGACGCAGCCGGGCTCCCGCCTGGCCTCCCACGCGGGGGCCCACGGGACGGCGCAGCACGCGGAGTCCGGCGGGGATCTGGGGCACGCGGGGCATGTGGGGCACGCGGAGTTCGTGGGGCATGGGGGTCACGCGGGGCAGGTAGGACACGCGGGGCAGGTGGGTCACGCGGGGCACGGGGAGTCCGTGCGGTTCGCGGAGCCGGGGGAGTTCGCGGGGCAGGCGGAGTTCGAGGGGCACGCGGAGTTCGTCGAGCGCGCCGAGTTCGTGGAGCGCGCGGAACCCGTGGGGTTCGCTGAGCAGCGGCACGTGCAGCACTACCCCGACCCGCACGCCGGGGCCGATTCCGGGGCGACGGCCGAGTGGCAGTTCCCCGAGGCGCTGCACCGGGACGAGGAGTCCTCGGCCACCGGGCACTGGACGCTGCCGGCCGACCTCCGGGGCGGCGGCGCGGGTACCGACGCCGGTGGTGCGGGTTCGGGCGCCGGTGCGGGTGTGGATGCCCGTGGTGTGGATGTGGATGCCGGTGCGGGTGTGGGCCCGGACGGAGCTGGGGTCGGGTTCGGCCAGGGTGCCGGGAGTGGTGCCGGTGCCGGGCACGGTGGTGCCGGGCACGGTGGTGCCGGGCATGGCGGTGCCGGGCATGGCGGTGAGGTGTCCGGCGGGACCGGGGAGTTCCGGGTCGGCGGGGCGGACGGTGGCTGGGGCCAGGCCCCGGCGGCGCTGCCGGGCGGGGCCCAGGCCCCCTGGGCGGCGCCCGGGCTGCCGGGCGGGCCGGATGCGGAGGGCGTGGCGGCCGCGGCCGGGACGCCGATGAGCGCCGGGGTGCTGCCGGGCGGCGGTGCCCCGGGGCCGCAGGGTGCCGGAGCCCCGGTGCCGGGGCGCGGGCCGAGGGTGCTGGGCGGTCCCGGGGTCGGGACCCCGCTCCCCGAGGGCTACCCCCAGGCCGGGCCGGAGCCCGAGTCCGTGCTGGACGCCGCCCCGGACATCGAGGCCTCGCACGGCCACGGCCCGGCGCAGCCCCCGGCCGGGGACGAGCGGCCGCGGCCGGCGGAGGCCGAGGGCGCCGACGCCGCGCCGGGGGAGGGGTCCGCCCCCGCCCCGGTACCGGGCGGGACGGACGGGCACGGCTTCGCGGTGGGGGCCGGTGCCCCCGCCGGAGCGGAGGCCGCGCCCGCGCCGGGTGAGGACACCGCCGACAGCGCCCCGCCGGCCCCGGCCGGGCACGACACCGGGGAGTTCCCGCTCGGGGAGGCGTCGTACGAGGAGGAACGGCAGCCCGCCGTCGCCCATCACGAGCACCCCTCCGCTTCGTACGTCCTGCGCGTCAACGGCGCCGACCGGCCCGTCACCGGCGCCTGGATCGGCGAGTCCCTGCTCTACGTGCTGCGCGAGCGGCTCGGCCTGGCCGGCGCCAAGGACGGCTGCTCCCAGGGCGAGTGCGGGGCCTGCGCCGTGCAGGTCGACGGGCGGCTCGTCGCCTCCTGCCTGGTCCCGGCGGCGACCGCGGCCGGGTCCGAGGTGCGCACGGTCGAGGGTCTCGCGCAGGGCGGGGAACTCTCGGACGTGCAGCAGGCGTTGTGCAGGTCGGGCGGGGTGCAGTGCGGGTTCTGCGTGCCCGGCATGGCCATGACCATCCATGACCTGCTGGAGGGCAACCACGCTCCCAGCGAGCTGGAGACCCGCCAGGCGCTGTGCGGCAACCTCTGCCGCTGCTCCGGCTACAAGGGCGTCATCGAGGCGGTCCGCGAGGTCATCGCCGAGCGCGAGACCACCGCGGCACAGGCCTCGGAAGCCGCGGCCCAGGCCCCCGCGGAGGGGTTCATCCCGCACCAGGCGCAGCCCGGCGAGGGCGGCGTGCACGGCTTCGACGCCCCGGCCCCGGGCCCCGGCGGGACCTTCGGGGGCAACGGCTTCGACCCCTCGGGCGCGTTCGACGCGCCGGCCGCCTTCGACGCGGGCGTTCCCGGCCCGAACGGAACCCTCGGCGGCAACGGCTTCGACGCCTCGGGCGCGTTCGCGGCGGCCCCGGGCCCGGGCCCGGACGGCACGTTCGGCGGCAACGGGTTCGACACCTCCGCCATGACCGCGCACGCCGGAGGCTTCGACGCGTTCGACGCCCTCGACACGACGGGCGCCCTCGGCATCCCGGGCACCCCCGGCGCGACCGGCGGCCCGGCCCCCGCGCCGCACGGGTTCGACGGGGCCCCCGGAGCTCACGACCCCCACGGCAGCAACGGCACCAACGGCACCAACGGCAGCGGATTCGACGGGATCCACCACAACGGAGGCATGGCGTGAGCGGGCAGGACGCGGCCACGGCGACGACCACGACCATGACCACGGCGACGCTCAACGTCGGCGCCGGGACCGACGGCGACGGTGACGGCGGCGGCAACGGCGACCCGCAGCGCCCCGCGCGCGGCATCGGAGCCTCCGTCCCCTCGGCGGACACCCGTGCCAAGACCGAGGGCACCTTCCCCTACGCCGCCGACCTGTGGGCCGAGGGCCTGCTGTGGGCCGCCGTGCTGCGCTCCCCGCACGCCCACGCCCGCATCCGCTCCATCGACACCTCGGCCGCCGCCGAGATGCCGGGCGTGCGGGCCGTCATCACCCACGCCGACGTCCCCGGCGCCACCACCCACGGCCGCCGCATCGCCGACCGGCCGGTCTTCGCCCACGACGTCGTGCGCCACCACGGCGAGCCCATCGCCGCCGTGGCCGCCGACCACCCCGACACGGCCCGCCTCGCCGCCGCCGCCATCGCCGTCGAGTACGAGCTCCTCGACGCCGTCACCGACCCCGAGCAGTCCTTCGGCGCCGCCCCGCTCCACCCGGACGGCAACCTGATCCGGCACATCCCGCTGCGCTACGGCGACCCGGACGTGACGGGCGAGGTGGTCGTCGAGGGCCTCTACCGCATCGGCCGCCAGGACCCGGCCCCCATCGGCGCCGAGGCCGGCCTCGCCGTGCCCCGCCCCGACGGCGGCGTCGAGCTCTACACCGCCTCCACCGACCCGCACACCGACCGCGACCTCGCCGCCGCCTGCTTCGGCCTCGCCCCGGACCGCGTGCGCGTCGTCGTCACCGGCGTCCCCGGCGCCACCGCCGACCGCGAGGACCCCGCCTTCCAGCTCCCGCTGGGCCTCCTCGCCCTGCGCACCGGCTGCCCGGTCAAGCTGGCCGCCACCCGCGAGGAGTCGTTCCTCGGCCACGCCCACCGCCACCCGACCCTGCTGCGCTACCGCCACCACGCGGACGCCGGGGGCCGGCTGCTCAAGGTCGAGGCGCAGATCCTGATGGACGCCGGCGCCTACGCCGACGCCTCGGCCGAGTCCCTGGCGGCGGCGGTGGCCTTCGCGTGCGGCCCGTACGTCGTCCCGCACGCCTTCGTGGAGGGCTGGGCGGTCCGCACGAACAACCCGCCCTCCGGCCACGTGCGCGGCGAGGGCGCCATGCAGGTCTGCGCGGCCTACGAGGGCCAGATGGACAAACTCGCGGCCGCCCTCGGCATCGACGGCGCGGAGCTGCGCCTGCGCAACGTCCTGGCCACCGGCGACCTCCTGCCCACCGGCCAGACGGTGACCTGCCCGGCCCCGGTCGCCGAACTCCTGCGCTCCGTCCGCGACTTCCCCCTCCCCTCCCTCCCCAAGGACACCCCGGAGGAGGACTGGCTGCTGCCCGGCGGCCCCGAGGGCGCGGGCGAGCCCGGCGCGGTGCGGCGCGGGGTCGGCTACGGCGTGGGCATGGTCCACATGCTCGGCGCGGAGGGCGCCGACGAGGTGTCGACCGCGACCGTGAAGGTGGCCGACGGCACCGCCACCGTCATCTGCGCGGCCGTCGACACCGGCCAGGGCTTCGCGACCCTCGCCCGCCAGATCGTCCAGGAGGTGCTGGGCATCGACGAGGTGACCTGCGCCCCCGTCGACACCGACCAGCCGCCGGCGGGCCCCTCCGCCCACGGCCGCCACACCTGGGTCTCGGGCGGCGCCGTCGAGCGGGCCGCGAAGATGGTCCGTACGCAGCTCCTCCAGCCGATGGCCCACCAGCTCGGCATGTCCACCGAACTCCTCCAGATCCAGGACGGCCGGATCACGTCGTACGACGGCGCCTTCTCCCTCCCGGTGGCGGAGGCCATAGAGGGCAAGGAGCTCTGGGCCACGGCCCAGTGCCGCCCGCACCCCACGGAGCCGCTGGACGACCACGGCCAGGGCGACGCTTTCGTGGGCCTGGCCTTCTGCGCGATCCGCGCGGTGGTCGACGTGGACATCGAACTCGGCACGGTCCGGGTGGTGGAGCTGGCCGTCGCGCAGGACGTGGGCCGCGTCCTCAACCCCCGCCAGCTGGAGGCCCGCATCGAAGCGGGCGTCACCCAGGGCGTCGGCGCGGCCCTGACGGAGAACCTCCGCTCGGTCGCCGGCCTGGTCCGCCACCCCGACCTGACGGGCTACCCCCTGCCCACGTCCCTGGACGCCCCGGCGGTGCGGATCGTCCGCCTGGTGGAGGAACGGGACGTCGTCGCCCCCTTCGGGGCGAAGGCCGCGAGCGCGGTCCCGGTGGTGACGACCCCGGCGGCGGTGGCGTCGGCGGTGCGCGCGGCGACGGGGCGGCCGGTGAACAGGATCCCGATCCGGCCATCGGCGGCGGTGGCGGCGCCCAACTCGTAGCGGCCTGCCCCACCTTGCCGTCGGTGCCCTTCGTTAGAGTGGGATGACACGGGGGACGCGCGCGTGCGAACGGGTGCGGACGGGGACGGGAAGTGGGGGAGGCCATCGTGGCAACGGAGAACGCCCTGGGGCTGCTGGGCGGCGGCGACATCGCCGGGGGCGTGGCGGACGCGGTGATGCGCCAGGCGAAGGCGCTCGAGGTCGAGTACGAATCGCTGACGGGCGCCAAGAACCGGGTCGACGCCCTGCTGAAGACCCTGGACGGCTCGGCGGCGGACGCGGGCAGGCTCGCCCACAGCACCCTCCCGGCCGGCACCCTCGGCAAGGGCTTCGCCGAGGCGGAAGCCCTGTTCAAGGCGTACGACACGGTCCACAACGAGCTCCAGAAGCTGTCGAAGGGCCTGGCCGGACAGATCGAGGCCCTCGGCATCGCCATCCAGACGGCGGGCAAGGGCTACGCGGGTGTGGACGAGGACACGCAGGCGAGGATGCGGGCGCTGATCAGGCGCTCGAAGGAGGAGTACGTGGAGGACCGCGACCCCCTGGTCCAGCAGCGGAAGGAAGCCGAGAAGCGGCAGCAGGGCTCCTCCGCCCCGTCCACCCCGGCTCCGAGCACGTCGAAGGGCACGATCTGATGGCGACGACGAACTTCGAGGGCTACTCGCACGAGCAGTTGCTCGCGATGATCGACTCCCTGGACCCGGAGACGGTCAAGGCGCGCGCGACGCAGCTGGCGGACGCGGCGAAGGCGCTCAACGAGATTGGTGACAGCCTCAAGAACCACCAGGTCAAGGGCTGGGAGGGCGAGGCGGCGCACGCCTATCAGGACTGGGTGAGCCGCGCGGGCAGCGCGACGCTGACGCTGGGCAAGTACAGCGACGTAGGCAGCCAGTGGATGCAACATGCCGCCCAGACGATGGTGGAAGTCAAGGCCAACACCCCGAAGTACGACCAGGGCGCGGCCGACAACCTGGAGGCGTCGCGCAAGTACCACAACGATCCGGACGCCCAGCAGATCGGCCAGAAGGCCAACGCCAAACTGACGGCCGACCACGAACAGGCAGTCCAACAACTGACAAAACTGGCCCAGTCCTACGACTGGTCAGCAACCCAACTAACCACCGCCCAGCCGCCGACGTTCCCGGCTCCGCCGCCGGACTTTGACCCGCCAGCAAGGGCGGTGGGGCAGGATTCCGATATTGCACGAGGCGGAGATGCTTCTGCAGGCGCTGGGGTGGGTTCTTCGTACCGGGGCGCAGGGGCCTCGTTCAGTCCCACCTCGAACGGGCTCAGCCAGGGTTCCGTCCAGCCTCCTCTTCCGGACCACGCCCTGCCTACCGTGCCGGGGCCGCTCCTGTCGCCGGGGCTTTCTGTCGGTGGCGTGGACGTAGACCTTGACCATGTCACAACCCTTCCGGACAAGACGCTTCCTCCGACCCCCAGTCCGCCTATTGGACCCGGGCTGGGTATTCCTGGCGGGAACCCACCCAGCGGTCCCGTACCGCCTCTGGTGATGCCGCCAGTCGGTGGAATGCCATCGTTGGGTGGCGGCTCGCTGCCCATAACGCGGACTCCTGCTGGTGGTAAGGCTGGTGGCATCTCGGTTTCCACACCGCGCGATACCGGCATCATGGGTGGGAGGCAGATCACCACTGGTGGACCCGGTGCGGGAATTCCGCGAGGCACGGTCATCGGATCCGAGGGCCTGCACGCGGGTAGTGGCCGGGGGATGCCAGGCGTGATGGGTGGCGGCTTCGGTGGTGCGCACGGCGCTTCAGGCAGTCCGGCGACTGGCCGCAGGCTAGCCGTGGAGCCGGGAGGCGTAGTTGGAGGCCGTCAAGCAGCAGCTGGTGGGCAGCCGTTTACCCAGGGCGGATCGGGTCTTGTTCGCAATGGGTCGGGCGGCGGGGCGGTGGGCCATGGAGCTTCTTCCCAGGGTCCGAGCAGACGGCGTGGAGGTCAGAGCGATGCCCGTCCTGATTACCTGGCCGAGGATGAAGAGACCTGGCAGGACAGCCGTCGCGTTGTTCCACCGGTGATCGACTGAGCAGAACGGACATTGCACGGGATGCGCATGCGGAAGGCGATCGCGGCCCTGGTGGGTCTGCTGTTGGGTGGGGTCGCCGTGACCCCAGCCCACGCGGAGACGGTCCGATCCAAGCAGTGGCACCTCGATGCCATGAAAGCCGACGACATCTGGAAAATCAGCATAGGCAAGGGTGTCGCTGTTGCAGTGATCGACACTGGCGTCGCTCGCATCCCCGAACTTGACGGGCAGGTGCTGCCCGGCAAGGATTTTGCGCCGGACACGATCGAGGGTGACGAGCGAACGGACTACAAGGGCCACGGCACGACTATGGCGGCAATTATCGCGGGCACAGGGAAGGGGCCTGGCGGGGTGGAGAGCGCCTTCGGGCTGGCTCCTGGTGCGAAGATTATTCCGTTGCGTGTCGATCTCAACGGAAATGGAATTTCGCGGAACGCGACGCTGAAGGACGCCATTCGATACGCAGCTGACTCGGATGCCCGAATCCTCAATATCTCCATGATTGGTTGGCCTGATTCGGAAGAGTTGTCCGGCGCAGTTAAGTATGCACTGGAAAAGGGGAAGTTGATCTTCGCTGGCGTCGGTAATGATGCCGCGCGTGAGATCTACTTTCCGGCCGGGACGCCTGGAGTGGTGGGCGTTGCAGCCGTCGACGCGGATGGTGCGGCAACCAAGGAGTCGGAGCACAATGCCTCGGTCGACATGGCTGCCCCCGGGGCGGGCATCGTCACTGCATGCAGTGGTAGCACGGGGCTCTGCAACAGCCACGGCACCAGCGACGCCACAGCCCTGGCCTCCGCCTCCGCCGCCCTCCTCTGGTCCGCCCACCCCACCTGGACCAACAACCAGGTCCTCCGGGTCCTCCTCAACACCGCCGGCAAGCCCGTCGACGGTGTCGAGCGCAACGACTACATCGGCTACGGCGTCGTCCGCCCCCGCGTCGCCCTCCCCACCCCGGGCGACCCCGGTCCGCCGGACGTCTACCCCCTCCCCGATCTCGCGGCCGCCGGAGCGGCCGGTTCTCCCCATTCCGGAGCGAAGATCACGCCATCACCTGCGCCGAAGCCCCAGGCTGCGGTAAGCAAGGGCGACGGTGGCGGTCTGCCGTGGCTGGCCCTCGGACTCGGGGCCTGCGTCCTCATCGGTGGAGCCGTCACCGCGGTCGTCGTGCGCCGGGCCAAGGGCGGAGCGCACGGGACGTCCCAGCCCTGACGGCGGGCAAGGGCTACGCGGGAGTGGACGAGGACACGCAGGCGAGGATGTGGGCGCTGATCAGGCGCTCGAAGGAGGAGTACGTGGAGGACCGCGACCCCCTGGTCCAGCAGCGGAAGGAAGCCGAGAAGCGGCGGCAGGGTTCCTCCGCCCCGTCCACCCCGGCTCCGAGTACGTCGAAGGGCACGATCTGATGGCGACGACGAACTTCGAGGGTTACTCGCACGAGCAGTTGCTCGCGATGATCGACTCCCTCGACCCGGAGACGGTCAAGGCGCGGGCGACGCAGTTGGCGGACGCGGCGAAGGCGCTGAACGAGATTGGTGACAGCCTCAAGAACCACCAGGTCAAGGGCTGGGAGGGCGAGGCGGCGCACGCCTATCAGGACTGGGTGAGCCGCGCTGGCAGCGCGACGCTGACGCTGGGCAAGTACAGCGACGTGGGCAGCCAGTGGCTGACGCACGCGGCCCAGACGATGGTCGAGGTGAAGGCCAACACCCCGAAGTACGACCAGGGGGCGGCCGACAACCTGGAGGCGTCCCGCAAGTACCACAACGACCCGGACGCCCAGCAGATCGGCCAGAAGGCCAACGCCAAACTGACGGCCGACCACGAACGGGCGGTTCAGCAACTGACGAAGCTAGCCCAGTCGTACGAATGGTCGGCAACACAGCTGAGCAGCGCGCAGCCCCCGACGTTCCCTCCGCCGTCGCCGGAGTTCGATCCTGGCGAGGGGCGGCACGGCGCTTCCGACACGGCTCGCCCGGGCGAAGGTTCCTCCATCCCTCAGGACTACTCAGGCAGTCCTACGTATGCGGCGTCGGGATCTGGCGCGGGAGTATCGCACCAACTGGACGGAGTCGCTAGTGGTCCTTCCCGGAACAACAACTCTCTGTCCCCGACCATCGGGACAGCACCCATGAATCCCCCGGTCATCCCGGACCTGGGTGTGGGCGTAGACCTTGACCAAGTTGCCACCCTTCCGGGCAAGAGTTTGCCGCCGACCGCTGGCCTGCCCGTTGGGCAAGGACATAACCCCCCTGGTGCTGGGTGGAACCCTCCCGGTGTGCCGGTCCCGCCTCTAACGCTTCCGCCGACCAGTGGGTCACTGCCGGTCACACGACCTCCTGTTGGTATCGGGGGCAAGGTGGGCGGCATTCCGGTGCCGCCCCCGCGCGAGACTGGGATCGTAGGCGGTCGGCCGGTTGCCACCGGCGGACCCAGTGCGGGTATCCCGCGCGGCACGGTCATCGGTGCGGAAGGACCGCACGCGGGTGGCGGCCGTGGGATGCCCGGCATGATGGGTGGTGGCTTCGGCAGTCCGCATGGCGCGCCCGGCACTCCGGCTGCTGGCCGTCGACTGGCCATGGAGCCGGGTGGCGTTGTCGGTGGCCGTCAGGTCGCCGCTGGCGGCCAGTCGTTTACCCAGGGTGGTTCGGGCCTCGTGCGCAGTGGGGCGGGTGCTGGCACGGTGGGTCATGGCGGCGCCGCTCCCCAGGGTTCGAGCAGGCAGCGTGGAGGCCAGAGGGGCGATCGCCCCGACTATCTGGCTGAGGATGAAGAGACCTGGCAGGGCAACCGTCGCGTTGTGCCGCCGGTGATCGACTGAGCGGGACGGATATTGCACGGATGCGTATGCGCAAGGCGACCTCGCCCTTGGTGGGCCTGCTGCTCGCTGGGGTCGCCGCGACTCCAGCACACGCGCAGACCATTCGAGAGAAGCAATGGCACCTCGATGCCATGAAAGCCGACGACATCTGGAAGATCAGCACCGGCAGGGGCGTCACTGTCGCCGTGATCGATTCGGGTGTTGCACGGATCCCTGAGCTCGAGGGGCAGGTTCTACCTGGCAAGGACTTCGCGGCCGGCAGCGAGGGATACGAGGGGGACGAGCGGAACGACTACGGCAACCACGGCACTGGGATTGCTGCAATCATTGCTGGATCTGGCAAGCATCCGAGCGGTGACGGCGCATACGGACTGGCCCCCGGTGCCAAGATCCTCCCGATTCGGGTGCCGCGAGAGATGAGCAGGTCTACACCGTCATGGAGTCCTGCCATCCGGTATGCCGCAGATTCGGAGGCCAAGATCATCAATATCTCTTTGGGGAAAGCCGGATCGGCTGAGGATGATCGGGAGCGTTCCGAGGCCGTCAGGTATGCCCTTTCCAAAGGGAAGCTGATCTTCGCGGCCGTGGGTAATGATGGCGATACGGTCAACCAGATTGAGTACCCCGGCGCCACACCTGGGGTTGTGGGTGTGGGAGCCATCGGCTCCGACGGCGGCGCGACCAAGGAGTCGCAGCATGGGCCGCAAGTTGACATGTCTGCCCCTGGCGTCGACATTGTCGCGGCCTGCTCAGGCAAGACGGGTCTCTGCACGAGCCACGGCACCAGCGACGCCACAGCTCTGACTTCCGCCTCCGCCGCCCTCCTCTGGTCCGCCCACCCCACCTGGACCAACAACCAGGTCCTCCGCGTCCTCCTCAACACCGCCGGTAAGCCCGTCGACGGTGTCGAGCGCAACGACTACATCGGCTACGGCGTCGTCCGCCCCCGCGTCGCCCTGCCCACTCCCGGCGACCCCGGGCCGCCGGACGTCTACCCCCTGCCCGATCTCGCGGCGGCGGCAGCCAAGGACACGCCCGTTCCCTCGACCGGAGGAAAGATCACCCCGTCGCAGGCGCCGCAGGCCGCCCCTGCGGTAGACAAGAGCGACGGCCGCAGCTGGACCTGGATCGCCCTCGGGCTCGGGGCCTGCGTGCTCATCGGTGGTGCCGTGACGGCGGTCGTCGTACGCAGGGCGGCCCGCCGCTGACCTGAACCCGCACGGGAGTGGAGCGCACGGGATGTCCTTCGACGAGGAATGGGCCGCCGCGCGCGCCACGGCCACTGCCAACGCCTCCATGCGGCTCAACCAGGCCCCCGCCGCCTCCGGTGCCGACCTCGCGCTCAACCAGGACCACATCGGAGCCATCGGCAGCGAGGCGTACAAGCTCCACTCCCGCCTCCAGACCGCCGGTAAGCACGCCGCCACCGCCTCCGCCGAGGCGGCAGGCGCGCTCTCGAGGGAGGGCTTCGCCAGCGGGGCGGCCCTCGCCAAGGCGAACTCGCGCTGGGAGAGCCAGGTCAAGACCCTCGTCGCCGCCTGCGCCCAGATCTCCAACGGGCTCAACTACTCGCTCTCCTCCCACGCCAAGGAGGAGCAGCAGCTCTACGCCGAGTTCACTTCGTCCAAGATCGACGAGTACCTCAAGTAGGGGAGGGCGCGCGGTAGTGCTGACGTACGAGAATGTCCTGAACGCCCCGATCGACAAGCTCGCCACCGCCCTGCGCGACTGGCAGGCGATGGTGGCCAAGCTGGAGGAGCTGGCCGAGGCCGCCCGTAGCGGGATGAAGGTCAAGTCCGACCGGGCCGAATGGAGCGGGGTCACCGCAGGGGTGGCGCGGCCGTTCGTCGACAAGACGGCCAAGGAGTTCCAGGATGCGGCCAAAGAGGCCAAGGGCGTCCAGCAAGCGCTCAGCCAGAGCCACGACGCCTTCAAGTCCTCCCGCGACCAGCTGAAGAAGATCGCTGAGGAGGAGGCCCCCGCCGCCGGCTTCCGCGTCGACGCCAAGGGGAAGGTCACGCCGGTACCCCTCGACTCCGCTGCGGACCGCAACACGGCTCGGCACGACCTCGACTACCAGCAGTCCCTCCGAGCCAACCAGGGGCTGTGGCAGGCGAAGGTCGACGCCCTCGTCGACGCCTGCGACGACGTCGACCAGTCCCTTGCCCGCCTCCTCAACGCCAATGTCGCCGAGGACCACAACTTCAGCGGCCCGAAGTACTCCAGCCTCGCCGCCGAACAGGCCGGCCGTGCGACCGACCTCGCGAGGAAGGGGCGCGACCTCTCGCACGCCGAGCTGACGGAGCTCAACGAGCTGCTGGCCGACAACGCCAAGGTCCCGGAGTTCTCGACCGCCTTCTACGGGAACCTCGGCCCCAAGGGCGCGCTCCAGTTCTTCGGCACGATGGCGACCGACACCTACGAGTACGGCAAGCTCGACGAGCAGCGGCTCAAGGACGTCCAGGAGCTCCAGAAGAACCTGGGCTTCAACCTGGCCACCGCCACCCGATCGACCACCGAACCGCACCTTCCCGACAGCTACGCGGCGGAGCTCCGCAAGCTGGGGCCCCAGCAGATCCCCCTCGCCCGCTACGACCAGAACCCGCCGTACGGGTACCAGCTGCTCGGCGGGATCATGCGCTACGGGAACTACGACCCGAAGTTCCTCGTCCCGATCGCGGAGCACGCGACGCAGATCCACGCCAGGACCCCGGACTTCTTCACCGGAACCCGCCAGCTCAACGGCTACGGCAAGAACATGCTGAACCCATCCGGGATCAACGGAGCCGGCTACGACCCGGTGGTCAGCTTCCTGGAGGCGTTGGGCCACAGCCCGGAGGCATCGGCGCAGTTCTTCGACCCGAAACGAGCACACCTGCTCTCGTACAACGACGACGGGACGGTGCGCGCGGGCGACCCCAACCTGGGCAAGGACGCCACGGGAAAGCGAGTCGAGAGCTACCTCGACTTCTTCGCCGACAAGAAGTACCACTCCGCCATCGACATGGAGGGCATGAACCCCGACGACCTGAAAAAGGTCGCCAACTACATGCCCGACGCCCTGGGACATGCCCTTGAAGCGGCCACTCTCGGCCATGCGTGGGACGACCCCCATCCCCAGCTCCGCCGGACCGAGGCGGGGGCGCACGTCATGCAAGCCGTAGCGCTGAAGTACGGCGGCGATGCCGAGCTGCTCAAGAACCACGAGGTCCTCGTGGACAGCCTGGGGAACATGACCGCCGGCTACATCGACGACGTCAACTGGGGTCTGAACAAGAACGACGGACACAGCGTTTTCGCCCCGCAAGACGGTGGCGAGCAGGGACACGCGAAGTTCGGGCGCGACGGTGCCCGTGACCTGTTGGCCGCGCTCGGCCAGCACCCGGATGCCTACGCCACCGTGTCCACCGCCGAACGCGTCTACTCCGCAAGCGTCCTGGAGAGCCAGGGCGTGCACGACGGCGTGATCGACGAGGGCCGGGCCCGGGCGACGATCCGTACCAGCGCCGCGGTGCAGGGCATCCTCGACCAATCACGGGCGGACCAGGTCAAGGGAGAGGCCGACAAGAGGCAGGAGGCGTACGAGAAGGCACACGAGCAGAGCTCCTCCTGGATCGAGTTCGGCACCACGGCCGGCATCGCGGCCGGTGTCGCCCTGCTGCCCGCCACAGCGGCCGCGGCAGGTGTGGCGGCGGTCGTCGTCCCCCTGGCCATGGACACCGGCACCGGTCTTGTGGAGCAGGCCGCCGGCCAGGTCATCGGAGAGTGGTCGGACGAGGCCAAGGAGGAACACAAGGACCACGTCGACGGCCAGACGCACGAGGCGAACAAGGCGATGTTCAAGACCGGTGAGCACAGCGCCGAGGCGCCCATGTGGGGCTTCATGGACCGCCATGACATCGATCAGACGAGCGACTTCGGCAATGACCTCATGGAGTCGATGCGCGTCGGCTATACGACCGGCAACTCCACTGCCAGCCAGCAGGGCCACGAGGCTCAGACCAAGGGTGTCGGGTGAGTTGCGGTCGGATACTGCGCATACTCGGAGGGCTGGTCCTGTTCGCCTCGGCGGCGCTGGGCTGTTCCGAGGGAACGCCGGAGCAACCGGCTGCGGTGCGGACCGTGACGAAGGTACCGGCTGATCAGGCCTGTGCCGGCCTGTTCGCCGGAGACGGCGGGGAGGCGTTGGGGCGGGTCCTCGAATCCACGGAATTCCAGCTTCGGAACGAGAAGTGGAATCCAGACGCCCGCGCCGTCGCGCAGGTGATGGAGGACGCGTACAGGTCTGGCGAGAGGATCAACGAGATGCCTCAGGCGGTCTGCGAGGTCTCGGGGTCCGACAAGGGGCAATACGTGCCGACGTTGTCGGTGCAGTTCACCGCGTACAGCCGGTACGCCGGAGATCCGGCCGACTTCCCCGGCGTGAGCGACCGGGGCGTGCGGGTTGCCTTCCGCCGGCAGAAGTTCGTGTATGTCTCCTATGACTGCGTCAGCCCCCGGGTCGGCTCCACCCCGGAAGTTCCGCTCCGGATCAAGCTGCTGCTCCACGAGGAGTGGAGCGGAAGCAAAGGCGAGGACGTCCTCCGCCCCGACTACCTGACGGTCACCCTCTCCGCCGCCCTCGCCGTGGCCAAGGAGCTCCAGTGCGTGGACGACGGCGGCCTGCCCGCCCGGGCCGGGGACCTGCCGCCGCCGGAGTGAGAGCCGACGGCGCGCCCGGCCGGAAACGGGGGAAAGGCCGCCCAGGGGATCCCCTCCCCCCGGGCGGCCTTCGGTTGCTCCCCGAGGCCGTGACCGGAATCGAACCGGCGTAACTCGCTTTGCAGGTTTGTCCGTGCTGGCTGAAGGGCGGGTCGTCGTTGTTCAACCTCGTTCGTCTCCGTACCCCCGCCCGGCGCCTGAACCGCCGTGAACGGCTCCGGACGGGGGTGAATGAGACGGAAACTGAGACGGAGTACGTCCGGTTGACCTGCGCTTCTGCCCCCCTTCGGCCTCAGGCGGGAGGGTCGTCCAGAGCGGCGATCACAGATGCCGGATCGCCGTCGTACAGGATGTGCGGTTCGTCTGTGGCTGGGGGCACGAATCTCGCGCGGTACCGCTGTAGATCGCTTTCGGAGAAGTAGATCGCGTTGGGATCACTGGCGTGGAACTCGTTGCGCTTGCTGATCCGCGCCCACAGTTCGTCATGGCTGGCGGCAAGGTAAACGAGAACGGGCGTCGCGCCGGCATCCGCTGCGATCGCACGCCACTTCGCCCGGTCCTCCGGCGTCCAAAAGCCGTGGTCAACCACGACATCGTGTCCGGCTTTGAGCTGCTTCCGCACGTCGGCTGCCACGTCTTCGAGGACGGGGCGCTCAAGCGCGGGGAAGACGCCGCGCGGGAAGTCCACCCCGTAGACGCCGTGCCGGCGGAACATCTCTTCGTCCGGGCACATCCGCACGAAACCGCGAGCGGTGAGAGTGCGGGAGAGGGTTGTCTTGCCGGAGCCGGGAAGGCCGGCCATCAGGACGCAGACCGTCACGCGGTCACCTCTGATTCCGTGCGCCATGTCCGGCCCGGGCCCCCGAGGTCCACTCCGTACTCAACGATGTTGCCCTCGCTGTCCACGAACTTGGCCGTCATCACGACTACCGGGTCCGTCGGAGGGTTGTCGGGGTCCAGCTCCAAGAGCTCTGCGTACTCCGGCGTGAGGGGGCGGGCTGAAGCGGTGTCGATGCGGTGGCTGATCGGGTGGCCGGTCACCTGGGCGATGAGCTGAAGTGACGTGCCCCCCGTCAGTCGCGTGCTCTCTGCAAGCTGGGGGATTAGCTTCCCGTATCGGGCCGGGATCCACGACGTGCTGTGCGCGACGATGCCGTGTCGGTCTCGGTACACGCGGCTGCGGCGGACCACGTCTGAGCCAGGCTGGATGTCCAGGGCCTGCGCCACGTCTTCGGGCGCGGGTACCACGGCCGCCTGGTGCGAGTCGGACCGCTCGCCTGCACCCCAGCTGGACCCGGTACGGCGTCCCCGGTCCTGCCGCTGGGACCCGGACGACATGGGGGCCGGCTGGTCGAGCACTTCGGTCCCGATACCGTGGATGCCACGGACAAGCCCCTCGTTGCGCAGCTTGCGCAGAGCCTTTTCCGCTGTCGCCGTGCTCACCTTCCACTCTTCCGACAGGTTCTTGATGCTCGGCAAGAGGGTCCCCGGCTGTAGCTGACCGGACGTGATCAGCTCCGAGTAGTGGGCGGCAATCCTCGCGTAAGGCGCCCGATTGTCGGCCTGGCCTGCCATGTTGTCCGCTCCTCACGACGACTTCCCTGGGGTTCCCTAGCTTACCGCTTGACACCGCAGGGAACCCTAGGGAACCTTAGGGATGTGCCCGCCGAGCGGTTCGCCGGACGGCGGGGGCGGGACCTCAATGCGCCTTGACTCATGGGCCGTTCGAGGTCAAGGGGCCCGGGACAGAGCGGGCCGAGGGCGCACACCGGACCCTGGTCATTCCGGAGGGCTTAGACCGAAAGGTCACGTCTCCATACGCCTTCGCCAGGACATGGCGGCTCTACCTCATACGGGAGCCGCAGTCCTGAAGGAGACATTGCACCACCCACCCACCCACCCTCGCCGCTAGCTGCGGCCGGTTGCCTCCTTCGCCCGTCCGGCGCCTTTTGGCGTCGTACGGGCGGGGCTGAGGGGAGCCGGATACCTGCTCCACCCCTTCCGAACTGGGAGAACCCATGAGCATCCGTGACGGGGAAGACCTCCCCGACCCGACGACCGTGTCCGCCGGCGAGTTGGGCCGCATCCTGCGCGACCTGGCGGGCATCGCGGACGAGCTGATCGTGCCGGTGCTGACCGAAGAGCTGCGACTCGCGCAGTACCGGCGGGTGGCCAACCTCGGCGAGTGGATCACGAAGACCGCCGACAGCCTGCACTACGACCTGGACCGCCAGGTGAACCCCGACGACGGGTTCGCCGACGACTGATCAGCCCGACGCCCGGCTCCGCCTCGCCTCTTCGACCGTTCCCGTCTGGAGTCCTCGTGCACGCTTCCGTCTTCGCCGCTGTCTTCGTCGCCCTGTACGTCGCTCACAGCGTGGGTGACCACTGGGTGCAGACCTCCCGGCAGTCCGCCGATAAGGGCAAGCCCGGTTGGACCGGTCGCCTCGCCGACACCCGGCACGTCGCCAGCCTGACCGCCACGAAGCTGGTCGTCCTCCTGCCGGTCGCCCTGCTGCTGGACCTGCGCCTGTCGCTGGCCGGCCTGTCGGCCGGACTCGGCGTCGACGCGGTGACCCACTGGTGGGCGGACCGCCGCTCCACCCTGGCTCGCCTCGCCAAGGCCTGCGGGAACGGCGAGTTCTACGGCCTCGGCGCCGCGGCTCACCCCCTCCACCCGGTCACGGCCGAGGGCAAGCCCGCCGCCCACCTGGGAACCGGGGCCTACGCCCTGGACCAGGCCTTCCACCACCTGTGGCTGCTGGTCGCCGCGCTGATCATCGCCACCGTCTGAACCCGCTTTCCCGCCTCAACGGCGTGCGGCCCCGGTGCTGGAACACCGGGGCCGCTTCGAGCCGCCTACCTGCTAGGGAGAACACGACTCATGAAGCACATCGCCGCACGTCAGAAGCCCGTTACCAGCCTTCCGGCGGACCTGGAGCCCACGGACGCGGAGCTGAACGCGATCGAGACCGAGATGCCCCTGGTCCTGGCCGAGGTCGAGCTGCTGGACGCGCTGATCGCCCAGCTCGACCAGACGCCGAACGCGTTCGACGCCCGCCGGATCCGCCGGGCCCGCAACCGGGTCCTGGACGCCCGCCGGGACCTGGCCAACCGCGCCGCCGGCCTGACGGTTTCGGGGGACGCGGCATGAACAAGCAGATCTTCCGCGCGCAGCTGTCGCTGCGCTGCTGCGGCGCCGGTCTCCCGGAGGTGACGGTCGGCTCGTGCTGGCAGGTGTACGTGGCCAGGACGGGTCTGGTCTGCGAGTGGCCCGCCTTCACGTGGCCGGCGTCGGCCGAGATTCCGACGATCGCCGAGCGTAGCGCCGCCCTGGCCGACCTCGGGTTCGCGCTCGCCGAGGACGCCGAGTGGGAGTGGATGGAGATCACCAGCCCGGAGTACCACCGGCACCCGGTGCGGGTTCTCTTCCTGGGCTCGGTCAAGGTCCGGCAGCTGGACGGCGGTGCGGCATGAGGTACAGCGCGCGCCTGACTAACTCCTGCTTCTGGGAGTGGGAGATCTACGTCGTCACCGGCGGCCCGGCTGACGAGTGGCCGGCGTGCGACTTCCGCCGCAGCCGCCCGATTCCCACGCTCGCCGAGCGGACCGCCGCGCTGGCCGACCTCGGATACGAGGCCGCCAACGGCGCCGGGTGGGAGTGGATGGAGATCGACAACGGCGACACGGGCGCTGTGCTCCTGATCGCCTCGCTCGATGTCCGCCGGATCACCCCGGGGGAGGAGGAGTGACGGCGCGCCCGCCTCTGGAGCAGATCACGGCCCTTGAGGGGATGCTGTCGAAGCTGACGAAGGTCCTGGTGGCCGTCGCGGTGGTGGCGCTGGTCTTCACCGCGTCGAACGTGACGCTCTTCGCCATCGACCACCACGTCTCCCCGTGGATCGCCTGGCTCCTCGACCCGATGGTCGCGGTGGCGCTCGGGACGGTCCTCATCTTCGACGGGCGTCTGTCCGAGTACGGGCTCTCGCCGTCCGGGTGGGCCGCCGCGCTGCGGTGGTTCACCGGGCTGGGCACGTGGGTGATGAACTGCTGGACCTCGCTGTGGCCGGCGGGTTCCACCTTCGGGATCCCCCGCGAGGTGGACCCGGCCGGGCTCGTCCTCCACTCCGTCCCCCCGGTCCTCCTGATCGTCCTCGCCGAAGCAATCAACCACTACCGGCACCAGATCCTCGCCAAGACCGCCGCCCTCCGGGCCCTGGTGGACGGCACGGTGGACGAGGTGGAACCCACCCCTGTCTCTCCCTCTTCCACCCCTGCGTCCGCCCCGGCCGTGGAGGACGCTCCGACCGAGCCCGCAACGGGGCCGCAGCAGCGGACTCCGCTGGTCATCTGCGGTGACCGCCAGGTGTTCCACCCGCACATCCCCCGCGCGTCCACCCCCGTCCACCGGGCGGAGCTGGAGCCCGTACGGCTGTCGGCCGCAGAGGCCGCGAACGTGATCCGCGCCTGCTGGGTGCAAGGCAAATCCCTCCCTGAGGCGGCCCGGCTTTCCACCCGTTCCACCTCCTACGTCCACAAGATCTACCAGCGCCTCGCCGAGACCCATGAGGCCCTTCCCGCCGGGGTGGGTGGATGACCGCCCTGCCTGTCTACCGGTGGCGCCTTGCACCGGACGGGCTCGCCACCCGCCGTCAGCTCCGTGCCGCCGGGCTCCGGCCCGGGGGCCAGGACGTCGTCGCACAGGTCGAGCGGCCCCGCGGCAAGCGGGGGCCGCTGGTCGCTTTCCTCTACCGGCTCGACCTCGCCAAGCCCGTCCGCCCCATGACCCCGGCACGCCAGGCGGCGCTCACCAAGGCCAACGCCGCCCGCCGCCGGTGCCCGGCCTGCTACCGGGATGCCGGGTACGTGATCCCGGCCTCGCTCGGCACCTGCGTGCCCTGCCACGACACCCCGCCCAGTACGCCCTCTGACCTTCAGGAGTCCGCGTGACCAGCCCGATCAACGCTCCGCAGCAGGGATCGCACCACTGGATCCTCACCCTCGAAATGCCCGGCAAGCAGGTCCTTACGGACTCCGGAACGGTGAACCCGCCCGCCGGGGCGACCCGCTACGACATGTACCTGGCGATCCGGGAGCACACCGTGTCCGGGTACCCGGAGCTGTCCCGCGCCAATTGCGTCTTCTTCTCGCTGGAGCCCAACCAGCTCTGAGCCCTCCGCCAGCAGGGCCCGGCCGCCCACCTCCTACAGCGTCGGCCGGGCCCTCTCTCCTGAAGGAGCACGTTCAGCATGACCGAGACCGTCATCGAACCGCAGGCCCCTCCCGAAGAAACCACCCCCGCCCCGTCCCAGCAGGCCGAGAGCAACCCCTCTGCGGCGCGAAAGGAGGTGGAGCACACGCCGGGCGGGTTCCCGGTCGTGCCGCTCGCCTTCTCCGGGGTCAACTCGGCGGCCGGGCTGGTCGCGACGGCCGCTCTGGCCGGGGGACCGGCCGGCGCCGCCATCGCGATGACCGGCGCCGCCGCCCTCGCTGCCGTCGCCGCACGCCAGCACGCCAAGACCACCAAGCCCAGTAAGGACAAGCCCAGTTCCAAGGCCAGTCCCCGTGAACCCCGCAGCGCTGGTCAGACGGGGGCCGGGCGGCGTGGGGGTGGCCTCTTGGGCCGCGTCCCTTCTCAGCCCGGCGCCGCTTCCCGCACCGGCCGGGTCACCGGATCTAGCGCCCGCTCCGGGACCGCCCCGGCCGGCGGGCAGGCCCGCCACCGCGCCGGGGCTCCAGCTGCGGGAAAGGCCGGCGCCAGCCGCTCCGTCAACTCGAAGGCACCTGCGGGCAAGGGCACCTCGTCGGCCCAGGGCAGGACTGGGCGGGCTCTGGGTGGGCTGGCCGGGGGGCGTGCGGGGCAGGTCCGTGACCTGCGGGCGCAGGCCCGTACGGATTCGCCGACCCGGGCCGCGCAGCGTGCGGCCAGCACGCAGGCCCGCAGGCAGGTCGCGGACTCCCGCCGGGCGGCGAGGGCCGCAGACCGGGCCGCATCCACCCCCGCCAAGCCCAAGGGTGCGGCCGCGCGGACACTCGCCAAGGGCATGTCCAAGGCCGTCGCCGTCCGCGACAAAGCCGTCCAGGCCAGCCGGAAGGCACTGGACCGCAGTGCGGGCCGGACCATCGAGGCCGGTCGGGACGCGGTGCGGGAAGCAGCGGTTCGCAAGCGGGCCGCGCAGCTCAAGGCACCCGCCCAGAAAGCCGCCCGCAAGGCCCTGATGCGCTCAGCCGCCCGCTTCCACGCCCGCCGGGCTCTGGGCGCCGTCATCGGCGGTGCGGCCGGGCTGCTGGGGATGGTCACGACCCCGCTGGGCCGCAAGCTCGGCTGGTCCTGGCTGATGAACCCCGGACGGCGCCTCTACTCCTTCCTCGTCGGCCGCGCCCGCGCCGTGCGTGAGGCGCGGGACGAGGAGATCCGCGCCCAGCTCGAGGCAGATGAGGAAGCCGCCGACGAGCGGGCGGCGGCTGAGCAGGAAGCCGCCGAGCCGATCGGGGACCGCGTCGAGCGGCCCACCACGCACGTTCCCGCACCTCCCACCCCCGAAGGAGCACAGCAGATGTCGAACGTGTCCGGGTTCAGGTTCGAGGAGCTGGCGGCCGAGATGGAGCAGGCCGCGCAGTCCTACGAGCCGGAGAACTGCATGGAGATCCTGGCCATGCTGGAGGGCCTGCCGGAGGCGCTGCAGGCGATCGCGAACATCCTGCGGATCCTCGCCGAGCGCTCCGACTCGGAGTTCCCGTTCGAGAAGGTCGTCGCGGACATGCTCGGTGACCTCTTCCAGATGTTCACCAACACCGTGGACTACACCGAGCAGCTCGGTCCGGTCTTCCGGGAGGCGCACGAGGCGGACATCGCCCGTCACGAGGACCCCCGCAACGGCTATGACGCTGAGAAGGGCTGGAACGTCTGATGGCCACCAAGACCAAGACCAGCCCGGTCACGCACAACGGGCTGGCGCTGGACTGGGCCGCCGGCCATGGGCCCGTCACTGGCGCGCTGTCCGCGACCACCGGCGCGTACGCGCTGGCCACCGTCGGCACCCTCGCCCACATGCCGCCCAGCTGGGCGCTGGCCGTCGGCGCCGCCGGAGCCATCGGCCACACCGCCACCGGCCTGCGGCAGAAGCTCGCCGCCCGCACCATCTCCTCGCGCGCCGCCTCCTGGCTCCTCGGGTCGGGCTGGACCACGTGGGCGCTGGCCGCCGGCCCCCTGACCTGGACGTCTCTGGGCTCGTTGGCGGTGCTGGGGGTGGGGATCGGGGCGTCCGCCCGCGCCACCGGCCTCTACGAGGAGGCCCGCGAGCTGGAGGCCCTGGCCGCCGCCGAACGGCAGGTCGCCCGCGAACTGTCGGCGGAGCGGCGGGCGGTCGCCGCGGAGTGGGTGGACCGCATCCAGCGGGTCTGCGGCATCACCATCCGCGTCCTGGCGGTGGAGATGTGGCCGACCGGGACCGGCTTCACCATCGACGCCGAACTCCCCTCCGGCGGCACTACCTACGACCGGATCGCCAAGGAGAACTCCCGCCTGTCGGCGGACGCGCGGCTCCCGCACGGCTGCACCGCGGCTGCGTCCCCGGGGGTCGACCAGGGCCGGGTGCTGATCGACGTCACTACCAAGAACGTCCTCGCCGACACCGTCGCCTACCCCGACGACTACAGCCCCCTGTCGATCCACACCGGCATCCCGTGGGGCTACCGCACCAACGCCGAGGAGATCCTCACCTTCCTCCGCGAGCAGTGCGCCCTCGTCGTCGGCCCCACCGGCTCCGGCAAGACCAACCTGGTCCACGTCATCCTGGCCGGGTTCGCCCGCGCCGTTGACGTGCTGGTCTGGGTCATCGACCTCAACGCCGGATCCGCCGGCCTGCCGTGGGTGCGTCCCGCGATGGAGGACCCCGAGGTGCGGCCGGGGGTCGACTGGTTGGCTGCCTCCTACGAGGAGGCCAACCTGATGCTGGACGCGGCCCTGCGGGTCGGGCTCCACCGCAAGAAGGCCTACCAGGACCTCATGGCCAAGGCCAACACCGACCTCCTGCCGATCAGCGCACAGATCCCTCAGATCATGCTGGTTGTGGATGAGGGCGCGGAGATCCTGGTCAGCAACGAGCCGGAGAAGAAGAAGCTCGCCAAGAAGATCCTCGAAGTCATCCGGATGCTTCGCGCGATGGGCATCCGCACAGTCCTGACAGCGCTCGGCGCCACCGGCTCCGTGCTCGGGAACCTGATGATCCGCCGCGAGGCCAAGACCCGCGTCGCCCTGACCGGCGGTGAGACCGAGGGCATGGACCTGAGCAAGCTGTTCCCTGGCGCCCGGGGGCTGAAGGTGGAGCAGGCCCCGCACAAGGGCACCGGCTTCATGGGCACCCCCGAATCCCCGGTCGGCCTGTTCGGGACGTGGCGGATCCTGCCCAACCAGATCAGGGAGATCACCCTGGTCACCTCCGAACGGCACCCCGCCCTCGACGTCATCTCCGCCCAGGCCGCAGGCCCCGACTACGCCGCCCGGTGGGAGCACGCCCGAACCGCGTGGATGACCGACCACCAGCCCACCACCACCGACCCGGAGCCCGGGGCGGGCGTCCCGGCCGCGCCGGCTGGACGGGGCGGGGGACTGAACCTCTCCGCCCACCGCAACACCGCCCCGGCGTCGGCGGCCGGTCCGGATGAGGACGCGCTCGCGGCGGAGTTCCGGCGGCAGATCGACGCCGAGTTCGCCACCGCCCCCGAGCCCGGCCAGGGTCCGGCGGTGGAGCCGGAGCGGCCGGCGCGGCCGGGGCTGAACCTGTCCGCGCACCGCGCCGAGGACAACGCCGCCCAGCAGGCCGCCCTCACCATCCTGATCGCGGCCGGGCCCGAGGGCACCGGAGCATCCGCGATCGCCCGGGAGCTGGAGCGCTACGGCACCACCCGACAGACCGTCGCCGGATGGCTCAAGACCTGGGCCGAGGAGGGGGAGGCGGTCCGGATCGGGAGCGGCACCAAGACCCGCTACGTCCACCGCCAGCACGCCCCCCAGACGCCCCCCGAGGGCTGAACTTGTCGCTTGTCGCCCCCACCTGAAAGAGCCCCTCCCCGGGGCTCCAGGGGCTTGGAAACGCGCTCTGACCTGGGAGGCGGCAAGCGACAAGACAAGCGACAAGACAAGACAAGCGACAAGCCGGACGACAAGCAGCCCCGGGCCCGCCCCCACCGCCAAAGGGGCGGGCCCGCGTCCATTCGGGAGGCCCGTCGTGCATGAGCACACGCGCCCGCACACCGCCCACACCGCCCGCTACGGCGACCCCGTCTACTACCCCACCACCATCCAGCCGCCCACGATCCTCCCCGGCGAACTCCCCCCGGGCGTGGAGATGGTCACTCTCCCCGGCGGCTACCGCACCCTCGCCTACACCCAACCCACTCCTGTCCCGCCGCCCGTACCGGCCGCCCGGCCGATCCCCACGTGGGCCAAGACCACAGCCCTCCTCGCCCCGACCCTCGGCGCCGGGATCGCCGCCGCCGGGTACGGGATCTCCTGCGCCATCCCGGGACTGATCGCCGTGACCGACGCCCTCTGGGCCGCCGTCGCCCTCATCGCCACCGGAGCCCTCGCGCCCCTCGCCCTCAAAGTCACACGGCGGCCCAGCCGCAGGCAGGCAGGGCCGGTGCAGCACATCACGCAGAACATCACCGCCACCGGCCTGTTCGGAAAGGCCACCGGCACCATCCATCACCGCTGAAGGAGACCGTCAGAGCATGCTCGGCGACCGGATCGCCGACGAGGCGGAGCGGCTGACCGACTTCGCCACCGACCACACCGGCACTAGCCACAGCTTCCTGCTTTAGGGCTGGCGGTGCATGTTCCAGTGCTGCTGGAGCCACTTGCGCTGCTTGGGGATCAGGCCCGTAACGGTGATCGGCTGCTGGTGGAGGGCGGCGTACAGCGGGTAGGTCGCCATCTCGGGTGCGACGTCGAGCGTGAGGGTGGTCGGGTTGACCGCGATCACTCCGAGGTCGAACAGGCGGTGGAGGTCGCGGCGCAGGAGCAGGCCGCCGCCGTTGTGGTCGCCGGTCTTGGCGTAGCTGTAGAGGTGGGCGGCTTCGAGGACGGCTGCGGGGGTGGGTCCGGTGAAGGCGCAGTTTTCGCCGTAGGTGTCCAGGAGCTGCTTGCGGAAACTGGCCTGGCCCTTGCGGACGCGGACGGTGGCGGTGGTGTGGCCGCCGGCGATGGCCTTCTCGGTCGTCTCGACCACGCCCAGGGGGCCGCTCTGGCCCTTGTTCTTCATGGCTGCCTGGACGAGGTCCCACTTCAGGCGGCGAAAGCTGTTCTGGGCCTTGGGGTGGACGCACAGCTGCCGCAGCTCGTCGCCCGAGAGGACGCCTTCCATGCTGACCCAGCCGGCCGCGTAGGTGCCGCGGTAGGTGGTGACCTGCTTGGTCTCCTTGATCGGGACATCGAACATGTGCTTGCAGTCCGCGCAGCGGAACACCGGCAGCTTCGTCTTGCGCGGGTTGACCTCGGTGTCGTTGCAGTTCGGGCACCGGTGGATGGTCTTCACCGCCTGGCCCGTGGTGACCTCCTCGACCACGGACATGCCCAGCAGGGTCTGGCCGTTCCACATCACGATGATGTCGCCCTTGGCCACGGTTGCGTGGTGGTTGACCGTGCTGTCCCAGCTGTAGTGCTCGCCCAGCACGTCGTCGTAGAGCTCGCCTGACCGAGCCCGGTCCGCGCCGGTCAGCAACGCCAGCCACGCCGTCATCTGCACCCTCCCCGTTTCGCCGCCCCGCTCGGGGCGAGCAGGGCATGCCGCCTCCCAACGTATCGGGCCCCACTGACAAGCCCGTTCCTCATCCCTGCGTGATCACCTCTGTGAGGTTCATGTGAGTAGTCGCAGCACACGGCCGGCCGCGGACATGTTCCCCGGCATGGTCGACCGGCTGGAGAAGACCCCGCCGAAGTCCGACAGCTACGAGGCGCGGACGCTGGACGAAGCCATCGCCCACTCCCACGCCATCCTCGACCGGGTCCTGGCCGCCTTCCCCGTCGTCGCCACCATCGGCCTGTTCTCCGGCGGCAACGACTCCGTCATCGTCAACCACCTCTTTCGCACCCGCGTCAATGCCATCGCCCACGTCAACACCGGCACCGGCATCCGCCAGACCACCCAGCACGTCCGCGACGTCACCGCCGCATGGGGCCTGCCCCTGCACGAACTCCACCCCAAGCACACCTACCGCGACCTCGTCCTTGGGCAGGTGCTCTCCACCCGCGGCAACAACATCGGCCGCCCCGTTTGGAAGGGCTTCCCCGGCCCGGCCGGCCACAGCGTCATGTACCGCCGGCTCAAGGACGAACCCCTCCAGCGGCTACGCGCCCAACTCCTCGGTCCTCGAAGCCGGCGCCGCAACCTCGTCTACCTCTCCGGCATGCGCTGGGCTGAGACCAGCCGGCGCTTTCGCAACGCCGAGGAAGTTGACCGGGAAGGCTCCCTGATCTGGGTCTGCCCGATCGTGCACTGGACCGACGCCCACATGCGCGAATACCGGGCCCGGCACCGCTGCGAGCTCCCGCACCAGCATAAGGAGCACCGTCTGTGCACCCCGGGCGCCCTCCCGCTCAACGAGGTCACCGCCCACCTGCACATGTCCGGCGAGTGCCTGTGCGGCGCCTTCGCCAAGCCCGGCGAGCTCGATGAAGTCGGCTTCTTCTACCCCGACGCTGCCCAAGCCCTGCGGGAGCTGGAACGCGAAGCCGAAGCTGCGGGGCTGTCCGCCTGCGCCTGGGGTCAACGTCCGCCCACTGCCCGCGGCACGACTGCTTCCCCCGGCCGGCTGTGCTCCAAGTGCACCGTGTCTGACGGTCAGACCGACCTCCTCGAGCAGTGGCGCGAAGCCGGCCTCATCAGCACCAGCCAGTACGACACCTTCACCCGCACCGCCGCCGCCTGAACAGCACGAAAGAGCGGCCCCGTCTCGCCAAAGTCCGGGGCCGCCCTCATCCAGCTCCACTCACAGATCTGGAGGCATCCAGCATGACCCAACCCACCACCGTCCCGCGAGAGGCCCAGCCGCATCTGTTGAAGGCGGCCCTCGCCGCCGTCGACCGAGGCTGGCCGGTGATCCCTCTGCGGCCCGGCTCCAAGGTGTCCGCCCTGCACGGCGAGACCCGCTGCCCCGGCACTGGTGACTGCGCGGGCGGACACGCCAAGCCTGAGCAGCGGGCCACCACCGACCCCGTCCGGATCCGCGCCGCCTGGGCCAGCACCCCGTTCAACATTGGGCTGACCACCGGCCCGGCCGGGCTGGTGGTCATCGACCTCGACCCGCCCAAGCCCGCAGACCCGCCCGGAACCCTCAGCGGCTCCGACATCTTCGCCGCCCTGGCCCGGGTGACCGGCGAGCAGGTGCCGCACACCTACACGGTGACGACCCCGTCTGGCGGGCTGCACCTCTACTTCGCCGCCCCGGCCGGGGTCGTGATGCGGTCCACGCAGGACATCCTGGGGCGGCACATCGACACCCGGGCCTGGGGTGGATACGTCGTCGCCCCCGGCAGCATCACCCCCACCGGCACCTACACCGTCACCGACGACCGCCCCGTAGCTCCGCTCCCGGGCTGGGTGCACGCCAAGCTCACCGAACCGCCCCGCATCAAGGCCAGCCCGATCTACCCCCTCGTCGGCAGGCCTGCCGGGCGCCGCGCCGCCTACGCCTCCGCCGCCCTGCGCAACGAAGAGGCGAACGTCGCGGGCGCCCCCGACGGAACCCGGAACAAGGTGCTCGTTCGAGCCGCGCGGGCTCTGGGTCGGCTGGTCGCGTCCGGCGACCTTGACCGGATGGTGGTGGAGGAGGCTCTTAGCCGGGGGGCGGAAGCGGCCGGCTTGAAGCCCTACGAGTACCGCTCCGCCCTCACCAGCGCTCTCAACTGGTCCATCCGCAACAACCCCGCCGCCCGGCGGACGGCATGAGCGCCCGCGAACACCCTCCGGCTAACAGCCCTCCCTCCACACCTGCCGGGACCCGCCCCGCCGAACCGGCCTTGGCCATGGACAACATTGGGGCGTCGAAGGTCGTCGCCGAAGGCGTCCTTTCATCCCTTAGGCGCTCTGACCAGTTCGACCGTGCTGCCGGGCCCCGAGATCTGGATGACCCGACGCCGGAGCAGCCGGGGATCCGGATCTACGCCGCGCCCGTGTACCGCCACCACTACGACGGCGCCCGCTGGTCCAAGCGCTACGCCGACACCCCCACCGCCACCTACGCCTGCCGCTGCGGCCACACCGGCACCGCCACCGGCCAGCACGCCGTGGCCGCCCTGGTCGCCGAGTACGACCAGCACCGAGACCTCTGCCCCCTGCACAACTCCCAGGAAGGGAAAGCCGCTGATGAGCGACTCGACCACGACCGCCATGCCCATCGACGGGGCCGCGCTGCTTGACGAGGTCGAGCGCTTCCACCGCCGCTTCAACATCTTCCCGCTCGAATCCGCCTACGTGGCCGTCGTCCTCTGGGACGCACACGCGCACCTGCTCGACTCCTTCGACGCCACCCCGCGGATCGCGTTCCTCTCTCCGGAGCCCGGGTCTGGCAAGAGCCGCGCGTTGGACGTGATCGAGACCCTGGTCCCGAACTCCATGGCGGCGGTGGACGCCTCGCAGTCCGCCCTGTTCCGGTCCGTCGCAGGCATCGAGGGGGAACGGCCCACGATCCTCTTCGACGAGATCGACACGATCTTCGGCCCCAAGGCCGCAGGCGACGAGAACCTGCGCAAGTTCCTCAACGCCGGGCACACCCGGGGCCGGAAGATGTACCGGTGCGTGGGGGACGGCGCCAACCAGACCGTGGAGGGCTTCCCCGCCTACTGCGCGATCGCCCTCGCCGGTCTCGGCTCCCTCCCCGACACCGTCTTCACCCGCTCCGTCATCATCCGCATGCGCAAGAAGGCCCCCAACGAGTCCTGCGAGCCCTGGCGCGAGCGCATCCACAAGAAGCAGGGCAACGCCCTGCGCGACCGTCTCGCCGCCTGGGCCAACTCCGTCCGCAAGCAGGTCACCGACTCCTGGCCGACCATGCCCGACAGGATCACCGACCGGCCCGCCGACGTCTGGGAGCCCCTCCTCGCGGTCGCCGAAGCCGCGGGCGGCACCTGGCCGGAGCGGGCCCGCGCCGCCTGCCTCGAACTGGTCAACGCCGCGAAGGAGAACGACGCCTCCTCGCTAGGCATCCGACTCCTCACCGACCTGCGCGACCAGGTCTTCCGCGGCGAGGAGCGGATGCCGACCGCAGCCATCCTCGAATGCCTCCTGCGCATGGACGACGCCCCCTGGGCCGACATGGATGGCAAGCCGATCAACTCGCGGATGCTCTCCCAGATGCTCGGCCAGTACGTCACCGCCGCCAACAAGCCCATCAAGCCCCGAGGGATCCGCGTCGGCTCGGCCACCCCCAAGGGCTACTACGCCGAGGACCTCGCGGACGCCTGGGCCAGGTACTGCCCCCTCCACCCCCAGAAGTCCGCAACATCCGCCACAGCCGCCACACCGCAGGTCAGCGGGGGTGAATCTGTGGCGGAACCCCTCCCCGGCATCCGCCACATGTCCCACCAGGCCGCCACACGCCAGCCCGTCGGCACCCACTGAACCACCCCTGGATCGGTGCCGCTGCACCCCGCGTGTGGCGGCGCTGATCCGCCACAAAACCCGGATCCGCCACAAACGCGCGCCGCTGACCTGCGCTGTTGCGGTGTGGCGGCTGTTGCGGATCCCAGGAAGGCCAAGGCCCCCAAACCACCACGCAAAGGAGCCCTGCATGGATGCCGCCCCTTCCACAGCGACCTACGACCCCACGCTCGTTCTGCTGAAGGTCGAAGAAGCCGCACGGCGACTTCAAATCGGGCGGACCACCTGTTTCGCCCTCATCCGCAACGGAGAGCTGGAGTCGCTTTTGGTCGGCGGCCTGAGGCGGGTCCCCGCCGATGCGCCGGCCGCGTACCTCGCTCGTCGCCGTGCTGAGCGACAGGCTGCCTGACCTCTTTTTCACCGGAGCGCTGCCCCAACACGGGCAGCGCTCCGGCCGTTTCCACCCCTCCCCAACATGAAGGAGCCCGTCTGTGGCGGAAGACAAGAAGCGCACTCGGCAGCCCAACGGCCGCAGCTCTATCTATCAGGGCAGTGACGGGAAGTGGCACGGCCGCGTGACGGTCGGCATCCGTGACGACGGCACGCCGGACCGGCGCCACGTCGAACGGAAGACCCGTGCCGATGTGACCGCCGCTGTCCGTGAGCTGGAGAAGCAGCGCGACGCGAAGACGGTGCGGAAGCCGGGCAAGGCGTGGACGGTCAAGACGTGGCTGACGCACTGGGTGGAGAACGTGGCGCCCCTGGCGGTCAACGACAACACCATGGTCGGGTACCGCGTCGCTGTTCGAAAGCACCTGATCCCCGGCCTGGGGGCGCACCGGCTCGACCGGCTCAAGCCCGAACACATCGAGATCTTCTACGCCAAGATGCAGGCCAACGGGAGCAAGGCAGCCACCGCGCACCAGGTACATCGGACCTTCCGCACCGCCCTCAACGAGGCCGTACGGCGCGGCCATCTCGGACAGAACCCGGTCCAGTTGGCCAAGGCTCCGAAGACGGGGGACTACGAGGTGGAGCCCTACAGCGTGCAGGAGGTGAAGCGGCTCCTGAGCGCCGCCGAGAAGCACCGCAACTCGGCGCGGTGGGCTGTCGCTCTCGCCCTCGGCCTGCGGCAGGGGGAGGTGCTGGGTCTGGAGTGGGACGACGTCGACCTTGAGGGCGGGTTTCTCATGGTCCGACGCAGCCGTCACCGGCCGCAGTACGCCCACGGGTGTGCGGAGCCGTGCGGGCGCAAGGCGGCCGGCTACTGCCCGCAGCGGCGCCGCACGAACCCCGAGCTGTCCACCACGAAGTCCCGGGCGGGCCGCCGCGCTGTCGGCCTGCCTGACCAGCTCGTGGACCTGCTCCGCAACCACCTGAAGGCGCAGGAGAAGGAGCGGGCGGCGGCCAGGCGGTGGCAGGAGAACCGCTTGGTGTTCCCGGACGAGCAGGGCCGCAGTCCCTCCCACCGCCGGGACTGGGCTGAGTGGAAGGCTCTGCTGGCCGAGGCGAAGGTCCGAGACGGGCGCCTGCACGACGCCCGGCACACGGCCGCGACGGTGCTGCTGATCCTTGGAGTTCCCGAGCGCGCCGTCATGGGGCTCATGGGGTGGTCGACCACCGCCATGGCCGCTCGGTACCAGCACATGGTGGACGCGGTACGGACGGATATTGCGAGGCAGGTGGACGGTCTGATCTGGAAGGCCGAGACGGATCGGCCTGATGGCGACGATGACGATGGAGCCGCGGGGAAGCTCGTGCCGGCCGGTTAGGACGGCTGCGGGCCCGCAGTGTTGCGGCGTGAGTGGTGCGGCCGATCCTGCCGAAACTCGTTCCGTCCGGTCTCCAGCCGCGCCATCCTGCCCTCATGGACGAAGGACTTGTGGCGATAGTGACGGCGGGAGTTGGGCTTGTCGGGGCGCTTAGCGGCGCGGCCATGGGCGGACTGGCAGCGGTCCGTGGGGCGCGTATAGGGGCGGAGACCACAGCGCACGCGACGATCGAACAGGCCCGGACCCAGGGGCGCACTCAACACGACCACTGGTTGCGGGACGAGAGGAAACGTGCGGCGGTCCTCATGCTTGAGGCGTACGACAGGTTCGCCATTGCCGCATCCAGCCTTACGCGCATGTTCGACCTGGAGATCGAGGCATCCCCTGATGTCTGGAACGCCTATCGCGCGAGCATGAACGAGATTCGGAAGGTTTACTTCCCCCTCCGGCTCCTTGGACCTGCTCGGGTGCACCAGGCAGCACGTGGGCTCTGGCAGTCGATCGAGCAGCATCACGAAGGCATTGAGGAGTGGGCCGACGGCATCGTGACCGCCACAGACGAAACCAGGGCGGGGTGGCGGGTTCGCGTGGAGCAGCAGCGGCACACCATCGGAGAGGCGCACAGCGACCTGATCGATGCTGTGAGCGAATCATTGCAGGGCAATGATTCCGTCCCAAGCCGCAACTGAGACGGCAACTGAGACGGAGGACCAAAAGGGCGGCACCCCTCACGGGGTGCCGCCCTGTCGTCCTGGCTGGTCAGACCAGCTAGAGGCCGTGACCGGAATCGAACCGGTGTAACTCGCTTTGCAGGCGAGTCCCTCAACCACTCGGGCACACGGCCTTGTTGTGTTGCGACGGGTACGACGCTACGGGCCCCGCCCCTGGGCCGGAAGAGGGGTGCCGGGGGTGCAATGTGACTGCCATACGGCGTTTACACGGGTCCTGCGGCCTAGGTCCCGCGGACCATGCGGGATCCGACCAATTGACAGGGGCGAGAGCGGGCCGCGGACCTTACTCTGGGGCGATGAGCGCCCTTGAACCCCGGATATCAGAGAACAGCGACGCCGCCCCGCCCACACCGCCGGGCGGCGGCATTCTGGGAGCGGCGTACCGGACGCTGAGCGTCGGGATCATCTCCGTGATCTTCCTGATCGCCTTCGAGGCCACCGCCGTCGGGACCGCCATGCCCGTCGCCGCGCGTGACCTCGACGGGATCGGGCTCTACGCCTTCGGGTTCTCCGCCTACTTCACCACCAGCCTCTTCGGCATGGTCCTGTCCGGCCAGTGGGCCGACCGGCAGGGGCCGCTGCGGCCGCTGAGCGTGGGGATCGGGGCCTTCGCCGCCGGGCTGGTGTGTTCCGGGACCGCCACCGTCATGGGGGTGTTCGTGCTGGGGCGGGCCGTGCAGGGGCTCGGGGGCGGGCTGGTCATCGTCGCGCTGTACGTCGTCGTCAGCCGCGCCTACGAGGAGCGGCTGCGGCCCGCGATCATGGCCGCCTTCGCCGCGAGCTGGGTGGTCCCGTCCATCGTCGGGCCGCTGGCCGCCGGGACGGTCACCGAGCGGCTCGGCTGGCGGTGGGTGTTCCTGGGGATCCCCGTGCTGGTCGTCGTGCCGCTGATCGTGGCGCTGCCGGCGATCCGGCGGACCGCCTCCGGGCCGGTGGACACCGGCGGGGCGGCGCCCGCCGCCTTCGACCGGCGGCGGATCCGGCTGGCCCTCGGGATCTCGGTGGGCGCCGGGCTGCTCCAGTACGCCGCCCAGGACCTGCGGTGGCTGTCGCTGCTGCCCGCAGCCGTCGGCGCCGCGCTGCTGGTGCCGGCCGTGCTGGGGCTGCTGCCGCGCGGGACCTACCGGGCGCGGCGCGGGCTGCCGTCCGTGGTGCTGCTGCGCGGGCTGGCGGGCGGGGCCTTCATCGGGGCGGAGAGCTTCGTGCCGCTGATGCTGGTCACCCAGCGCGGGCTCAGCCCGACCCTGGCCGGGTTCTCGCTGGCGCTGGGCGGGGTGACCTGGGCGCTGGGCTCGTGGGTGCAGTCCCAGGGGCGCACCGCGCCCTACCGGGAGCGGCTGATGGTGGCCGGGATGGTGCTGGTGGCACTCGCGATCCTCACGGCCCCGGCGGTGATGGCCGAGTCGGTGCCGGTGTGGACGCTCGCCCTGGGCTGGGCCGTGGGCTCGCTCGGCATGGGGCTGGTGGTCGGCTCGGCGAGCGTGCTGCTGATGCGGCTGTCGGCGCCCGAGGAGGCGGGGGCGAACTCCGCCGCGCTCCAGATCTCCGACGCGCTGGCCAACGTGGTGCTGCTCGCGGTCGGCGGGGCGGCGTTCGCCGCGCTGGGCGGTGGAGCGGTCGGCGCGGGGCACGTGGTCGAGGCCGCGGCGGGGGGCGCCTCGCACCCGGCGGCGTTCCTCGTGGTCTTCCTGCCGATGGGCTGCGTGGCCCTGGTGGGGGCCTGGGTGGCGACCCGGCTGCACGAGCGGACGGCCCCGGCCGCGGGAAAAACCCCGTGATCGGACGGCGGGCCGTCGTTACCGTGTGTGCATGAACGACACGGACGACGACCTGGTCCTCCGGCTCTCCGCGGCCGAAGCCGCGGAGCTCGCCGATCTCGCCGACGCCTCCGGCTCCACCCCCGCCGAGCACGCCCTCGCGGCCGTACGGGAGCACCTGCGCCGGGAGCGCGAGCGGATCGGCGGCGCCGCGGAGCGGCTGGCGCGGCTGCACGCGCCCCTGTTGAAAAGGCTCGGCGAGTGAGGCCGGCGCGCGGCGTGCGCCACCTCACCCTCGCCGAGGTCCTCGACCTGGCCCGGCACGCCTGCCTGGCCCGGGACCAGCCGGTCGAGCTGCGCGCCCCCGGCCTGCTGGAGTCCGCCGTGCACCGGCCGCGTGCCCGCATGCTGGGGACGCCGGCCTACTCCGACCTCCACGAGCAGGCCGCCGCGCTGCTCCACGGCATCGCCGTGAACCATCCCCTGGTCGACGGGAACAAGCGCACCGCCTGGCTCGCCGCCGCCACCTTCCTCGCCGTGAACGGGGCCGATCCGGCGGCCGTGGACCAGGACGCGGCGTACGCGCTGGTGATCGAGGTGGCCTCCTGCGCCGAGGCGCGGGTGCCGGTGATCGCCGACAGGCTGCGGGAGTTGCTCGGGGTGTGACGCTCGCCGCACTGCCCGAGGTCACGGGCCTGTCCCTCCGCGGGGGGTGCGGCGGCGCGGGTAAGGTGGCCCGGTTGTCCGCCCGGTTGTCCTGAGTTCAGTACGACCGCCACCGAGAGACCGAACCGGAGACCGTGACTACTACCGCCTCCCACCACCTCTCACCCGCCTTCCCCGGCCGCGCGCCGTGGGGTACCGCCAGCAAGCTGCGTGCCTGGCAGCAGGGGGCGCTGGACAAGTACATCCAGACCCAGCCCCGGGATTTCCTCGCCGTCGCCACCCCCGGCGCCGGCAAGACCACCTTCGCGCTGACCCTGGCCTCCTGGCTGCTGCACCACCACGTGGTGCAGCAGGTGACCGTGGTCGCGCCGACCGAGCACCTGAAGAAGCAGTGGGCGGAAGCCGCCGCCCGCATAGGCATCCGGCTCGACCCCGAGTACTCGGCCGGGCCGCTCAGCAAGGACTACCACGGGGTCGCCGTCACCTATGCCGGCGTCGGCGTGCGCCCCATGCTGCACCGCAACCGCTGCGAGCAGCGCAAGACCCTGGTGATCCTGGACGAGATCCACCACGCGGGCGACTCCAAGTCCTGGGGCGAGGCCTGCCTGGAGGCCTTCGACCCGGCGACCCGCCGCCTGGCCCTGACCGGAACGCCCTTCCGCTCCGACACCAACCCGATCCCGTTCGTCACGTACGAGGAGGGCAACGACGGCATCCGCCGCTCCTCCGCCGACTACACGTACGGCTACGGCAACGCGCTCGGCGACGGCGTCGTGCGGCCCGTGATCTTCCTGTCCTACAGCGGCAACATGCGCTGGCGCACCAAGGCCGGCGACGAGATCGAGGCCCGCCTCGGCGAGCCGATGACCAAGGACGCCATCTCGCAGGCCTGGCGCACGGCGCTGGACCCGCGCGGCGACTGGATGCCGAACGTACTGCGCGCCGCCGACCAGCGCCTGACGGAGGTCAGGAAGGCCATCCCGGACGCCGGCGGGCTCGTCATCGCCGCCGACCAGGACGCGGCGCGCGCGTACGCCAAGCTGATCCGGGAGATCACCGGCACCAAGCCGACCGTCGTCCTCTCCGACGACACCGGCGCGTCGAAGAACATCGACACCTTCAGCGCGAACGACGACCGGTGGATGGTCGCGGTCCGCATGGTGTCCGAGGGCGTCGACGTCCCCCGCCTCGCGGTGGGCGTGTACGCGACGACGATCTCGACCCCGCTGTTCTTCGCGCAGGCCGTCGGCCGCTTCGTGCGATCGCGCAGGCGCGGCGAGACCGCGTCCGTGTTCCTTCCGACCATCCCCTACCTCCTCGGCTTCGCCAACGAGATGGAGGTCGAGCGCGACCACGTCCTGGACCGCCCGAAGAAGGCGGGCGAGGACGAGGACCCGTACGCCGAGTCCGAGAAGGAGATGGAGGAGGCGAACCGGCAGGAGGACGAGGACACCGGCGAGGACGAGCAGATGTCCTTCGAGGCCCTCGAATCCGACGCCGTCTTCGACCGGGTGCTCTACGACGGCGCCGAGTTCGGCATGCAGGCGCACCCGGGCAGCGAGGAGGAGCAGGACTACCTCGGCATCCCGGGCCTGCTGGAGCCGGACCAGGTGCAGCTGCTGCTGCAGAAGCGGCAGTCCCGGCAGATCGCGCACAGCCGCCGCAAGCCGGACTCGGAGGCCGACCTGCTGGAGCTGCCGGCCGAGCGGCGTCCGGTGGTTTCGCACAAGGAGCTGCTGGAGCTGCGCAAGTCGCTGAACACGATGGTGGGCGCCTACGTCCACCAGAGCGGCAAGCCGCACGGGGTGATCCACACCGAGCTGCGCCGCGTGTGCGGCGGGCCGCCGAGCGCGGAGGCGACGGCGGGGCAGCTGAAGGAGCGGATCAAGAAGGTCCAGGAGTGGGCCACCCGGATGCGGTGAGCCTTCCGGCCCGGAGGTGAATGCGGGAACGGGGTCCGTGCGCGGTGCGCACGGACCCCGTCGCCGTCAGGCGTGGAGCTGCGTCAGTTGGTGACGCGGCGACGACGGCCGGTGCCGGCGACCAGCGCGGCGCCCATGGCCAGGGCCACACCGCCGGCGCCGAGCGCCCAGCTGGTGGCGGCGTCCGCACCGGTCTCGGCGAGCTCGCCGCCGGTGTTGGTGCCGGTGCCCGTGCCGGTGCCGGTGTTGTGGTCGACGATCGGCGTGGTGGTGCCGCCGCCGTTCGGCTTGGTGTCGTTGCCGCCACCGGTGTTGCCGCCACCGTTGTGGTTGCCGCCGGTGTTGCCACCCGTGTTGCCGCCGGTGTTGCCACCGCCGTTGGTGCTGCCGGAGACGATCTTCGACTCGGCCCAGGCGGTGTCGGAGTAGACGTTCTCGTCCACGTTGCTGCCGCCGGCCACCGCGATCGCGATGTTGCCCTTGGGGGCGTTCGCGTTGAACTTGACGCGGACCTGGAGGCTCAGCGACTTGGCCGGGATCTCGACGTCGTCCGTCAGCAGGGCGACCGGGGTGCCCTCGTCGCTGATGACCTGGACGTCGTGCCAGGCGCCCTGGTACCAGAGCTGGACGTGGACGTCCTTGGCGCTGAGCTTGTTGGCCTCGTCGGCGACGGCCAGGACGAGCACGTAGCTCTCCTGCGCCTTGCCCTTGGAGTTGTCGACCTTGACGGTGATGTTCGTCCAGTCGCCGCCGGCCTTGAAGGAGGCCGGGACGCCGCCCAGGCCCAGGACCGGGCCGGTGGCCTTGAAGTTCTCGTCCTCGTCGACCGGAGCCGGGGCCGGCTTGGCCGGAGCCGGAGCGGGCTTCTCGGCGGCGGGCTTGGCGTCCTTCGCCGGGGCGGGGGTCTCGACGGCCGGCTTCGCCGTGTCCGCGGCCGGGGCGGCCGGGGTCTCGGCGGCGGCGGAGTCACCCTTGGGGGTGGAGTCCGGGGTGGTAACGGCGGTGTTCTTCGCCTCGTCCGCCATCGCGGGCGTGGCCATGAGAACCGTCGGACCCACCACTGCTGCGGCGGCCACGACGGCCATGCGCTTGAGGTTCACTGCTGCTTCTCTCCCCTGGTATGCGTTCGGGACGCGTGTCGCCCCGACCCCCCCAACATCTTTTTGAACACGATCAGAGTAATGGCCATGTAAACCGATTTTTGGTCGGGGGACATTACGAATCGATACAGGCCCGTGGCGAAAAGGGCCGAAACCGGCAGGAGGCGACCGGATTCTGGACGAGGCCTTCCGCTGAGCGGACCCGCTCGCTACTGTCCCCGCATCGAACGCCCCGTGGCAGCGCCGCCGCGGGAGCGCAGCCGGTGCCATGGCCGCTACCGGCGGCCTCTCCGTGCGTCGCCGAGGGACCGGCAGCGCTGAACTCATGAGAGTCACCGCCGTCCACCGACGACACAGAGGGAGAGGCAGCGACGTGACCGCGGAAACCTCCCAGACTCTCGACCGAGGGCTCAGAGTCCTCAAGCTGCTCGCCGACACCGACCACGGGCTGACAGTGACCGAGCTCTCCAACCGGCTCGGCGTCAACCGCACGGTGGTCTACCGTCTGCTCGCCACGCTGGAGCAGCACGCCCTGGTCCGCCGTGACCTCGGCGGCCGCGCCCGAGTCGGGCTCGGCGTGCTGCGGCTGGGCCGGCAGGTCCACCCCCTGGTGCGCGAGGCGGCCCTGCCCGCCCTGCGCTCCCTCGCCGAGGACATCGGGGCCACCGCGCACCTGACCCTCGTCGACGGCACGGAGGCGCTCGCCGTGGCCGTCGTCGAACCCACCTGGACGGACTACCACGTCGCCTACCGGGCCGGCTTCCGCCACCCGCTGGACCGCGGCGCGGCCGGCCGGGCCATCCTGGCGGCCCGTCAGGGCTCGCTCATCGAGCCCGGCTACACGCTCACCCACGGCGAACTCGAGGCGGGCGCGAGCGGTGCCGCGGCCCCGCTGGTCGGCATCACCGGCCTGGAGGGCAGCGTCGGGGTGGTCATGCTCGCCGACGCCGTGCCGGAGCGGGTCGGCCCGCGCGTGGTCGACGCGGCCCGCGAGGTCGCCGACGCCCTGCGCTGAGGCCGTGCGCCGACGGCTGCGCTGACGCCCTGCGCCGGGGCCGGCCCGTGTCCGCGCCGGGGCGCCGCCCCGCCGGGTGCGGCGGTGTGCGGCGCGGGGCGCGGGGCGGGCGGGCCGGGTCGGTAGATTGGCCGGGTGCTCTCTCGCCTCACACGTCTGCCGCGTCCCACCGCCCTGGCCGTCTGCGCCGCGCCCGTCCTCGCGCTGTTCGCCGTCGCGGCCCTCGCACCGCTGCCCTTCGTGGTGGCCGTCCCGGGGCCCACGGCCGACGTGCTGGGCTCCGACCAGGGCAAGCCGGTCATCACCGTCACCGGCCTCCCGGTCCGCGAGACCAAGGGCCAGCTGCGCATGACCACCATCCGCGCCACCGGCCCCTCGTCCTCGATGAGGCTGCACGAGCTGGTCGACCACTGGTTCCGCGGCGACCAGGCGGTCATGCCCCGGGAGGCGGTCTATCCCACGGGCGGCAGCGACAAGCAGATCGAGCAGCACAACCTGGAGGAGATGACGCAGTCGCAGTCGGCGGCCGAGGCCGCCGCCCTCGGCTACCTCCACAAGGACCCCAAGTCCGTGAAGGTCGACCTCAACCTCGCCGACGTCGGCGGCCCGAGCGCCGGCCTGCTGTTCACCCTCGGCATCATCGACAAGATCGACGGCGACGGCAGCGGCGCCGACCTCACCGGCGGCCGGAGCATCGCCGGTACGGGAACCATCAGCGCCGACGGGACGGTCGGCGCGGTCGGCGGGGTCGGGCTGAAGACCCAGGCCGCCCGGCGGGACGGGGCGACGGTCTTCCTCGTGCCGAAGGCCGAGTGCTCCGACGCGAAGTCCGAACTGCCGCAGGGGCTCCAGCTGATCCCCGTCACTTCGCTGACGGATGCGGTGAACGCCCTGCGGTCGCTGAACCGGGGAGAGGGCGTTCCGTCCTGCTGACGGCGGACGGCGCCTTCGCGTCCAGGGCGCGCCAGGCCGGGAAGGCCGGGGACAGGGTGGCCAGGAAGTAGACCGCGCCGAAGGCGAGCAGGGCCGTGCGGATGCCGAAGCCGTCCACCAGGAGGCCCGCCGCGAGCCCGCCCAGCGGCATGACCAGTTCGCAGCCGGCCGTGGTCACGCCGGAGACCCGGCTGCGCAGTTCCTCGGGCACCGTCGCGAAGACCATCGTCGACAGGATCGGGTTGAGCACGCCCGCGCACAGGCCCGCCAGGGCCATGGTCACCGCGAGGGGGAGCGGGGTGCCGGTGACGGCGGCGACCACGTAGCGGGTGGCGCCGGAGACGAGGAAGGCGCCCGCGAACAGCGCCCGGCGCGGCAGGCGCTCGCCCCACGCCCCGTAGAGGAGGGCGCCGAGCAGGGCGAAGCCGCCGAAGAGGGAGATCATCAGGCCGATGGAGGCGGCGCCTCCGAGGTCCTCGCGGCCGTGGACCGGAAGGAGCACGGCCGACCAGCCCTGGTCCAGCCCGTTGGTCATCATGACCATGAGGGTGACGCCCATCAGCAGGCGCGAGCGGGTCAGGAACCGCCAGCCTTCGGCGAGTTCACCCCGGTAGGTGGCGAACGAGGCCTTCTGCGCGGCTCGTTGGGGTTCGGCGGCGGGGATCCCGCGCAGGAAGGCGGAGACCAGCAGCGCCGAGGCGGCGTAGGTGGCCGCGTCCATCAGCAGGACGGCCTCCGCGCCGAGGACGGCGATCAGCAGGCCGGCGACCGCGGCCCCGATCATGCGGGCGCCGCGCGAGACGGCGTCGTAGAGGCTCGCGGCCCGCGCGACGGTGGTGCCCGCGTGCTCGGCGAGGCTGGGCAGCAGGACGGAACGGGCGGTCAGGCCCGGGGTGTGCACGAGGCCGCCGAGGGCCATCAGCGCGCACAGCATCCAGAACTCCAGCAGCCCCGCGTAGTGCAGCAGCGGGATCGCGCCGACCGAGACGGCGCAGACCAGGTCGGAGGCGGTGGAGACCCGGCGGCGGCCGATCCGGTCGATGACCGGGCCGCCGACGAGGGCCGCGACGACGACGGGCAGGGTGGCGCAGAAGGCGACGATCCCGGCCCGTCCGGCGCTGCCCGTGGTCTGGAGCACGAACCACGGGACGCCGATGAGGGTGAGTGAACTGCCTGCGATGGAGATGGTGTTGGCGGCCAGGACGGCTGCGAACGGGCGCCGGCTCATACGGCGTGCCGCTGGACGCGGGCGGACAGCTGCTCGGGGCGCATCAGGCGGGTCCCGGCGGCGACCAGGGCCTCGCCGAGCCGGTTGCGCAGGGTGGCGGGGGCGGGCGCGGCGGTGGGGGCGGCGTCACGGGTGAGGCGCCAGGCGGCGGCTTCGGCGGCGAGTTCGGCGGTGCGGGCGGCGTGTATCCGGGTGTGCGTGAAGGCGTGCATGGCAGGACTCCTTCGGAGCGGGTGGGTGGGAGGGAGGGAGGGAGCGTGGCGCGGGCTAGGCGGCGCCGCCGCGGCGCGGGAAGGCGTGCGTGTGGACGCGGACCGTCTCGGTGCCCTCGCCCTGCGGCAGGTCGCGGTAGCTGTTCACCACGTCGTGCATCTTGTGGATCAGTTCGGTGGCCTGGGCGGGCGTCAGGCGGAGCGTGAAGTCGCTCATGTCCGTGGAGGACCGCCACTCCCGCGGCCAGTTGTGCGAGTCGCCGAGCCAGGTGCTGAGCTCCTGGGTGTGGATGGTGGCGATCTCGTGGAGGAAGGCGTCGGCGGCGCCGCGCGTCTCCGGGTCGCTCTCGTCGTACATCAGCGTCTCGTCGAAGGCCGTGCCCTGGTGGACCGCCTGCCACCAGCGCTCGCGGCCCTTGCCGTGCCCGGGCGCGTCCTCGACGAAGCCGTGGGCGGCGAGCTGGCGCAGGTGGTAGCTGGTGGCGCCGCTGGACTCGCCCAGCCGCTCGGCGAGTTGGGAGGCGGTGGCCGGTCCCTCGTGCCGCAGGGCGGCCAGCATGCGCATGCGCAGGGGGTGGGCGAGGCCGCGCAGGGACCGGGCGTCCAGGGTGCGGACCGCGGGCTGCTTGGGCTCGTTCGGCTGTTGCGGCCGGGGGGTTTCGGCGTTCTTCTCGGGCATGGCTCAACCGTAGGCTTGCAAAGAGTTCTATGCAAGGGTTTCTTTGCAAGCTTTTCTTTGGAAGTCGGTGGACCCCGGCCGGCCGCGGTCAGTGGTCCTCGGCCGCCTGTTCTACCAACGGGATGATCCGCAGCGGTACCGGGTTTTCCATGACGATCGCCGTGGACGCCCGCACGATCCCCTCGAAGCCCACCACCCGGTCGATCACCCGCTGGAGGTCCGCGTTGGACCGCGCCACCAGCCGGCACAGCATGTCCCCCTGCCCGGTGGTCGTGTGCAGCTCCAGCACCTCCGGCACCCCGGCCAGGTGGGCCCGTACGTCCGCGCCCTGACCCTGCTTGATCTCCAGCGTGGCGAAGGCCGTCACCGGATAGCCCAGGGCCGTCGGGTCCACCTGCGGCCCGAAGCCGCGGATGACCCCGTTCGCCTGGAGCCGGTCCAGCCGCGCCTGCACCGTCCCGCGCGCCACCCCCAGCCGCCGCGAGGCCTCCAGGACGCCGATCCGGGGTTCGCGGGCCAGCAGCACGATCAACCGTCCGTCGAGCTCGTCGATAGCCATGGAAACCTTCCCTCGATCGGCTGGTCATACTGCACAGATCTCTCAGTCATCCTCGGGTTTTACTGGGCATTCTGTACAGCGGAAATGGAAACTATTGCGCAGCTTGTGGAACGGCGGGACGCTGCGGACATGACTGAGACCCTGGACACCACCCCGCAGACCGCGCGTGAGGCAGACCCCTTCCCGGTGAAGGGCATGGACGCGGTCGTCTTCGCCGTGGGCAACGCCAAGCAGGCGGCGCACTACTACTCGACCGCCTTCGGCATGAAGCTCGTCGCCTACTCCGGACCGGAGAACGGCAGCCGGGAGACCGCCAGCTACGTCCTGACCAACGGCTCCGCGCGCTTCGTCCTGACCTCGGTCATCAAGGCGACGACGGACCACGGCCGCTTCATCGCCGAGCACGTCGCCGAGCACGGTGACGGCGTCATCGACCTCGCCATCGAGGTCCCGGACGTCCGCGCCGCCTACGCGTACGCCGTCGAGCAGGGCGCCCGCGGGCTGGACGAGCCGCACGAGGTCAAGGACGAGCACGGCACGGTCGTCCTCGCCGCGATCGCCACGTACGGCCAGACCCGCCACACCCTCGTCGAGCGCGTCGACTACACCGGCCCCTACCTGCCGGGCTACGTGGCGCGCGAGCCGCTGGTCGCGGCGCCGGCCAAGCGGACCTTCCAGGCGATCGACCACTGTGTCGGCAACGTCGAGCTGGGCCGGATGAACGAGTGGGTCTCGTTCTACAACAAGGTCATGGGCTTCACGAACATGAAGGAGTTCGTGGGCGACGACATCGCCACCGAGTACTCGGCGCTGATGTCGAAGGTCGTCGCGGACGGCACCAAGAAGGTCAAGTTCCCGATCAACGAGCCGGCGATCGCGAAGAAGAAGTCGCAGATCGACGAGTACCTCGAGTTCTACAACGGCCCCGGCGTGCAGCACATCGCGCTGGCCTCGAACGACATCGTCGCCACCGTGCGCACGATGCGGGCGGCGGGCGTGGAGTTCCTGTCCGTGCCGGACACGTACTACGACACCCTGGGCGAGTGGGTCGGCGACACGCGCGTGCCGATCGACGAGCTGCGCGAACTGAAGATCCTCGCGGACCGCGACGAGGACGGCTACCTGCTGCAGATCTTCACCAAGCCGGTGCAGGACCGGCCGACGGTGTTCTTCGAGATCATCGAGCGGCACGGGTCGATGGGCTTCGGCAAGGGCAACTTCAAGGCGCTGTTCGAGGCGATCGAGCGGGAGCAGGAGAAGCGGGGCAACCTGTAGGTCGCGGGTCCCGGGCCGCCGGGCGGGGCCACCCTGGGGGCTCCGCCCCCAGGCCCCAGCGCCTCAATCTCCCCCAGCTACCGCTGGGAGGGGCCCCAGGCGGGGCTGGAACTTCGCTGCGCGAAATCCAGCCCGCCGGGCGCGGAGCGCGCGCAACGGGTCCGGGCGGAGCCCGGGGAACGGGCGAAGGGCGGGTGGGGGAGCTCTCCCCGCCTCACCTCGCCGACGGGCTCGGCTTCGGTTTCGGCGGGGGCGGTTTCTGCGCCGCGGGCTTCGGCTTCGGGTGGGGCTTCGGCATCTCCGGGGCCACCCACGGCGTGCGCGGCTGCATGTTCTCCGGGCCGCCCGGCGCCGGCTGGCCGACCGTCGCCAGGGCCTCCTTCGCCAGCGGCCCCCGTACCGGCGAGAACTCCGGGTTGGTGCGCGCCACCTCCTGCAGGTGGCGCCGCGCGGCCGCCTCGTCCCCGAGGCCCTGCTCGATCACCGCCCGGTGGTACGCGAACTCCGCGCTGCGCAGCCCCGGTTCCGTGGCCTTCTTCGCGTACTCCAGTGCCTGCGCGTCGTCCCCGCTCCGGTGCAGCGCCCACCCCAGCGCGTCGGCCACCTGCACGCTCTTGTGCCGCTCCCACTCCGCCGACAGCCGCCGCACCGCCACCGCCGGATCCCCGTGGTCCGCCTCGAACAGGCCCAGCACCACCTCCTGGTCCACCCCGTCCGCCGCGCTCCGCGCCGCCAGCACCGACACCGCCTCGTACTGCGCCCGCGCCTCCTGCGGCCGCCCCAGCGCGTCCAGCAGCTCCCCCAGCTCCAGAGCCAGCCGCGGCAGCGGGGTACGCCCCAGCGCCAGCCGGTAGTCCCGCACCGCCTCCCCGCCGCGCCCCAGCGACGCCAGCGCCCGCGCCCGGCCGCCCAGGGCCTCCGCCTGCGCCGGATCCGTGCGCTGAGCGGCCTCGTACTGGCGCAGCGCCTCGGCCGCGTCGCCCCGTTCCCAGGCCAGCTCCCCGAGCCGGAACAGCACGTACGCCTTCTCCGCCGGGGACTTCGCCGCACCCCCCGCCGACTCCAGCGCCACCACCGCGTCCTCGCGCCAGCCCCGGTCCCGGTACACCTGGGCCGCCCTCAGGTCCGCGGCCAGGCCCGGACGCAGCTCCTGCAGCTGCTCCATCGTCTTCTGGGCGCCCTTGTAGTCGCCCAGGCCCGTGTACGCGTCCACCAGCACCGGGTACGCCGTCCAGCGCCGCGGCGCCTGCGCCCGTACCAGCTCGCCCCACTTGCGGGCCGTCACGAAGTCACCCCGGGCGCCCGCCAGCGCGCCCATGCCCGTCATCGCGTCGAAGTTGCCCTTCTCCACGGGCCGGACCTCCAGGGACCGCTTCAGGGACCGTTCCGCCTTCGGGAACCAGCCGGAATCGGCCGTCCGCCGGGCCTGTTCCAGGTAGGCCGAACCGAGCACCGCCCACGAAGCGTCGTCGTCCGGATGCCCGGCGAGCCACTTCTCCCGGTCCGCCACCAGCGCCGTCAGGTCCACCGCCGCCGCCGGGGCGCCCCGGCCCACCGCCGACGCGGCCCGTTCGCTCGGCCCCGGCGGACGCGCGTCGTCGCCCGAGCGGGCGGGGCGGATCAGCAGGGTCGCGGCGATCAGGACCACCGTCACCGCGGCCGCCACCACCGTCTTGCGGCCGGTGAAGGTCACGGGCGGCGCGGGCTGCGCGGAATGCTCGTCGAAACCGTCCATGCGCTTACTGTGCGTCAATATGAAGAGCCCGCCCGGGTGTCCGAAGCCCACCGCAGCCGTGTTCACACCGATGGCCCCGAATGCCACTCTGACCCCATGGACGACGATCTCGCCTCCTCGGCCCCCGCTCTCCTCGCGCGGCTGCGCGAAGGGCTGCCGCCCGAGGCGCTCCTGACGGACCCGCAGGTGACCGCCTCGTACGCCAGCGACATGGCGAGCTTCTGCCCCGCCGGCACGCCCGCCGCCGTCGTCCTCCCGAGGACCGTGGAGCACGTGCGGCACGTGATGCGCACCGCGACCGCCCTACGCGTCCCCGTGGTCCCCCAGGGCGCCCGGACGGGCCTGTCCGGGGCCGCCAACGCCTCCGACGGCTGCATCGTGCTCTCCCTGGTGAAGATGGACCGGATCCTGGAGGTCTCCGCCGTCGACCGGATCGCCGTCGTCGAGCCGGGCGTGGTCAACGCGGTGCTCTCCCGGGCCGTCGCCGAACAGGGCCTGTACTACCCGCCCGACCCCTCCAGCTGGGAGCAGTGCACGATCGGCGGCAACATCGGCACCGCCTCGGGCGGCCTGTGCTGCGTCAAGTACGGGGTCACCGCCGAGTACGTGCTCGGGCTGGACGTGGTGCTCGCGGACGGCCGGCTGCTGCGCACCGGGCGGCGTACCGCCAAGGGCGTCGCCGGATACGACCTGACCCGGCTCTTCGTGGGCTCCGAAGGCACCCTGGGCGTGGTCGTGGGCGCCGTCCTGGCGCTGCGGCCGGCGCCGCCGCGGCAACTGGCGCTCGCCGCCGAGTTCCCGTCCGTCAAGGCCGCCTGCGAGGCCGTCTGCGCCGTCATGGAGGCGGGGCTGGCGCCCTCGCTGCTGGAGCTGATGGACCGCACGACCGTCCGGGCCGTCAACGCCCTCGGCAGGATGGGGCTGCCCGAGAGTACGGAGGCGCTGCTGCTGGCCGCGTTCGACACCCCGGACGCGCCCGCCGCCCTCGCCGCCGTCGGCGCGCTGTGCGAGGCCGCCGGCGCGACCGCCGTCGTCCCCGCCGAGGACGAGGCGGAGTCGGAACTGCTGCTCCAGGCCCGCCGGATGTCCCTGACCGCCCTGGAGGCGCTGCGGCCCGCGACGATGATCGACGACGTCTGCGTGCCCCGGTCGCGGCTCGCCGAGATGCTGGACGGCACGGCCGCCATCGCCCGGGCGTACGGCCTGCTCATCGGCGTCTGCGCGCACGCGGGCGACGGCAACACGCACCCCGTCGTCTGCTTCGATCCCGCGGACGAGGACGAGGCGCGGCGGGCCCGCGAGTCGTTCGACGAGATCATGGCGCTCGGGCTGGCCCTGGGCGGCACCATCACCGGGGAGCACGGGGTCGGGGTGCTGAAGAAGGAGTGGCTCTCCCGCGAACTCGGGCCGGTCGGACTGGAGATGCAGCGCGCCGTCAAGCAGGCCTTCGACCCGCTCGGACTGCTCAACCCCGGCAAGCTGTTCTGAGGAGGACGACCGGGGGTCCCGGCGGCCGCCGTCGCTCACAGGTCACCGTCCGCGGACTCGTCGGAGGGCCACGGGTCGCGCAGCCACAGCTCGTCGGCCGGGGTCGGGGTGAGCAGCTCGGCCAGCGCCTCGTCGAGGCGGAGCCGCTCCGTCTCGGTCCCGGGCGGGACCACCCGCAGGGTGTGCTCCAGCCAGGCCGACAACGCGCCGGCCGGGGCCTCCAGGAGGGCGTCGCCGTCGGGGGAGCTGAGCGCCATGCACAGCACCGCCTCGCTGTCGATCTTCGTGGGCCAGATCCGGACGTCCCCGTGGCCGCACGGGCGGAACACCCCCTCGACGAGCAGCTCGCGGGCGAAGGTCCAGTTCACCGGGGCGCTGGTGCCCGTGTGGAAGGTGATGTGCACGGCGTAGGGGTCGTCGGTCAGGTAGAGCAGCTTCGCGGGGACGCGGATGCTGCGCTCGGGGGACAGGATCAGCCTGAGCTCCAGCTCGCGCTCGATGACGGGGTGGTGGTGCACGGCGGCCTCACTTCGGTGCGTCGGTGGCGGACGTGGGGCGCGGACCGCCCCACGTACGGAGAGAGCGCCGATGTGCCCGGGTATGACGCGACTTCCGGCACCGGTTTCGAGGTTGGCCGGAATCTGTCGGGTGACCGGAATCGACGGGTTGGGGTGAGGGCCGGACCGGGGGCGGGGCGAGGTTCGCTCAAAGGCTTGGAATCTGCCGTTACCGGACCTGTCGGGAAGGGGTTCTTGGCTATGGTCCTCCCCTTGGGTCCTCCCCTGCACAAGCCTTGAGCCACGATCGGAGTTGGGGACATTGACGGCCTCCCCTGGTGACGGCGAGCACGCGGCCCGAGAGGGCTACTACCCCGATCCGTCCATCCCCGGGTACGTCCGGTACTGGAACGGGGCCGCCTGGGTCCCGGGTACGAGCCGTCCTGCCCCCGACCCCGCCCCGGTGGAGGAGACGGGCCCGGTGTTCCTCGACGAGACCTCCGCCACCGAGGCCCTCCCGGACCCCGGCCCCGGCGCCGGCTCCCGCGCGGCGGTACGGGACCACGCGGCGGCGACGGCCTGGCGGGGGGAACCGGAACGCGAACGCGAACGGGAACGGGAACGGGAGGGCGGGGGTTGGCAGGCGGACCCCGCCCACCAGGCGGGGTTCGGCGGGCCGCGCGACGTCCGGGTCTCCTGGGGCGGCCCGGAGCCCGAGGACGCCCGGCCCGGCGGGATCTCCCTGGCCCGCCCCGCCGCCGCCCCCGCCGCCCCGGCCGCACGGCGGCTGCCCGCGCAGGCCGCCGCCGAGAGCGTGGGCATCCTCTCGGCCCGCCCGCCGGCCTGGCCGGACGCCCCGGCGACGGGCGTCTCGGGCCTCACCTCCACCTGGCCGGAGGCCACGGCCCCCGCTCCCGCCCCGGCGGCAGGGCCGGAGGGGGAGCCCGGCCGGGGCTGGGCCGGCACCCCGGGGACGGGCGGCTCCGCCCGGGCGGCGGGGTTCCCCGGGGAGGACTGCCCGGAGCCGGCGCGCTGGGCCGCCGGGGCGCCGTCCGCGCCGGCTGCGGCTGCGTCGGCTCCGGTTGCGGGGGATGCCGCCCGGGCGGCGGGGGGTCCGGCGTCGGCTTCGCTTCCGGCTTCGGCTGCGGCGTGGGCCGGGACCGGGGCTCCGGCTTCGGTGGGCGGCGTGCGGGGGGCCGGTGTGCCTGCGGGGGATTCTCGGGCGGCTTCGGCTTCGGCTTCGGCTCCGGTGTGGGACGGGGCTCCGGGGGCCGGTGTGCCGGTGGGGGGTCCCGCCCGGGCGGGGTCCCGGTACCCGGGGCCGGAGGGGGAGCCCGCGCAGGCATGGGCCGGGGCCGCGGGGCAGGCTCCGGCGGATGCCGTCCGGGCCGCAGGCGCCGGCACCGGAGCGGCGGGTCCGGTCCGGGCGTGGGCCGGCGGGGCGGGGGAGCCCGGCGAGCGGCGGTCCCCCGCCCCGGCGCACCCCGACCCGGAGGAAGGGGTGGCGCACGGGCGGAGGCGGGCCGACGCCGCGGCGAACGCCCGCCCCGGTGCGTACCCCGGCCCCGCCCCGGCCGGGCGGGCGGAGGCTCCCGCCGCGCACGCCCCTTCGTCCGCCCCCGCCCCCGCTCCGGTGGCGGGCGAGGACGCGCGGGCCGTCTTCGAGCGGATGGCCGAGCGGGCCGTGCGGCCCGCCGGGCTGGTGCGCCGGGGGCTGGCGAGGCTGCTGGACTCGCTCGTGCTCGCCGGGGTGGCCGTCGCCGTCGCCGCGCCCCTCGTACCCGGGGTGACGGCCCATGTCCAGGCCAAGGTCGACGCCGCCCGGGCCAGCGGCCGCACCACCACCGTGTGGCTGCTCGACGCCACCACGGCCGGCCGGCTTGGCCTCGTACTCGGCGCCCTCCTGCTGTTCGGACTGCTCTACGAGGTCCTGCCCACCGCCCGTTGGGGCCGTACGCCGGGCAAGAAACTGTGCGGGGTGCGGGTGCTGGGCACCGCCACCCTGCGCCCGCCCGGCTTCGGCAAGGCCCTGCTCCGCTGGCTCGTGTACGCGCTGCTGGGGCTGCCGGGGAGCTTGTGGTGCCTGGTCGACCGGCCGCGCCGACGGGCCTGGCACGACAAGGCGGCCCGTACGTTCGTGACCCGCTGACCTTCCCGGCGCCCGCCCGGAGTACGGGGCGGCGGCCCGTCCCCCGGACGGACACCGTCGCGTTGCGGGTCGGGTGGGGGCGGGTTCGACTCGGGCCATGAGCACCGACCAGCCGCCGCCGGGCCAGCCGCCCGAGGACGACCCGTTCCTCAAGAAGCCGCAGGAACCGACGCCTCCGCCGGGCGGCCCGCCCTACGGCTCACCGCCCCCGGGCGGTGGCGGCGGCTATCCGCCTCCGCCCGGCGGTCCGGTGGGCGGGGGATACCCGCCGCCCCCGCCGCCGCCCCCGTACGGCCACGGCATGCCCGACCCGCTCGCGGGCATGCCCCCGCTGGCGGACACCGGCAAGCGGCTGGTCGCCCGTCTCATCGACCTGGCGGTCGTGTTCGTCCCGCTCTGGCTGATCCTCTTCGCGATCGGCTTCGCCCTCCCGGTGGACACCGACCAGAACGGGGAACTGACCGACTCCGCCTCCCGGTGGGTCAGCGGTGCGGCCCTGCTGTGGTGGCTGGTGTACGTCGCCGTCTGGATCGTCTACGACTGGTTCTTCACCCAGAAGAGCGGCCAGACCCTCGGCAAGAAGGCGATGCGGCTGCGGGTCGCCATGCTCAACGACGGCAGCGTGCCCTCGTCCGGCGCCGCCGTCGGCCGGGCGGCCACCCTGTGGATCCCCGCGTTCCTGTGCTGCGGGCTGTGGTGGGTCGTCGTGGGCATCTCGATCCTCGTCGACCAGCCCTACAAGCAGGGCCTGCACGACAAGGCGGCCAAGACCGTGGTGGTCTCGGTGCCCTGACACCGCCACGGGCGCGGGGGGGCGGGGGGGGCGGGGGGGGGGGCGGGGGCCCCCCCCCCCGGCGGGGGCCGGGGGGCGGGGGGGGGGGGCGGGGGGGGGGCGCCCGGGGGCGGGGGGGCG
>NZ_JBIAVB010000018.1:0-69713 GCF_042893675.1 Streptomyces sp. NPDC001594 | reverse complement strand
CCCGTGGTGGCCTCGCAGGGGGGGGGGCCTTTGGGGGGGGGGGGGGGGGCCCCCCCGCCCCCCGGGGGGGGGCGGGGGCGGGGGGGCCGCCGGGGGGGCCCCCCCCCCCCCCCCGCGTCCGCGTAGGCGCGGGCGGGCTCAGTGGTGGACGGAGTGCTCCGCGGGGGCCGTTCGAGGCTCCGGCACCCGGGCGCCGGAACCGGGCCCGTCCCCGCCCGGCGCCGCGACCGTGGCCGCCGCACCCGCCCGGCCGCCCCGTACGGCGGCGTGCCGGCCCCGGCGGCGCGGGAGCGGCACCGTGAGGGCGACCAGCAGCCCGAGGGCCAGCGCGGCGGCGGAGATGACCGCGACCCCGATCCCGGTGCTCGTCTGCGAGAGCAGCAGCATGGCGATCGTCGACACGACGACGGTGGCGGAGCCGTAGGCGAGCTGAGCGGCAGTCGGACGCGGCATGACGTGTTCCGTCCTCGGAGGCGGGAGGTGCGTGGGTACGTCGGCTCGGAGTCCGCCCGACGGTCGCGCGCGTCGAGTGGCCCATACGACGGGATGCCCGAGGAAGGCCAGAAGTAAGCGTGACCTTACCCACGGCACCGGAGCACGGGGGGCGCACGGGGTCACAAACCGGGTCGCAACCGGACGGGGTGCCGTCGTCCGGGACTCCCTTCGCCCCGGAAGGCCCCGATGACTCCAAACGTCCGAATAGCGGAACTCGCTGACCGCATAGTGCAGTTGTAAGGAAGAAGTCAAGGTCTGTCTTTTCTTTGGACTCTCCGGTCAAATGTCGTCACTTGAGACGCGCGCCGCGCGGAACCCCCCGCTCCTATGGAGACGTTCCGACCAACGCCCGCGGCCGCGGGAGGGGAACGACATCAAGTGACCGGCAACTCCGCAAGGCGTCGCGCGCTGCGCGCCGCCGCAGTTGGCGTGACCATGGCGGCCACCGCCGCCACCGGCGCCATGTTCACCACGGCCCAGGCCGACAGCAGTTGGGGCGGCGTACCCGCCTCGGGCAAGCAGGACCCGACCGCTCCCGCCCAGGAGAAGGTCAAGCACGACCTCGAAACCCCGTTCAGCAAGCAGCAGGCGCAGGAGCGCGAGGCTGCCCTTGACCAGGTGCTGGCGGGCAAGAAGCAGGTCGAGCAGCGCGGCGCCTCGAAGGTCGTCAAGCTCGACGACAAGAAGTACGTCGAGCTCGGCCGCGAGAAGACCGACAAGATCTTCACGATCCTCGTCGACTTCGGCGACCAGGTCGACAACACGACCACGTTCGACCCGGACGGCCCGGACGGCCCGAAGCCGCCGCAGCCCAAGTACGGGGGCACGCCCGGCCCGCTGCACAACCAGATCGCGCAGCCCAACCGCGCGGACAACAACAGCACCGCCTGGCGCAAGGACTTCAGCCGCGACTACTTCCAGGACCTGTACTTCGGTACCGGCCAGGGCAAGAACTCGCTGAAGACCTACTACGAGAAGACCTCCTCGGGCCGCTACTCGGTCGACGGCCAGGTCTCCGACTGGGTCAAGATCCCGTACAACGAGGCCCGTTACGGCTCGAACTACTGCGGTCAGACCAACTGCTCCAACGTGTGGGACGCCGTCCGCGACGGCGTGAACGCGTGGGTGGACGCGCAGAAGAAGGCCGGCAAGTCCGACGCCGACATCAAGGCCACGCTGGCGCAGTACGACCAGTGGGACCGCAACGACTACGACGGCGACGGCAACTTCAACGAGCCCGACGGCTACATCGACCACTTCCAGATCGTCCACGCGGGCGAGGACGAGTCGGCCGGCGGCGGCGTGCAGGGCACCAACGCGCTGTGGGCGCACCGCTGGTACGCGTACGGCACGGACGTCGGCAAGACCGGTCCGGCGGGCAACAAGGCCGGCGGCACCCAGATCGGCGACACCGGCATGTGGGTCGGCGACTACACGATGCAGCCGGAGAACGGCGGCCTCGGCGTCTTCGCGCACGAGTACGGCCACGACCTCGGTCTGCCGGACCTCTACGACACCTCCGGTGGCGGCGAGAACTCCGTCGGCTTCTGGTCCCTGATGTCGGCGGGCTCCTGGCTCGGCGAGGGCAAGGACTCCATAGGCGACCTCCCGGGCGACATGACCGCCTGGGACAAGCTCCAGCTGGGCTGGCTGAACTACGACACGGCCAAGGCCGCGACGAAGTCCACGCACAAGCTGGGTGTCTCGGAGTTCAACACCAAGGACAAGCAGGCGCTGGTCGTCGAGCTGCCGAAGAAGCAGGTCAAGACCGACATCGTCGCTCCCGCCGAGGGTTCCTCGCAGTGGTGGAGCCAGATGGGTGACGACCTCAAGAACACCCTGACGCGCTCCGTCGACCTGACGGGCAAGAAGTCCGCGGCCCTCTCCCTCAAGGGCTGGTGGGACATCGAGAAGGACTACGACTTCCTCTACACCGAGGTGTCCACGGACGGCGGCGCCACCTGGACCGCCCTCGCCGGCACCGCCGACGGCGCGGCCCTCCCGGCCGACGCCTCCGGCGCCCCCTCGCTGACCGGCGTCTCCGGCGCCTGGAAGTCCCTGAACTTCCCGCTCGACGCCTACGCGGGCAAGAAGGTCGACCTCCGCTTCCGCTACCAGACGGACGGCGGCGCGGGCGGCAAGGGCTTCACGGCCGACGCCATCACCCTGACCGCCGACGGTGCGGCCGTCTTCACCGACGGTGCCGAGAACGGCGACAACGGCTGGACCGGCAAGGGCTTCGAGCGGGTCGGCTCGGGCTTCACCAAGGAGTACCCGCAGTACTACATCGCGGAGAACCGCCGCTACGTCTCGTACGACTCCACCCTCAAGGTGGGCCCGTACAACTTCGGGTGGGCCAACTCCAAGCCGAACTGGGTCGAGCACTACCCGTACCAGGACGGTCTGCTGATCTGGCTGTGGGACAAGTCGCAGAAGGACAACAACACGAGCCAGCACCCCGGCTCGGGTCTGATCCTGCCGATCGACGCCAACGCCAAGCCGATGAAGTGGGCGGACGGCACGCTGCTCCGCAACAAGATCCAGCCGTACGACGCCCCGTTCAGCGCCTACTCGACGGACGCGTTCACCCTGCACAAGAACGGCGAGTCGCTCTTCGTCAAGCCGAAGCCGGCCAACCTGGTCTTCGACGACCACAAGGGCAAGTACTACTACGACGAGAACCCGACCGGTTCGGTGAAGGTCGCTGACACCAACACCAAGATCAAGATCGCGAAGGAGACCTACGACGGCCTCCAGATGACGATCGAGGTCGGTCCCTCGGGCAAGTAATGACCTAAAACCCCAGGTCAAAGCATGATCGGCCGTCGCCCTCTAGCGGGCGGCGGCCGATCGCGTTTAGATGCACGGACGACTGTTCTTATTGACGGGGGAGCTGAGGGTGATGCCAGGTGGAGGTTTCGTCAGACTGCCGGGCGGCAGCGTGGTGGTCGCGCTGATGCTGCCGAGGCCGTGCGGCGAGGGCGGGAACGTCCGCGTCCTCGTCCACGCCGCGAACCGGGCCCGCGCCCTGACCAGGCTGCGGAACCTCGGCATGCGGGCGGTGTACCTCCGGGGCAACGCCCACCCCCCGACCCCGGACGAGATCACGGCGGTCCTCCACCACCCGGACGGCCTCCTGTGGCGCGGCACCCCGGACGGCGCGACCGAACTCTGGCACCCGATCCGGGCCCTCCTGGGGCACTAGGGCCTGTCCGGCGGATCAGCGCCGGATGCTCTGGAGCAGCTCGCCGGTCTCGTCGACCACCCAGAACCCCCAGCCGTTGCGGTTGGGCTTCACAGTGGGCTTCAGGGCCTGCAGAACGGCCGCCGCTGCGCCGCTCGGCGTCTTGTAGTGGCCGGCGCCGGGCATGCCTGCCGGGATGGTGAGGTTCTCGGTGAGCGGATCGTAGAACCCGCTCGTGCGGGTGGCGGCGTAGACGGCGTGCACGGGCACGGTGCCGAGCGGAGGTGCGGCCGGGGCTGGGGCAGACGGCTGCTCCTGCTCCTGCCCCGGCCCCTGCTGCTGAAATCGGTCGAGCAGGCGGCGAACGGTCTCTCCGGGGGATACCTCCCAGGCCAGCGAGAGCAGCTCGATCCGGTCGTAGGTCGGGCGGTCGACGGCGATCTTCTCGGTCTCCATGCCCTCAGGGTAGCGAGAGTGGTGAGGAAATTCTAGAGATTCTCTAGGCATCTCTAGAATGCTCTCATTCTTGCGCCGATGAGGATCCGAGGGAACCGACGAGGGTCACCCCGGCCGTCTGGAGGTCCTGCAGGGCCTTCTCGGTGGTGTGGGGGGCCACGGCGGCCGTCAGGTCGAGCAGGACGCGGGTGGTGAAGCCCTCGCGGGCGGCGTCGAGGGCGGTGGCGCGGACGCAGTGGTCGGTGGCGATGCCGACGACGTCCACCTCGGAGACGTGCCGCTCGCGCAGCCACTGGGCGAGGCCGGCGCCGTTCTCGTCCGTGCCCTCGAAACCGCTGTACGCGGCCTCGTACGCCCCCTTGTCGAAGACGGCGGCGACCGCCCCGGAGGCGACGGCGGGCGCGAAGTTCGGGTGGAACCCGACGCCCTCGGTCCCGGCGACGCAGTGCGCGGGCCAGGAGTTCTCGTAGTCCGGCTCCGCCGGGGGGCGGGCGAAGTGCGGGCCGGGGTCGATGTGGTGGTCCCGCGTGGCCACGACGTGCCGGTAGCCGGCCGTGGCGTTCCCGATCAGCTCGGTGATCGCGGCGGCGACGTCGGCGCCTCCGGGGACCGCGAGGCTGCCGCCTTCGCAGAAGTCGTTCTGTACGTCGACGACGATCAGTGCGCGGTGCATGTCGCGTGCCCTTCGGGTTGGTGTGGGTGGTCGTGCGGTGCGGTGCGGCGGGCCCTGCGGGTGCTCTTCCCCCACCCCGCCCCTTCCCGAAACTGGGGCTCCGCCCCAGCCCCCGGTGCCGTGCGTCGCGCGAAATTCCAGCCCCGCGCAGCGGCCACGGCCCGCGGGCGGCGGCCGCTACGCGTACTCGGTCGGGATCACCGGTTCGCCCCGGGACAGCTGCGTCGCGGACAGCGGCAGGCCCGCGCGGGCGCGTTCGTGGCGGGTGCGGGCCGTGTCCAGGGGCTCGCGGGCCACCACCTCGCCCGCCTTGACCAGCTGGACCAGCAGCTGCCGGTCCGCCAGGGCCGTCGGGACCGGCCCGGTCCCGACCACCTCGGCCTCCGCCACGCCCTCGGCGTCCAGCCGCCGCGCCGCCCACTTGCGGCCGCCGATCGAGGTCTTCCCCCCGGAGGACTTCTTCGCCACCGGGACCAGCGGAGCCTTCGGGTCCGCCGACTCCGCCCGCGCGACCAGCTTGTAGACCATCGAGCACGTCGGGTGCCCGCTGCCCGTCACCAGCTGGGTGCCCACCCCGTACGCGTCCACCGGCGCCGCCGCCAGCGAGGCGATGGCGTACTCGTCCAGGTCGGAGGTGACCACGATCCGCGTGTCCGTCGCCCCCAGCTCGTCCAGCTGCTGCCGCACCCGGTGGGCGACCAGCAGCAGGTCGCCGGAGTCGATCCGGACCGCGCCCAGCCCCGTCCCGGCGACCTCCACCGCCGTGCGGACGGCCTCCGCGACGTCGTAGGTGTCCACCAGCAGGGTGGTCCCGGAGCCCAGGGAGGCCACCTGCGCGGTGAAGGCGTCCCGCTCGGTGTCGTGCAGCAGGGTGAAGGCGTGCGCGCTGGTGCCTACCGTCGGGATCCCGTACCGGAATCCGGCCGCCAGGTCGGAGGTGGAGGTGAAGCCGCCCACGTACGCGGCGCGCGAGGCCGCGACCGCCGCCAGCTCGTGGGTGCGCCGCGCCCCCATCTCGATCAGCGGCCGGCCGCCCGCCGCCGAGGCCATCCGGGACGCGGCCGCCGCGATGGCCGAGTCGTGGTTGAGGATCGACAGGACGACCGTCTCCAGCAGCACGCACTCGGCGAAGCTGCCCTCGACCCGCAGCACCGGCGAGCCGGGGAAGTAGACCTCCCCCTCCGGGTAGCCCCAGATGTCACCCGAGAAGCGGTACGAGGCCAGCCAGTCCAGGGTCCGCATGTCGACGACGGCCTGCTCGCGCAGGAACTCCAGCACGGCTCCGTCGAAACGGAAGTTCTCCACGGCGTCCAGGACGCGCCCGGTGCCCGCCAGCACGCCGTAGCGCCGCCCCTCGGGCAGTCGCCGGGTGAAGACCTCGAAGACGGAGCGTCGGTCCGCCGTGCCGTTGGCCAGCGCGGCCTGCAGCATCGTGAGCTCGTAATGGTCCGTGAAGAGCGCTGTCGACGGCACGTCCACCGGCAGGCCCAGGTCCGCAGGGTTCATGTCACGGATGCTAGCGCACATTTCGTCAAAGTGACGAGATGTAGCCGAAGGGCCTTCCGGGAGGGGGCCCGTTTGTGCGACGGGCCTGTCGCAGTGGCAGCATGGGACGAGTGAGTGTTGCTCCGATTGAGATCGAACGGACCGAATCGGCAGAGGAGACCTTCGCGGTCCCGGAACCCGACGTCCCCTGGGTGACCCTGGTCCACAACGACCCGGTCAACCTCATGAGCTACGTGACGTACGTGTTCCAGGCGTACTTCGGCTACCCCAAGGACAAGGCGACCAGGCTGATGCTCGACGTCCACAACAAGGGACGGGCGGTCGTCTCCAGCGGCACCCGCGAGGAGATGGAGCGCGACGTGCAGGCCATGCACGGCTACGGGCTCTGGGCGACCCTCTCGCAGGACCGCAACTGATGGGCGGCGTGTTCGAGCCCCTGGCGGGCGGCGGGGCCGCCGTGGCGCTGGACGAGATCGAGATCTCCATCCTGCGCTCCCTGGCGGTGCAGCTACTGGAACTGATCGGCCCCGGCGAGCCGGAGCCCGCCGAGGACGCGGACCCCCTCGCGGTGCTGTTCGCCTCCGAGGGCCCCACCGAGCCCCCGTCCGACCCGGCGCTGGCCCGCCTGTTCCCCGACGCCTACGGGGGCCCCGGCGCGGCGCCCGGCGAGGATCCGGAGGAGCTGCGGGCCCGCTCGGCGGAGTTCCGCCGCTTCACCGAGAACGACCTGCGCACCCGCAAGCGGGAGGACGCCCTGGCCGTCGTGCGCAGCCTCGACGCGCTCACCCCGGCCGGCGACGGCGCGGCGGTGCTGGAGCTGGCCGGGGAGCTGCCGCTGCGCTGGCTCGGCGCCCTCAACGACCTGCGGCTGACCATCGCGGCCCGGCTGGAGATCACCGAGGACGAGCAGAGCGGCGAGTTCTACCGGCTGCCGGACGACGACCCGCGCAAGCCGATGGTGATGGCCTACCTCTGGCTCGGCGGCCTGCAGGAAACCCTCATCGAAACCCTCTGAGGCCCTCTGGGGATCCTCAAGCGCGCACACCGTTCGCTCAGCGGACGCTCAAATCCGGATAACGATCAGATCACCGCCATGCGGTGATCTGATCTGTTTCCAGCCATATGTACCGATATAAACCCTCCCTACGTCGCATTTCGCCCCTTCCTCCGCCCCTAAGCGCGTGATAAATCTTCACGACCGCCGCCGGGACGCCACCCATGTCCCCCGGCCCGCTTGAACCGGCTGACCGCCGGGTGCAACTCCATCCGTATCCGGGGGGATCGAGGACCCGATCCGCAGCCGTCCAAGGCGCGGGTCGGCGTGGAGAAAGGCGCACCAAACATGACCTCTGTGCAGGTCGAGCAGCACGACAGGACGCCCGGCGAGGGCGCACAGGGCGAGGGCGACGGCGAGGGTTACCACCGCGCGCTCGGCGCCCGCCAGATCCAGATGATCGCGATCGGCGGGGCCATCGGCACCGGCCTGTTCCTGGGCGCGGGCAAGGCGATCTCCAAGGCCGGGCCCAGCCTGATCCTGGCCTACGCCATCGTCGGCCTGGTCATCTTCTTCATCATGCGGGCCCTGGGCGAGCTGCTCATGTACCGCCCCGTCTCGGGCTCCTTCTCCGACTACGCCCGCGAGTTCCTCGGCCCGTTCTGGGGTTACGCCACCGGCTGGACCTACTGGCTGTTCTGGGTCGTCACCGGCATCACCGAGGTCACCGCCGCCGCGAAGTACATGTCGTACTGGACGCACGACAGCTTCCCGCAGTGGGCCTACGCGCTGATCTTCACGGTCATCCTCTACGCCGCCAACCTGATCTCCGTGAAGCTCTTCGGCGAGCTGGAGTTCTGGTTCTCCATGGTCAAGGTCACCGCCATCGTCGGCATGATCCTGATCTGCGCCGGCATCCTCACCGTCGGCTTCTCCGACGCCGCCGCCGGAGCCTCCGTCTCCAACCTCTGGAACGACCGCGGCTTCTTCCCCCACGGCATCGGCGAGACGCTGATGACCCTGCAGATCGTCGTCTTCGCCTTCCTCGCGGTCGAGCTGGTCGGCGTCACCGCCGGCGAGTCCAAGGACCCCGCGAAGACCCTGCCCAAGGCCATCAACACCGTGCCGTGGCGCATCGCCGTCTTCTACGTCGGCGCGCTCATCATGATCATGTCGGTCATCCCGTGGTCCAACTTCAAGGCCGGCGAGAGCCCCTTCGTCCTCGCCTTCGAGAAGATGGGCCTGGGCGTCGGCGCCGCGATCGTCAACTTCGTCGTGCTGACCGCCGCCCTGTCCTCCTGCAACTCGGGCATGTACTCCACCGGCCGCATGCTGCGTGACCTCGCGCTCAACGGCCAGGGCCCGAAGTTCTTCACCAAGCTGACCAAGAGCGGCACCCCGCTCGTCGGCACCACCTTCTCCGCCGCCCTCATGCTCGTCGGCGTCTGGATCAACTACGTCGCCCCCGGCAAGGCCTTCGACTACGTCGTCTCCTTCGCCACCATCTCCGGCATGTGGGCCTGGATCGTCATCCTGGTCTGCCAGATCCGCTACCGCGCCAAGGCCGACCGCGGCGAGCTGCCCCAGTCCTCCTTCCGGACCCCCGGCGCCCCGTACACCAGCTGGTTCTCCCTGGCCTTCATCGGCATGGTCATCGTGATGATGGGCCTCGACAAGGACTCCCGCGTCTCGCTGTACTGCGCCCCGCTGTGGGGTCTGATCCTCGGCGTGTCCTACCTCGTCCTCAAGGCCCGCAACCCCAGCGGCGCCGCGTTCGAGAAGGCCTCCAGCTCCTCGTAGCCCGGGCCGCGCGCCACGGGTCCCGGCCGCCTGTCACCGCCGGGAACCGCGCTCCCGTGGACCTCGTGTCCACGCTGTGCTTGTCCAGGATATGGGCCCTTCCGTACCACACCTCGGTACGGGAGGGCCCGTCTGCTTATCCTGAGCCCCATGCTGACCCTCACCCAGGCCCTGTACGACCAGATCGTCGAACACGCGCGCAAGGACCACCCCGACGAGGCGTGCGGCGTCGTGGCCGGCCCGGCGGGCACCGGCCGCCCCGAGCGGTTCATCCCGATGCTCAACGCGGCCCGCTCGCCCACGTTCTACGAGTTCGACTCGAAGGACCTCCTCAAGCTCTACCGCGAGCTCGACGACCGGGACGAGGAGCCCGTGATCGTCTACCACTCGCACACCGCGACTGAGGCCTACCCCTCCCGCACGGACGTCACGTACGCGAACGAGCCCGGCGCCCACTACGTCCTGGTCTCCACGGCCGACACCGACGGCCTCGGCGAGTTCCAGTTCCGCTCGTACCGGATCGTCGAAGGCGTGATCACGGAGGAAGAAGTGCAGGTCGTAGCCGCCTACTGACCACTATGTGAGAGGCGGACGTCCACGATGCGGGATCACACTCCAAACGGGGGACCGGGAATCGTTAACATGACCGCATGGTTTCCCACGACGTGAGCATCGAGACGCCCGGCAGGCTGCTGCTCGTGGCGCGGCTGCACGTCGACCTGTGCCGCCTCGCCAGCGCCATCTGTCCTGCCGCCTGAGCACCACGGCCCCGCGCGCGGGCCGCACCGGAGCGCGCCCACGTTCTTCTCTCCACCTCCTCCTTCACGACACTGGAGCCTGCTGCCATGGCCATCGAGGTCCGCATCCCCACCATCCTCCGCACCTACACCGACGGCGAGAAGGCCGTCACCGGCGAGGGCGCCACCCTCTCCGAACTGTTCGCGGACCTGGAGACCCGTCACAAGGGCATCGAGGAGCGCATCGTCGAGGGCGGCCAACTGCGCCGCTTCGTGAACGTCTACCTCAACGACGAGGACGTCCGCTTCATCGACGGCATCGCCACCGCCCTCAAGGACGGCGACAGCGTCACCATCCTCCCGGCCGTGGCCGGCGGCTCGAAGTAATGCGGTACGACTCCCCGCTCGCGGCGGTCGGCAACACCCCGCTGGTCCGCCTCCCGCGACTGTCCCCCTCGGCGGACGTCCGGATCTGGGCCAAGCTGGAGGACCGCAACCCGACCGGCTCGATCAAGGACCGCCCCGCGCTCCACATGATCGAGCAGGCGGAGAAGGACGGCCGCCTCTTCCCCGGCTGCACCATCCTGGAACCCACCTCCGGCAACACGGGCATCTCGCTCGCCATGGCCGCGAAGCTCAAGGGCTACCGGATCGTGTGCGTGATGCCGGAGAACACCTCGCAGGAGCGCCGCGACCTTCTCGCGATGTGGGGAGCCGAGATCATCTCGTCGCCGGCCGCGGGCGGTTCCAACACCGCCGTGCGGGTGGCGAAGGAGCTGGCGGCGGAGCACCCCGACTGGGTGATGCTCTACCAGTACGGCAACCCGGACAACGCGGGCGCCCACTACGCCACCACCGGCCCCGAGATCCTGGCCGACCTCCCCTCGATCACCCACTTCGTGGCGGGCCTGGGCACGACCGGCACCCTGATGGGCGTCGGCCGCTACCTGCGCGAGCAGGTGCCCGGGGTGAAGATCGTGGCGGCGGAACCGCGGTACGACGACCTCGTCTACGGCCTGCGCAACCTCGACGAGGGCTTCGTCCCCGAGCTGTACGACGCCTCGGTGCTGACGACCCGCTACTCGGTCGGCTCGGCCGACGCGGTGACCCGCACCCGTGAACTCCTCCAGCAGGAGGGCATCTTCGCGGGCGTCTCCACCGGCGCCGCCCTGCACGCGGCGATCGGCGTCGGCCGCAAGGCGGTGGCCGCCGGGGAATCCGCCGACATCGTGTTCGTCGTGGCCGACGGGGGCTGGAAGTACCTGTCGACGGGCGTCTACACGGCGGCGACGACGGAGGAAGCCATCGAAGTCCTCCAGGGCCAGCTCTGGGCGTAGTCCCCCGGGGCTCCGCCCCTGACCCCATACGTGCGCTGCGCGCCCGGTGCGCTCAATCTCCCCCAGCTACCGCTGGGAGGTGCCCCCAGCGCGGGCTGGAACTTCGCTCCGCGAAATCCAGCCCCGCCGGCGATTGAGGCGCGGGGTCCGGGGCGGAGCCCCTGGGAACGGAGTGGGGCGGGAGACGGCTCCGCGCGGCGGTAGCCGCCCTCACTCCGCCAGGTGCTCCGCCAGGATGGCGGCATGGCTGGACGCCGGGTCACGGACCGCCGTGAGCAGCGTCACCGGCCCCTCCGCCGCCAGTGCCCGCAGCCGCTCCAGCTCGGCCCCCGCCCCCGCCCCCGCGAGCTCCGCCTCGTACCGCGCCCGGAACTCCTGCGCCGACCCGCCCCCGTGGAACCACTTCCGCAGCTCCGCCGACGGCGTCAGCTCCTTCGGCCACTCTCCCCCAGCTACCGCTGGGAGGTGCCCCCACACCGCCGCCGCCTCCTTCGACAGCCCGCGCGGCCACAGCCGGTCCACGAGCGCCCTCCCCCAGACTCCGTCCGGGGGGACCCCCAGCCGTCGGCCCCCGGCTCGGGCGGATCGTAGACCCGCCGCAGCCTGACCTCCCGCCCGCTCATCCGCTCCCGCCTCCCAGTCCCTTGGCCTCGTCCCACAGCGCCGGGTCCAGCGTCCCGAGCCTGCGGCGGAACGCCCACACCGAGACCTCCTCCGGCCGGTCCGCCTCCAGGAAACCGCCGCGCCCGCCGGCGCCCGCCGTGCCGGGCGGCAGCGGGACGACCCCGGGCCTGCGGTCGTCGTACTTGCCCACGATCCACGCCACCCGCGCCGACTCCCGCTGCGGCCGCGCCGACAGCACCAGGCAGGTCCGCCCGTCCACCAGGTCCCACAGGTCGCCGGCCCGCACCCGCGGCGGCGGCCCGAGCCCGTGCGGCGGCACGGGCGGCGCGCCCGCGCGCCTCCTGACGTGCCACGGGAGCAGCACCACCCCCACCACGGCGACCGCCGCCACCACGGCGAACCACCAGGACGTGTCCATGGACCGACCGTATCCGTGACGGCCACCCCCGGCGCGTCAACGACACCATGACGGCGCGGCAACGCCCGTACCACGCGTCGCTCCCCCGGGTGACAGCACAGGTGATTCCCCCCACAACGGCCTGCCGCGGAGGAGCGACCGGAGGTTTCGCGCCTTACGCTCGACGCACGCACGGCCCGCAATCCGTCCACGGACCGTCCACGGAGGTTCACGCTCCATGAAGCTCACCGTCGTCGGCTGTTCGGGGTCGTTCCCGTCCGCGGATTCGGCTTGCTCGAGCTATCTCGTAGAGGCCGACGGCTTCCGGCTGCTGCTCGACATGGGCAACGGCTCCCTCGGCTCCCTCCAGCGCCACTGCGGTCTCTACGACCTCGACGCGATCTTCCTGAGCCATCTGCACGCCGACCACTGCATCGACATGTGCGCCTACTTCGTCGCCCGCTACTACCGGCACGAGGGCGGCCGCTGCGCCCCCCTGCCCGTGTACGGGCCGGAGGGCACCGAGCAGCGCCTGACCACGGCCTACGAGGACGTCCCGGACGAGCGCTCGATGAGCGAGGTGTTCGACTTCCGGACCCTGAAGCCGGGCAGCTTCGAGATCGGCCCGTTCACCGTCCGCACCGAGCGGGTCCGCCACCCCGTCGAGTCGTACGGGATCCGCGTCGAGCACGGCGGCCGGGCGCTGGCGTACTCCGGGGACACCGGGGTCTGCCCCGAGCTGGGGGCGCTGGCCGAGGGCGCCGACCTGTTCCTGTGCGAGGCCTCCTTCACCCACGGCAAGGAGGCCATCCCGGACCTCCACCTCAACGGCCGCGAGGCCGGGGAGTACGCGCACGCCGCCCGGGTCGGGCGGCTCGTGCTGACGCACATCCCGCCGTGGACGGACGCCGCACAGAACCTGGCGGACGCCCAGGCGGTCTACGACGGCCGCATCGACCTCGCGCACGCGGGCGCGGTGTACGAGGTCTGAGCCCGGCGAAGGAAAAAGCCCCCGTTCTCCCACTCGGGAGAACGGGGGCTTTCGTCGCGCAGGTGCCGCCTACGCCGTCACGGGGGCCGGCCGGCCGGCCTACTTGGCCTCGGCCTTCGCCAGCTCGGCGAGCTCCTCGTCGGACTCGCGGCCCGGCGTGGGGAGGTTCCACTTGGTGATCGCGAAGCGGAAGATCACGTAGTAGAGCGCCGCGAAGCAGAGGCCGACCAGCGCCAGACCGGCCGGGTTGGTGGCCTTGCCGAGGTTCAGCAGGTAGTCGATGGCGCCGGCGGAGAAGCCGAAGCCGTCCTTCATGCCCAGCGCCCAGGTCAGGGCCATGGAGACACCGGTCAGGACCGCGTGGACGGCGTAGAGGACCGGCGCGATGAACATGAAGGTGAACTCGATGGGCTCGGTCACGCCGGTGACGAACGAGGTCAGCGCGAGGGAGAACATCATGCCGCCGACGACCTTGCGGCGCTCGGGGCGGGCGCAGTGGACGATCGCCAGGCACGCGGCCGGCAGGGCGAACATCATGATCGGGAAGAAGCCGGTCATGAACTGTCCGGCGCTCGGGTCGCCGGCGAGGAAGCGGGCGATGTCGCCGCTCTTGCCGTTGTACTCGCCCGCCTGGAACCACGGGAAGGAGTTGAGCAGGTGGTGCATGCCGATCGCGATCAGACCGCGGTTGGCGACGCCGAAGATGCCCGCGCCGACGGCGCCGGAACCGACGAGCCACTCACCGAGGTTGTGCAGGCCGGTGCCGAGGACGGGCCAGATGAGACCGAAGACGATGCCGATCAGCAGGCCGGCGAAGGCCGAGAGGATCGGGACGAGACGGCGGCCGCCGAAGAAGCCCGCCCACTCGGGCAGCTTGGTCCGGTAGTACTTCTGGTAGATGAGGGCCACTACGAGGCCCATCACGACGCCGCCGAGCACCTTGGCGTCCACCGGGGCCTCGACCATGACGACCTTGTCGTCGATCGCCTTGGCGACCTTGGGGAGGTTGGAGTCGGTGAAGGTGGCGAGCACGTTCTTGAAGACCAGGTAGCCGGTGACGGCGGCCAGGGCCGTCGAGCCGTCCGACTTCTTCGCGTAGCCGATCGCGATGCCCACGGCGAACAGCAGCGCCATGTTGTCCAGGATCGCGCCGCCGCCCGCGGACATGTAACCGGCGATCTTGTTGATGAACTCCGGCATCGAGGCCGAGCCCAGCATGTCCTTGTCGCCGAGACGGACCAGCAGTGCGGCGGCCGGCAGCACCGCGACGGGGAGCATGAGGCTCCGGCCGATGCGCTGCATGACGGCCATCACGCCAGCGCCCTTCTTCTTCGTCTCCGCAGCGGTCGCTGTGGACATGGGCTTCCTCCAGTGGGCAAGGCGCTGCCAGGGGACAGGGGAAAATGGGGTGGCGGCGTCCTCGGAAGAGACCTCTGGCTGCTCGGCAGCTGCATGGTCTACACCATTAGGTGGTGTAGACCAGTTGTAGCACGGTCGGGGTTAGATAAGGAACCTTCGATTTTGTGTGGCCTGGGCCACAGGACGAAGGGCCTCCGGATCCTCGGATCCGAAGGCCCTCGCCTGTGCCGAAAGGCGGTTCGCGCCCAAACCAGCGCGTTCGCTACGCCTTGGTGTTCTCCGCCTGCATCGCCGCGATCTCCTCGTCCGACTCCCGCCCCGGCGTCGGGATGTCGAACGCCGTGATGGCGAAGCGGAAGATGACGTAGTAGACGACCGCGAAACACAACCCGATCGGGATGATCAGCCACGGCTTCGTCGCCAGCCCCCAGTTGATGACGTAGTCGATCAGACCCGCCGAGAAGCTGAACCCGTCGTGCACCCCCAGCGCCCACGTCACCGCCATCGACACCCCCGTCAGCACCGCGTGCACCGCGTACAGCAGCGGCGCGACGAAGAGGAAGGAGTACTCCAGCGGCTCGGTGATCCCCGTGACGAACGAGGTCAGCCCCACCGACAGCATCAGCCCCCCGACCTCCTTGCGCCGCAGCGGCTTCGCGCAGTGCGTGATCGCCAGCGCCGCCGCCGGCAGCGCGAACATCATGATCGGGAAGAAGCCGCTCAGGAACAGGCCGGCGTGCGGGTCACCCGCCAGGAACATGTTGATGTCACCGTGCTTCACCTGCCCCTCCGGCGTCGTGAACGAACCGAACTGGAACCACACCGGCACGTTCAGGAACTGGTGCAGCCCGATCACCAGCAGTGCCCGGTTCGCCACCCCGAAGATCCCCGCACCCCACGACCCCAGACCGATCAGCCAGTCCGAGAAGTGCTCCAGCGCGTCACCCACCGGCGGCCAGACCCACAGGCACACCACCGCGAACGCGATCGCCACGAACGACATGATGATCGGCACCAGCCGGCGCCCGTTGAAGAAGCCCAGCCAGTCCACCAGCCTCACCCGGTGGTACCGCTGCCAGAACCACGCCGCCAGCAGCCCCATCACGATCCCGCCGAACACCCCCGGATTCTGGTACGTGTACCCCGCGAACGTGTCGGCCGAGGTCAGACAGCCCCCCGCGATGTCCCTCGTCCCCTGCGGACACCTCTTCGGGAACGCGTGCAGCACCCCCCGGTAGACGAGGAACCCCGCCACCGCCGCCAGCGCGGTCGACCCGTCCGCCTTCTTGGCCATCCCGATGGCCACGCCCACGCAGAACAGCAGCGGAAGCCCCAGGTCCGGGTCGAGCAGCGCCCCGCCCGCACCCGCCATCACCTTGGCCACCGACGCCCAGTCCAGCCCGTCCTTGCCGAACACGTCCGGCTGCCCCAGCCGGTTGAGGATGCCCGCCGCCGGCAGCACCGCGATCGGCAGTTGCAGACTGCGCCCCATCTTCTGCAGCCCCGGGTAGAGACCGCTCCACCACTTCGGCTGCGGTGCCGCCTCGGCACTGCTCGCGCTCATCCGCGTCCTCCCTGGACCGGCCCGTTTTGGCAGCCGCACCACGTACGGCACACTGGTGTAGACCAGTTGTGGGGCAGGGTGCTGCTGATCGTCATCATTCGGCAGGCCCCGGACCCGTGCTCGCGTAGATAGGCCAACCGTGAGCTACCGTGACGAAGCGGACGCAGCTGGCTACGGCCGCCGAGACTCGTTCTTCGCCACACTCAGGGAGAAACACATGGCCACCAAGGCTGAGAAGATCGTCGCCGGGCTCGGCGGAATCGAGAACATCGAAGAGGTCGAGGGCTGCATCACCCGCCTGCGCACCGAGGTCCTCAACCCCGACCTCGTCGACGAGGCCGCCCTCAAGGCCGCCGGCGCCCACGGCGTCGTCCGCATGGGCACCGCCGTCCAGGTCGTCATCGGCACCGACGCCGACCCGATCGCCGGCGAGATCGAAGACATGATGTGATCCGCCCCCGCGGAGCATGACCAGGACCCCGTACCGGCGCGACCGGACGGGGTCCACCCGTATCCCCCGCCCCGCCCCCTAGCCTCTCCCCGCCCGTCACCCGGCCCGCCCCGGCAGCGACTAGGCTCACAGCCATGTCTCGCATCGACGGCCGCACGCCCGAACAGCTCCGCCCGGTCACCATCGAACGCGGATGGAGCAAGCACGCCGAGGGCTCCGTCCTCATCTCCTTCGGAGACACCAAGGTCTTCTGCACCGCCTCCTTCACCGAAGGCGTCCCGCGCTGGCGCAAGGGCAGCGGCGAGGGCTGGGTCACCTCCGAGTACTCGATGCTCCCGCGCTCCACCAACACCCGCGGCGACCGCGAATCCGTCCGCGGCAAGATCGGCGGGCGGACCCACGAGATCTCCCGCCTCATCGGCCGCTCCCTGCGCGCCGTCATCGACTACAAGGCCCTCGGCGAGAACACCGTCGTCCTGGACTGCGACGTCCTCCAGGCCGACGGCGGCACCCGCACCGCCGCCATCACCGGCGCCTACGTCGCCCTCGCCGACGCCATCGCCTGGGGCCAGAAGAAGAAGCTCGTCAAGGCCGGCCGCAAGCCGCTGACCGGCACCGTCGCCGCCGTCAGCGTCGGCATCGTCGACGGCGTCCCCCTCCTCGACCTCTGCTACGAGGAGGACGTCCGCGCCGAGACCGACATGAACGTCGTCTGCACCGGCGACGGCCGCTTCGTCGAGGTCCAAGGCACCGCCGAGGGCGAGCCCTTCGACCGCAAGGAGCTCAACGCCCTCCTCGACCTCGCCGCCGGCGGCTGCGCCGACCTCGAGGCCCTCCAGCTCGGCGCCCTGGACCTCCAGCTCCCGTAGCAACCGCGCGCGGCGGGCCCGCGTCTACGCCGGTACGGGCGCACGGTCTCACGGCCGCGCGCCCGTACCCGTACCCACACCCTCGGGGGGACCGAATGAACCGCACCACCCAGCCCCGACGCCGCCTGGCCGCCGTCGCCCTCACCGCCGCCCTCGCCGTCCCGGCCCTCACCTCCTGCGACGCCATATCCACCGCGATGGACTGCGCCAACACGGCCGTCGCCATCACCAACGGCGTCAGCAACCTCCAGCAGGCCGTCTCCAACGCCGGCAACAGCGTCCAGGACACCCAGAACGCGCTGAACCAGATCGACACCGACCTGAAGAAGATCAAGGACCAGACCGGCAACGCCGACCTCGGCAAGGCCGTCGACTCCATGACCACGGCCGTCCAGAACGTCCGCACCTCCGTGGAGCAGGGCAACACCGCCCCCGACATCAAGCCGGTCGCGGACGCCGCCGCGGAGATCTCCAAGGTCTGCACCCCCGGCTGACGGCCCGCCCCGGCCGGGATAATGGCGGCATGACCCGCCTGATCCTCGCCACCCGCAACGCGGGCAAAGTCACCGAACTCCGCGCCATCCTCGCCGACGCCGGCCTGCCGCACGAGCTGGTCGGCGCCGACGCGTACCCCGAGGTCCCGGACGTCAAGGAAACCGGCGTCACCTTCGCCGAGAACGCCCTGCTCAAGGCCCACGCCCTGGCCCAGGCCACCGGCTACCCCGCCATCGCCGACGACTCCGGCCTGTGCGTCGACGTCCTGAACGGCGCCCCCGGCATCTTCTCGGCCCGCTGGGCCGGCGCCCACGGCGACGACCGCGCCAACCTGGAGCTGCTCCTCAACCAGCTCGGCGACATCGCCGACGAACACCGGGGCGCCCACTTCTTCTGCGCGGCCGCCCTGGCCCTCCCGGACGGCACCGAACGCGTGGTCGAAGGCCGCCTCCTGGGCACCCTCCGCCACACCCCGTCGGGCGGCGGCGGCTTCGGCTACGACCCGATCCTCCAGCCCCTGAACGACACCCGCACCTGCGCGGAACTCACGCCCGCGGAAAAGAACGCCATCTCCCACCGAGGCCAGGCCTTCCGCGCCCTGATCCCGATCCTCCGGGAACTGCTGGGCTGAGACCCTGCCCGCCGAACAGCCCGAAGGCCCCGCACGCGGCTGCGTGCGGGGCCTTCGGTGTGGTGCGGCCGGGGGGATTCGAACCCCCACGGGATTTCTCCCACGGCGTTCTAAGCGCCGCTCGGCTGCCTGTTACGACACGGCCGCGAGATGCTGCCATGGTAGCGGCCAACCATCCGACGCGGTGAAGGACTCCTCAGACGGACCGACGGCGTCCCCCTCTGCACCAGGTGGTGGTGATCGCGTGGCAGTTGGGGCAGAGCAGCCGAAGGTTTTCGCGGCGGTCGTCCCTCCAGTCGCCGTTGATGTGATCCACCTCGAGGGTCATGGCAAGCCCCAGCCACTCCGGGCCGGTTCCGCACTCGGCGCAGCACTCAGGCACGCCGATCGCGCGAAGGGCGCGGCGCAAGAGCTCGGTTTTCGTGCGCCGCGCTGCGGTGTGGAGCACGAGGACTTCCTCTGGGGGCTTGAGCGGAACGGTGCCGGGTTTGCCGCGTTGATGCGCCTGCCCCAGGAAATGGGAGGTCGAGAGTCCCTGCTCGTGCACCCATGCCCGCAGCCTTGCCCGTTGCCCGCCGGAGTCCGGCAGAGACAGCCGCCGCAGTGTCTCGGCCAGGGACCGGGACTCGGCGACCGCGTCGCGTATCGCCGCGGGGTCCGGCCGGGATCGGCTGCCGCGTCGGCGGGGCTGCTCGGAACGGGAGCCGTTCACGCCGTCCGCCGCTTGGCCCGGCCTCGGTACGAGTCCGTCGTGGAGTGGCAGTTCGGGCACAGCAGGCGAAGGTTCTCCAGCCGGTTGTTCCGCCAGTCGCCGTCGATGTGGTCCACCTCGAGGGGGAGCGGGTAGCCGCGCCACATCCCTTCAGTGCCGCACTTCGAGCAGCGCTCCGGCACCCCGCAGGACCCCATGGCGCGCTTGAGCCGGTCACCCGGGACGCGGCGTGCGCTGCCCGGTTCCTGCACCACCAGCAGGGTCTCCGGAGTCCGCCGGGTCTTGGGCCGACCGGCCGGCGAAGGGATGGTGAAGTGCGAGGTGTCTATGGCCTGCGCCCGCACACGCCGACTGATGTACGTATGGTGGCCACCCACGACGTCCAGGCCCAGTCGCCGCAGTACGTCGCACATGTTCGACGAGGCCGCGACCGCTTCGGCCAAGACCTCCTTGGTCCACTTCACCCCCTCCCTCTCGAAGTGGGAGATCTCGATGCCGAGCCTGCGCATGCGGTCGCGCACGTAGCGGCGGGATGTGCCGCGTGGTTCCACCCCCAGCAGTTCCAACGCCTCGCTCAGCGTCCGGGCCGCGCCCGCCGCCTCCGCGAGGCGTTCCTTCGTGTACGGACTGACCGGCATCGCCGCCACCTCCCGTTCTCGGCCACGCGTGCGGCCCTCGCATGGAGTAACGAACCGGTGGCCGGACGGTTGCGGCGGGATTCGTCCGATAAGCGGAGCGGCCCGCACCGGGAGGGTGCGGGCCGTTTCGTGGGGGTGGGGCGGGGTCAGATGGCCAGGTCCTTGATGATCTTCGCTACGTGGCCCGTCGCCTTGACGTTGTAGAAGGCGTGCTCGACCTTGCCCTCCTCGTCCACGACCACCGTGGAGCGGATGACCCCGGTCACCGTCTTGCCGTACAGCTTCTTCTCGCCGAAGGCCCCGTACGCCGCCAGGACCTCCTTCTCCGGGTCGCCGACCAGGGTGACCTTCAGGTTCTCCTGCTCGCGGAACTTCGCCAGCTTCTCCGGCTTGTCCGGGGAAACGCCGATGACGTCGTAGCCGGCCGTGGCCAGGACGTCCAGGTTGTCCGTGAAGTCGCAGGCCTGCTTCGTGCAGCCCGGGGTCAGGGCCGCCGGGTAGAAGTACACGATCACCTTGCGGCCCTTGTGGTCGGCCAGCGAGACCTCGTTGCCGTCCGCGTCGGGCAGGGTGAAGGCGGGGGCGGTGTCGCCCGGCTGGAGTCGCTCGCTCATGTCAGTGCTCTCCTCGGGAGGGGATCCGTACGGCATGAGCCTAAGCTGACTTAGCTGACAGACTGTCCATGACGGATCAAGCCCACAAGACGAGACACGACGACGGAGGCAGCGCGGTGCCGGAAGCCAGGACCCCCGCACAGATCGAGGCGGACATCGTCCGCCGCCGCGAGCAGCTCGCCGAGACGCTCGACGAGATCGGCGTGCGCATGCATCCGCAGACGATCATCGGGGACGCGAAGGCCAGGGTCGCCTCGACGGTCGACCACACCGCCGGGCGCGCCGTCGCGGCCGTCAACCGGCTGATCACCGACGTGAAGGACGGCCTGCGCCACGAGGACGGCGCCCCGCGCCTCGAGCGGATCGCCCCCGTCGCGCTGCTCGCGGTCGGCGTGGTCGGGCTGCTCGTGGTCTCCGCGCGCCGCAAGCGGTGACGTCCGCGGTGATGGCGACCCTCAGGGGTGCGCGGCGCGCGGGGGCAGGTAGGTTCGGGGCGTGAGCGAGAACACCACCCACGACAAGCTGCCCATCCGCATGCTCCACGACCGCGTGCTCGTGAAGTCCGACACCCCCGAGGGCGAGCGGCGCTCGGGCGGCGGGATCCTGATCCCGGCGACGGCCGCGGTGGGCAAGCGGCTCGCCTGGGCCGAGGTGGTCGCGGTCGGGCAGAACGTACGGAGCGTGGAGCCCGGCGACCGCGTGCTGTACGACCCCGAGGACCGTGCCGAGGTCGAGGTGCGCGGGGCGACGTACGTGCTGATGCGCGAGCGGGACCTGCACGCCGTGGCGGCGGAGCGGCTGGAGGGGTCGAAGGACTCCACCGGGCTGTACCTCTAGGGAGGGAAGGAAGGGCTGGTGACCATGGTCACCGGCCCTTTTGCCTGCCCTTTGCTACGGTGGTGGGGAACCGCCCCGACGAGACGCGCCGTACCGGGTAGCTGGACGCAAAGACGACGCACCCCGTTCGCTCTCGTTCCGGAGGTGCCGTCATGGCCTGGGTTCTTCTTCTCGTCGCCGGTCTGCTCGAGGTCGGCTGGTCGATCGGCATGAAGTTCACGGACGGCTTCACCCGGCTGTGGCCGTCCCTCTTCACCGGTGCCGGGATCGTCGCCAGCATGGTGCTGCTGTCCTACGCGGCCAAGACCCTGCCCATCGGTACGGCGTACGGGGTGTGGGTGGGCATCGGTGCGGCCGGTGCGGCGGTGCTCGGCATGGCGGTGCTGGGGGAGCCCGTCACCGCCGCCCGGATCTTCTTCATCTGCCTGCTGCTGGTCGCGGTGGTGGGGCTGAAGGCCACCTCCGGGCACTGACCGTCATTCGAGGAACACCGACGGCGGGCGGCGGCGCGGGGCGAGGCCGCCGCCGTTGGTCTGGCCGCCGGTGGTTTCGCCGCCGCCGCCCGTGGTGTCGCCGCCGTTGGTCTGGCCCCCGTTCGTCTGGCCTCCGTTGGTCTGCCCGCCGTTGGTCTGGCCCCCGTTCGTCTGGCCTCCGTTGGTCTGGCCGCCGTTCGTCTGGCCGCCCGTGTTCTGGCCGCCGTTCGTCTGGCCGCCGTTGTTCTGGCCGCCGTTCGTCTGGCCGCCGTTGTTCTGACCGCCCTGGTTCTGGCCGCCGTTGTCCTGGCCCCCGTTGGGCGGGTTGGGGCGGCCGGTCTGGTCCGGGAGCCACGGCGGGCGGCTGCCCTGGGGCTGCTGCGGGGTGGTGGGCGCGGGCGGCGGGGGCTGGGCCGCGCCCGGCTGGAGGTCCAGGTCGAAGTCGGCCGGCTCCGTCCCCTCCAGGGCCTTCTTCGTGTACGCCGCCCAGATCCGCGCCGGGTAGCCGCCGCCTCCGAGGCGCGGCTCGCCGAGGGCCCCGTAGAGGGGCTCCAGGGTGCCCGAGTCGGGGTCCTGGCCCATGATCGAGACGACCGTCACCAGGTCGGGGGTGTACGCGGCGAACCAGGCGGCGCGGTCCTGCTCGGCCGTGCCGGTCTTGCCCGCCGCCGGCCGGCCGGCCGCGAGGGCCTCGGTGCCGGTGCCGTTGTCCACCACGCTGACCAGCATGGAGGTGGTGGTGTCGGCGGCTTCGCGGCTCACGGCCTGCTGGGGGCTGCGGTCGGGCAGGTGGAGGGTGTCGTCCTCCTTGGTGATCTTCTCCACGAGGGTGTACGGGGTGCGCCGGCCGTGGTCGGCGAGGGTCGCGTACGCCTGGGTCATGTCCAGCACGCTGGCCTGCATGGTGCCGAGCGCCATGGCCGGGACGGCGTCGAAGTTCGGGGTGTCCTCGGGGAGGCCGAGGGCGATGGCCGTCTGCTTGACCTTCGCCGTGCCGACGTCGACGACCATCTGGGCGAAGACGGTGTTCACGGAGAGGTCGGTCGCTGTGTTGACGGTGATCTGGCCGTAGGACTGCTGGCCCTCGTTCTCGGGGGCGTAGGGGATGCGGGTGCCGACGACGCGGCGCCGGTTGTCCCCGTTGTAGATCGTGTTCGGGGTGATCCGGCGGCCGTCCTGGGTGCGGGAGTCGTTCTCGACGGCGGAGGCGAAGACGAACGGCTTGAAGGTGGAGGCCACCTGGTAGTCGTGCCGGGTCGCGTTGTTGACGTACTGCTTGGTGTAGTCGATGCCGCCGTACATGGCGACGACCTTGCCGGTGGCCGGGTCGATGGAGACCCCGCCGGCGCGCACCACCTTGTCGGCCGGGCGGGCCGCCGGGTCGAGCTTGTCGACCATCTGCTTCTGGACGGCGTCGACGAAGGCGTTCTCGCGGCGCTTGTCGAGGGTGGTGGTGATCCGGTAGCCGCCCTCGGCGAGGGTCTTGTCGTCGAGGATCTTGTGTTCGGTGATGTAGTCCTTGACGGCTTCGACCAGGTAGCCGCGCTGGCCGGAGAGCCCGGCGGCGGCGCGGACCTTGCCGGGCTCGGGGAAGCGGGCCGCGGCCCGTTCCCCGGGGGTCAGCCACTTCTTCTTGACCATGCCGTCGAGGACGTAGTTCCAGCGGGCGAGGGCGCGGTCGCGGCTCTGGGGGTGGGAGACGACGTCGAAGGCGCTGGGGGAGTTGAGGAGGGTGGCGAGGTAGGCGCCCTCGGGGGTGGTGAGCTTGTTGACGTCCTTGCCGTAGTAGGCCTGGGCGGCGGCCTGGATGCCGTAGGCGTTGCGGCCGAAGTAACTGGTGTTCAGATAGCCTTCGAGGATGTAGTCCTTGGACTTCTCACGACCGAGTTTGATCGCGATGAAGAACTCCTTGGCCTTCCGCTTGATGGTCTGCTCCTGGCCCAGGTAGTAGTTCTTGACGTACTGCTGGGTGATGGTGGAGCCGGACTGCGTGCCCTTGCCGGTGGCGGTGTTCCAGGCGGCGCGGATCATCGCCTTGGGGTCCACCGCCCGTTCGGAGTAGAAGTCCCGGTCCTCGGCGGCCAGTACGGCCTCCTGGACGCTGCGGGGGACCTGGGAGAGCGGCACGTTGACGCGGTTGACCTCGCCGTCGCGGGCGAGCTGGGAACCGTCGGCGTAGAGGAACACGTTGGACTGGGCGGTGGCGGCCGCGTTGGCCGGGGGGATGTCGACCAGCAGGTAGCCGGCGACGAGCGCGCCGCCGACCAGCAGCAGGAGCAGCAGGATCCCGCCCAGCACCATCCGCCAGGTGGGGACGAGGCGCCGCCATCCGGTGCGCTTGCGTTTCCCCTTGGCCTTGCCCTCGCTCGGGCCGCTGCCGCTCATCGCCGGGACTCCTCGTGACCGTGTGAAATATCCACATCCGTACCTCATGGTGTCTACCCGATGGCCGCTGGATCCGCTCCGGACGGGCGTAAAACGGTCGCGTGGCTCGCCCCTCCGCACTAAGCTCGCCCGCTTTGGCCGACGTAGGAACGACGTGGGAAACGGAGGGATACGGTGCGGCTCTATCTGGCCGTCGCGGCGGGCGGTTTCCGGCGCTTCGCGGCCTACGGCACGGCGACCGCCGCCGGGGTCTTCACCAACACCGTCTTCGGCTTCATCGTCGCGTACACGTACGTCGCCCTGTGGGACGAGCGCCCCCACCTCGGCGGCTACGACCAGGCGCAGGCCCTCACCTTCGTCTGGGTCAGCCAGTCCCTGCTGGCGGCCTGCTCGCTCATCGGGGGCGGGTTCCAGGAGGAGCTCCAAGAGCGCATCCGTACGGGTGACATCGCCGTCGATCTGTACCGCCCGGCCGACCTGCAGGCCTGGTGGCTGGCGACCGACCTCGGCCGTGCGGGCTTCCAGCTGCTGGGGCGCGGGCTGCTGCCGCTGGTGGCGGGGGCGTGCGCGTTCACCCTGGCGCTGCCGTCCGATCCGTTGCGCTGGCTGCTGTTCCTGCTGTCGGTCGCCCTCGGGCTGGTCGTCGGGTTCGGGGTGCGGTACCTGCTGGCGCTGGCGGCGTTCTGGCTGCTGGACGGGTCGGGCGTCAACATGGTGGCGACCGTCGTCACCGTCTTCTTCTCCGGGATGCTGCTGCCGCTGACCGTTTTCCCCGGCGGCTTCGGCGAGGTGGTGCGGCTGCTGCCGTGGGCGGCGATGCTCCAGGTCCCGCTGGACGTGCTGCTCGGCACCCACGCCGGGTCCGGGGGAGCGGTCCGGGCGCTGGGCTTCCAGGCCGTGTGGGCGGTGGGGCTGCTGGGTGCGGGGCGGCTGGTGCAGGCGGCGGCCACGCGGAAGGTGGTGGTCCAGGGTGGCTGAGGTGACGGTGGCGGCGCCTGCGGAGGCGGGCCGGCCCGGGCGGTACGAGCCCGCGCCGGGGCCAGCCGGCCGGCTGCGCGAGGGGCTGCGCGGCTACGGGCTGATCGTGGGGATGTGGATCCGCTCGACGATGACGTACCGGATGTCGTTCCTGCTGGCCACCTTCGGGAACGCGGCGATCACGGTGCTGGACTTCGTCGCGATCGCCGTCATGTTCTCCCACGTGGGCGCGCTCGGCGGTTTCACGCTGCCCGAGATCGCCCTGCTGTACGGGGCCTGCTCCGCCTCCCTCGGGCTGGCGGACCTGTTGCTCGGCAACACCGAGCGGGTCGGCGCCCGGATCCGCGACGGCTCCCTCGACACCATGCTGGTACGGCCCGTGCCGCTGCTCGCGCAGGTGGCCGCGGACCGGTTCGCGCTGCGGCGGCTGGGGCGGATCGCGCAGGGGCTGGGGGTGCTGGGCTGGGCGCTGGCGGTGCTCGACGTGCACTGGACGCCGGGGAAGGTGCTGCTGGTGCCGGTCATGGTGGTGGCCGGGGCGGGGATCTTCGGCGGGGTGCTGGTGGCCGGGGCGGCCTTCCAGTTCGTCGCCGGGGAGGCGGCGGAGGTGCAGAACTCCTTCACGTACGGGGGCTGCACGATGCTCCAGTACCCGCCGACGGTGTTCGCGAAGGAGCTGCTGCGCGGGGTGACCTTCGTGGTCCCGCTGGCCTTCGTCAACTGGCTGCCCGCGCTGCACGTGCTGGGGCGGCCCGATCCGCTGGGGCTGCCGGGGTGGGTCGCGTACCTGAGCCCGCTGGTGGCCTTCGCGGTGTTCCTGCCCGCGTCGCTGGCCTGGCGCGCGGGGGTCCGTTCGTACCGAAGCACGGGGAGCTAGTCGTGTCGGATGTCCTCGTCTCTCTGGAGGCGGTCGAGAAGGTCTTCGAGGTCCGGCGCCGGGTGGGGCTGATGCGCCGGGAGAAACACCAGGTCAGGGCGGTGGACGGGATCAGCTTCGAGGTCGCGCGGGGTGAGGTGGTCGGATACATCGGGCCCAACGGCGCGGGGAAGTCCACCACGATCAAGATGCTGACGGGCATCCTCACCCCGAGCGGCGGCCGGCTGCGGGTGGCGGGCATCGACCCGTCGCGGGAGCGGATGCGTCTCGCGCACCGGATCGGGGTGGTCTTCGGGCAGCGGACCACCCTGTGGTGGGACCTGCCGCTGAAGGACTCGTACGGGCTGATGCGCCGGATGTACCGGATCCCGGAGGCCCGGTTCCGGGAGAACCTGGACCGCTGCGTGGACCGGCTGGAACTCGGGGCGCTGCTGGACGTGCCGGTGCGGCAGCTGTCGCTGGGGCAGCGGATGCGCGGGGACATCGCGGCGGCGCTGCTGCACGACCCGGAGGTGCTGTACCTGGACGAGCCGACGATCGGGCTGGACGTGGTCGGCAAGGCGCGGGTGCGGAGCTTCCTGCGGCAGCTGAACGAGGAGCTCGGGACGACGGTGCTGCTGACGACGCACGACCTCCAGGACATCGAGCAGTTGTGCGAACGGGTGATGGTCATCGACCACGGCCGGCTGATGTACGACGGGGCGCTGGGCGGTCTGCACGCCCTGGGGGAGGGCGGCGAACGGACCCTGGTGGTGGACCTGGAGCGGGAGCTGCCCCCGCTGGAGGTGGCGGGGGCGCGGGTGGTGCGGGTGGAGGGGGCGCGGCAGTGGCTGGCCTTCCCGGCCCGGGAGTCGGCGGCGCCGCTGGTGGCGGCGGTGGCGGCGGAGTACCCGCTGCTGGACCTGTCGGTGCGGGAGCCGGACATCGAGGACGTCATCGCACGGATGTACGCGGGGCGGGGGTGAGGGGGGCAGGGGTCAGGGGCCCGGGGTCTGGCGCCTGGGGTCAGGGGTAAATCAGGGGCGCGGTCGGGGTCCGGCCCGGGGTCCTGCCCGTTCAACTGCCAGCCTTCTCTGCATAGTCTGACCGCATGAGTGACGAGCGCCCGGAGCAGGCGACGCCGGAGAAGACCTCCCTGGAGAAGGCCCCTCAGCAGCAGCCCCGGGCGGCGGCCGCCGCGTCCATGAGGGCGTCGGACGCCGACCGCGAGCGGGTCGTCGAACGCCTGCGGGACGCGGTCGCCGAGGGCCGGCTCGACATGGCGGAGTTCGAGGAGCGGCTGGAGGCGGCGTACAAGTCCCGTACGTACGCCGAGCTCGAACCCCTGACCGGCGACCTCCCGGCCCCCGAGTCCTCCTCGGCCTTCTCCTACGCCCCCGGAGCCGTCTCCGCCACCTCCTCGTCCTGGCAGTCCCGCATCGGCGGTACGTCGGCCTCCTCGTCGGCGGTCGCGATCATGTCGGGGTTCCAGCGCAAGGGGCACTGGACGGTGCCCGCGCAGTTCAACGCCGTGGCCTTCTGGGGCGGCGGCGAGCTCGACCTGCGCGAGGCCGACTTCGCGGCGCCCGAGGTCGTCATCACCTGCGTGGCCATCATGGGCGGCATCGAGATCACCGTCCCGCCGGGCGTCGAGGTCGACGTACGGGGTATCGGCGTCATGGGCGGCTTCGACCAGGGAAGGTCCCTGGAGAACCGCCCGGAACCGGGGGCTCCGCGGGTGATCGTCAACGGTCTCGCCTTCTGGGGCGGGGTGGCGGTCAAGGTCAAGGCGCCGAAGCCGCCGAAGCGGCCCAAGGGCGGCAAGGACCTGGACGGCGGCGAGTCCCGCAAGGAGCTCTGACGGGACCCGGACGGGACCCGGACGGGACCCGGACGGGACCCGGACGGGACCGGGCGGGACCCGGGCGGGACCCGGTCGGCGGCGCGCCGGGAACTCCCCGGCCCTCCCGGGAGTCGGATGCTATGCAGACAAAACCGGCCATCGGGGGAAGGCAGGAGCACCACATGAAGGAACCCGCACCGCCCCGACCGCCCGGAGCGACTCCGGGCCCGGCCGCCCGTGGCGCGTTCGTCTTCAACGAGGCGGACGAGGAGCGGCGGCGCGGCGTCCGGTGGATGAAGACCACCGCGACCGGTCTGCTGATCTTCGTCGCCGTGGTCTACGTCCTGGCCACATGCGCCCGGCAGGCCTGGGGCGCGGGCGGCTGGGCCGGCTACGTCGCCGCCGCGGCGGAGGCCGGCATGGTCGGCGCGCTCGCCGACTGGTTCGCGGTGACGGCCCTCTTCCGCCACCCCCTGGGCCTGCCCATCCCCCACACGGCGATCATCCCCACGAAGAAGGACCAGTTGGGGGTCTCGCTGGGGGAGTTCGTGGGCGAGAACTTCCTCTCCGCGGACGTCGTACGCGCCCGGCTGAGCGCCCTGGGCATCGGCGGCCGCCTCGGCGCCTGGCTGGCCGATCCCGAGCACGCCGACCGGGTCACGGCGGAACTGGCCACGGCGCTGCGCGGCGCCCTGACCGTCCTGCGGGACTCCGACGTCCAGGCCGTCGTCGGCGAGGCCATCACCCGCCGGGCGGAGACGGCGGAGATCGCGCCGGGCATCGGCAAGACGCTGGAACGGGTCGTCGCCGACGGCGGGCACCGCCGGGCGGTCGACCTGATCTGCGCCAAGGCCCACGACTGGCTGGTCACCCACGGGGACTCCGTCATGGACGCGGTCCAGGGCGGCGCCCCCGGCTGGACCCCGCGCTTCGTCGACCGCAAGGTCGGCGACCGGGTGTACAAGGAGCTGCTGCGGTTCGTCACGGAGATGCGCGACATGCCGGGCCACCCGGCGCGCGGAGCGGTGGACCGCTTCCTGACCGACTTCGCGGCGGACCTCCAGTCGGACACGGACACCCGGGCCCGGGTGGAACGGCTGAAGTCGGAGATCCTGGCGCGGGGCGAGGTGCAGGACGTGATCGCGTCAACGTGGACGGCGGTCCGCTCCATGATCATCTCGGCGGCGGAGGACGAACGCAGCGAACTGCGGCTGCGCGTCCGTTCCTCCCTGTTGTCCCTGGGCACCCGCCTGGCCACGGACGGCCGCCTGCAGGCGAAGGTGGAGGGCTGGATCGAGGGGGCGCTGGTCTACGTGGTCACCACGTACCGCACGGAGATCACCTCCCTGATCACGGACACGGTGGCGGCCTGGGACGCGGAACACACCTCCCGCAAGATCGAGGCCCACATCGGCCGCGACCTCCAGTTCATCCGCATCAACGGCACGGTGGTCGGCGCCTTGGCGGGCCTCCTCATCTACACGCTCTCCCGAGCCCTGGGCGGCTAGGCCGTCTCTACCGCTGGGCGGTGCCCCCAGGTGCCGTGCGTCGGCGCCTTGGCGGGGGCCGCCGTACTGGATGCCCCGCCAAGGCGGCGAGGGTCTGGGGGCCCCTCCCAGCGGTAGCTGGGGGAGCAGGCTCCGGAAGAGACGGGCTAGGCCTCGCGGGGGTGATGGCGAGCCGCAACCACCCCCCCGTCCGCCCTCAGCCCCGGTCGGACACCGCCCAGGCCGTGGCCGCGACGACGCCCGCCGCCCCGACCACCGCCGGCCACGCGCCGACCTTCTTCGCCAGCGGGTGCGCCCCCGCGAAGCCCGCGAGGTACAGCGCCCCCAGCCCGGCCGCCGCCGGGACCCCGCCGCGGCGGTGCCACTCCCGGCCGGCCACGAGCCCGGCGGCGCCCAGCACGACCCCGCCCAGGGGGCGCTTCTTCGTCCAGCGGGCGACGGCGTAGCCGCCGACCAGCCCGGCTGCCGCCACCGCGGAACTCGGTACCCGCGCCATGTCGAACTCCCTCGTCGTGTCAGATAAGTCATGTCATGCGATGAACTACTCACGAGGCTAACGCGGACGCCTAGAACCCCGGCGGACGCCCACCGCCCCGCCACCGGCAGCGGCCTGCCCACGGCTGCTCAACGCCCGGCACCGCCGCGCGACACGCGCACCCGGCGGCCGATTTGTCGGCACACGCCGGGTTCCTCCCCTCCGCGGGTTCCGCACCCCCGTCACCTACCTTCGGTCTGCCACGCCCATCCCGCCCCCCGGAGCCGCTCGTGATCTCCTACGGCCGCGCCGTCCTCGACCTCGCGGACGAACTCCTCGACGCCTACGCCGACGTCTTCTCCGCGCCGCCCTGGAACGAAGGTGAAGAAACCATTCGCCAGTTCGCGGACCGCCTCCAGGCCGACGTCCGGCGCCGCGGATTCCGTGCCGCCTTCACCCAGTCCCCGGCGGGCGTCGACGGCTTCGCCACGGCCTGGCTGACCCAGGCCCCCTTCCCCGACGGCCGCGGCTACCCCCAGGTGGCCGCGCAGCTCGGCCCGAAGCGGGTGCGCGAGCTGCTGGTCGGGGCCCTGGAGATAGACGAACTGGCCGTACGGGCCTACGCGCGCGGCACCGGCACCGGCCGGGCGCTCCTCACCGAGATCACCGCCGACGCCCCCGAGCACCGCGCGTGGCTCCTCACCTCACGCCTGGCCGAGGACACCGTCGCCACCTACCGCCGCCTCGGCTGGCACGAGGTCCCCGCCCTCCCCGGCACCGAGACGAACGTGGTCGTCTTCCTCTCCCCGAACCACCCCGGCCGCCCCCGCTGACCCACAGCCACCCGAAAGGGACGAGTGGACCCGCCCGGCCCGGGCATACCGGGGCCATGATCACCCACAAGGCAGCCGCCCCTCCCACCGCCTCCCGCCGCCGGCTGAACCTCGCCACCCGCCACCAGCTCACCACCACCGCCGGCATCCCCCACGCCACCATCACCTCCCGCACCCGCCCCGGCGGCCCCTGGCAACGCCTCCTGCCCCGCGTCTACCTCCTCCAGACGGGCCCGCCCGACCACCGCCAACGCGCCCTGGCCGCCGTCCTGTACGCCGCCGAACCCACCGCGGACCCCCTCACCGGCGACACCGCGGCCCTCACCGGCGGAGCCGCCCTCGCGCTCCTCGGGATCCGTGACGCCCCGCCGACGCCGGCCGACGTCCTGATCCGCAGCCCGCGCCGGCTGACCGCCACCCCTCAGGTCCGCCCCGTGACGACCGCCCGCTGGCCGGGCACCCTGACCGTCTCGGGCGTGCCCAGCGCCCGGCCCGTCCGTGCCGCCGCCGACTTCGCCGCCCGCTGCCCGAGCCCCGACCGGGTCCGCTCCGTGCTGGCCCAGGTCGTCCAGTCGGGCTGGTGCCACCCGCACGACCTCCACACCGAACTCCGCAGCGCCCGCCTCCTGTCCCGCCCGGCGATCCGCGCCGCCGCCGGGGAACTCCTGGCCGGGGTCCGCTCGGTCGCCGAAGCCCAGGCCCGCGACACCCTCACCGGCACGGACCTCCCGGCCCCACTGTGGAACGTCCGCCTCTACACCCCGGACGGCACTTTCCTGGCCAGCCCGGACGCCTACTGGCCCGACGAGGGCGTGGCCCTGGAGGTCGACTCGGCGGAGTACCACTACACCCGCGACGCCTGGCACGCCACCCTCCGCCGCCGCCTCCGCCTGGAGGCCCACGGCGTCCTGGTGGTCAGCGCGACCCCGTCGATGATCCGCGACACCCCGACCGAAGTCCTGAACGCCCTCCGCACCCTCCTCACCCTCACCACCCCCCGCCCCACCCCACCCACCCTCACGGCCCGCGGCCACCAACAGCTCGCACTACCCCTCTGACCGAGGGGCGGGGTGTGCGGCCGGCCCAACTTCTGGCGGCGCGGGTGATCCAGGCGGTGGCCGCCCGTCGCGGGGTCCGGGTGACCGCCCTGTAACGGGCACGGCGCGGCCGGGGTGGGTCAGGGGGCGGGGACTCCGTGGCACTCCGCGTAGGGCTTGCCTGAGGTGCACCAGCAGGGGGACGTGGGGGTGGGGGGCCAGGGGGTGGCCTTGCCTCGGGCGGCCAGGGTGGTGGCGTATTCCGCCAGGAGGGACGGGGAGGCGGGGGAGGACTTCTCCGAGGCGGCGAAGGCCTCGTACGAGGGGACGCTGGCCGTGACGATGCCGAGGTTCGTGGTGCCCGAGGCGGCCAGGGCGCGGAGGGAGGACTCGACCTTCGCCAGGTGGGCCTCGTGGGTGGGGTACTCCGCCGCGAGGGTGGGGTAGCTGGTCAGGAGCTCGGCGAGTTCGCGGGCCGGCCAGTGGAGGATGGCCACCGGGAAGGGGCGCGAGAGGGCGGCGCGGCGGTCGCCGAGTTCGGCGCGCAGGCGGGCGATCTCGGCGCGGAGCTCCGCCGGGTCGTTGGAGCCCAGGGCCCAGATGCGCTTGGGGTCGTGGAGTTCGTCCAGCGGGATCGGGCCGATGTGGCGGGTGTCGGCGACCATGTCCCAGTCGTCGTGGGGGAGCGCGAGGAGCCTGCGGACGCGGTGGCGGCCCGTCAGGAGCGCGGTCGTGGCCTGGGTGAGGGGGGTGTCCTCCGAGGTCAGGAGGGTTGCCGCCTCGGTGAAGCACTCGTGGGAGGCTTCCAGCTCGTCGTGGGCTTCCAGGGCTTCCGCGATGACCTCCCAGGGCGCCGGGTCCGTGGGCGCGGCGGCGCGGATGCCCGAGATCAGGGCGCGGGCCTCGGCCTCGTGGCCGTACTCCCACAGGTTCGCGGCCTGGCGGGCCTTGATCAGGTGGGGGTTGGCGGGGGAGGCGGACAGCAGGCGGTCGTAGAGCGCGCTCGCGCGGTCCCGGGCGTCGCCCAGTTCGAGGTGGGCCGCGGCCTGGAGGAGGAGGGGTTCCTGGTCCTCGGGGTAGCGGGTCGCCGTGCGGATGAGGCGCTCGGCTTCGGCGATGTGCTCTGCAGGCGTGTCGGGGCGCATGGTTCACACCGTACTGCCGCTGTTCAGTTGAGGGGGGAAGTCTTAGGGTGCCGGCCGTGCGGGATCGGGTGCGTGTGGTGGTGCAGGGGCGCGGCCGGCGGGCGGGGCGGGCCGGGTTCGCGCGGTTGTTGTGGGTGGGGGCCGAGGTGATCACCACGGTGGGGGTGGTGGTGGCCCTGCTGGTGGCGCACCAAGTGTGGTGGACCAATCGGCAGGCCGCGGCCGGGGCCCAGGCGCAGGTCCGGGCTCTGGAGAGGGGATGGGCGGAAGGGGGAGGAGGAGAGGGAGGGGGAGGGGGAGAGGTGGGGGAAGGGGTGGTCGGTGAGGGGGGTGCGGGCGTGTCCGGGGGTGGCGGGGAGGTTCCGGGGGTGGTCGAGGGGGGCTCGGGCGGGGGTTCGCTGGAGGGGGCCGGTGAGGGGGCCGCGCCTTCGGCGGGGGGACGGAAGCCCGTGGCGGGGGGAGGCGGCGGGCCGGCGCGGGACGAGGCGTACGGGGTGTTGCGGATCCCCCGGCTCGGGCTGGCGGTGCCCGTCGCGGAGGGGGTCGACCGGCGGGCCGTGCTGGACAAGGGGTACGTGGGGCACTACCCGGGGACGGCGCAGCCGGGGGCGGAGGGGAACTTCGCGCTGGCGGGGCACCGGAACACGCACGGGGAGCCGTTCCGCTACCTGAACCGGCTGCGGGAGGGGGACGAGGTCTCCGTCGACCTGCGGGGGCGGCGGTACACGTACGTGGTGGGGAAGGTGCTGGCGGAGACGAGCCCGGGGGACGTGGGGGTCATCGCGCCCGTGCCGCGGAGCTCGGTCAAGGCCGGGTACGGGTACCAGAGCGCCGGGTCCTACATCACGCTGACGACCTGCACGCCGGAATACACCTCCAGGTACCGGCTGGTGGTCTGGGGGACCCTCAGGAACGTTGTCAGTGCGACCCGTTAGGGTGGGGGGCAGGTGTCGATCGTGAGTTCTGGTGAGGTGGGGGGTGGTTCGCGTGGGGCGTCGTGAGGTTCGACGGTTCAGCGTGTCCTCTTTCCTGTTCCACGAGGGCTCCCGGGCCGCCCGGCTGCTCGTCGCGCTCCTGCTGCTCGGCGGGGTGCTGGGGCTGCTGTCCGGGGAGGCCGGGCTGGCGGCCGGGGTGGTCGCGCTGGCCGCGGCGGTCGCCGTGGGCGCGGCCGTGCTGGCGGCGGCGTGCCTCGTACGGTCCGTTCCGCCGCACCGCATACGTACCGCGATCCGTGATCGCGAGCAGCGCACGGCGTTCCTGCCGCAGCGCGATCCCGACGCTTCGGGCCGGTCGCGGCCCCGGGCGCCCGGCCGTCTGGTCCTGACGGCCGCGTAGGGGCGCGCAGTGTCCGCTGCTTTCCGCTTTCCTTCTGCTGATTGATCGCTGTGTCGCCCCTCGCGGGTCGTCGCGCCGAAATGCACCTTTTCGACGTTCGACGAGACCCCTCGGAGGGCCCGCGTGTCCGTTTTCACTCATCTCGTTGCCGAGCTGGGCCGGCTCCTGGAGCCGGTACTGGCCGAGTCCGCGACCGCTGCCGCGATCGTGCTGTTCACCCTGCTCGTACGGCTCGCCCTGTTCCCGCTGTCCCGTGCCGCGTCCCGTGCGGCGACCCCGGTCGCGGGGTGTCTGCCGGTGCTGCTGCAGCTGCCGGTGTTCTACCTGATGTACCGGTCCTTCTCCTCCGGCGGTGAGCTGCTGGGGCACCGGCTGTTCGCCGCGCCCCTCGGGGCCCACTGGTCGGGGGCGCTGGAGGCGGGCGGTGTGTTCGGGCCGCAGGGGCTGGTGTTCCTCGGGCTGTTCGCCGCGATCGCGGGGGTGGCGGCGTGGAGCGCGGTGCGGGGGCGGCGGGCCGCCGCGGTCGCGCCGGCCGTGGTGCCCGTGCCGCCGTCGCGGGCGAAGGGGGCGGGCGGGGCGGTGGCGCCGAGTGCCGAACAGCTGGCCGTGATGCGCAAGCTGGGTGGCGTCCTGCCCCTGCTCTCGTTCGGGACGCTGATCACGGCGGCCGTCGTGCCGCTGGCCGCCGGGCTGTACCTGCTGACCACGACGGCCTGGTCGGTCGCCGAGCGGGCCTGGCTCCAGCGGCGGGCCGCCACCGGGGTGGCGGGACCGGCGGCGGGTGGGGCGGTCGCGGGTGGAGGGGTGCGTTCCAGTCTGTGAACAGGGTCTTGCGGATTGTTCGGACATCTTGGAGGATCGGCCAATCCTCCGATGGCCGCAACCCATCGGCCGGCCCTCGGGCGCCTCTGGCATGCCCGCGGGTCGACCACCCACGACCACGGGAGAATGCCCATGAAGCTGCTGCGTGTCGGACCCGCCGGGTCGGAGCGTCCCGCGCTGCTCGACCAGGACGGGGCCCTTCGCGATCTGTCCGGCCTGATCACGGATGTGGACGGGGCACTGCTGGCCGACGACTCCGTGCTGTCCCGCGTACGGGACGCCGCCGCGGCCGGTGAGCTCCCGGCGCTGGACGCGGAGGGGCTGCGCATCGGCTCCCCGGTCGGCCGGATCGGCAAGGTCGTGGGCATCGGCCTGAACTACTTCGGGCACGCGGCCGAGATCGGCGCGGAGCCGCCGGCCGAGCCGATCCTGTTCCTGAAGGCCGCGGACACCGTCGGCGGCCCGGACGACACCGTGCTGATCCCGCGCGGCAGCGTGAAGACCGACTGGGAGGCCGAGCTCGGCGTCGTCGTCGGCAGCACCGCCCGCTACCTGGGCTCCGCCGAGGAGGGCCTCGCGCACGTCGGCGGTTACGTCCTGGTCAACGACGTGTCGGAGCGCGAGTTCCAGATCGAGCGCGGCGGCACCTGGGACAAGGGCAAGAACTGCGAGACGTTCACCCCGCTCGGCCCCTGGCTGGTCACCGCCGACGAGATCCCGGACCCGCAGGTCCTGGACGTGAAGCTGTGGGTCAACGGCGAGCTCAAGCAGGACGGCAACACCTCGGACCAGATCTTCCCGGTGGGCGAGGTCGTGCGGTACCTGAGCCAGTTCATGACGCTCCACCCCGGTGACGTGATCGTCACGGGTACCCCGGCGGGCGTGGCCATGGGCCAGCCGGAGCCGAAGCCGTACCTGCGGGCCGGTGACGTGGTGGAGCTGGAGATCGCGGGGCTCGGCCGGCAGCGCCAGGAGTTCAAGGGCGCGTAGCCGGCGGGAGGTACGGGGAGGGGGGCGGGCAGCCCGTGGGCGGCCCGCCCCCTCCCCGTACCGGTCGGCCTTCGGCCGACGCGCGGCGGCGCCGGTTGGCCCGGGCCACGTGCCGGCCGGTCGTGCCGGCCCTCGTTCAGGAACCCGGGGTACGCCTCCTGGGTCTGCTCGCGGAGGGCCTCGACCGCGGCCGCCTTCGCCGCCGCCCCGCGGACGCCGGGACCGCGGGCCGGGTCGGCCCGGATCGCCACGACCGATGTGATCCGCTGGATCACAGGGCCACGGCCACCCCCTCTCGGGACGAAACGCGCGCGGCCTCCAGCACCGCCAGGCAGTGCGCCGCCTCGTCCGCCGTGACGGGAGCCGGTCCGCCCGTGCGCAGCGCCTCCGCGACCGCCGCGTAGTAGGCCGGGTAGTCGCCCGGGACCGTCGGCACCGGGTCGCCGCCGCCGGTCAGCGGGGACTCGCCCGAGCCGAGCCGTCCCCACAGGTGCTCCGGCTCCTCTCCCCACGCCGGCCCGCCCGTACCGCCCGGCCGCAGCCCCTCGCGCAGCGCGGCCTCCTGCGGGTCCAGGCCGTACTTGACGTAGCCCGCGCGCGAGCCGAGGACGCGGAAGCGCGGGCCGAGCTGGGCGGCGGTGGCGCTGACGTAGAGGTGGGAGCGGACGCCGTTCGCGTGCGTGATCGCGATGAACGTGTCGTCGTCGGTCTGCGCGCCCGGGCGGCGGGTGTCGGTCTCCGCGTAGACCCGTACGGCCGGCCCGAACAGCACCAGCGCCTGGTCGACGACGTGGCTGCCGAGGTCGTACAGCAGGCCGCCGATCTCCTCCGGCGCGCCGGACTCGCGCCAGCCGCCCTTGAGCTGCGGGCGCCAGCGCTCGTAGCGGGACTCGAAGCGCTGGACCTCGCCGAGTTCGCCGTCGGCGAGGAGGCGGCGCACGGTGAGGAAGTCGTTGTCCCAGCGGCGGTTCTGGAAGACGGAGAGGAAGGTGCCGGTCCGCTCGGCGAGCGCGGCGAGTTCGCGGGCCTCGGCGGCGGTGGCGGCGAGCGGCTTGTCCACGACGACGGGCAGACCGGCGGTCAGGGCGGCGGTGGCCAGCGGGACGTGGGTCTTGTTGGGGGAGGCGATGACGACCAGGTCGAGCGGGTCCTCGGCGTCGCCGGCGCGCCCCCACAGCTCGTCGGCCGAGGCGGCGACGCGGACGCCGGGGTGGGCCTCGCGGGCCTGGGCCTGCCGGCCGGGGTCGGAGGTGACGACGGTGTCGAGGACGAGGCCCTCGGTCGCGGACACGAGCGGGGCGTGAAAGACGGAGCCGGCGAGTCCGTAGCCGACAAGCGCGACGCGCAGGGGGGCGTGGGGGGAGGCGTTCATGGGTCCACTTTGGCAACAGTGTTGTCTAAGTGCAAGGAGGGTGGACAATGGGCGGGTGAACAGGGCGAACGTGAACGGGTACGGGGGCGGGGACCGTGGCCGCGGCGGAGTGAACCTGCCGGCGCTGCGCGGGCACAACGAGGCCCTGCTGCTGGACCTGCTCCGTGCCGCGGGCCCGCCCGGGCTGGGGCGCGCCGAGCTCGCCGCCCGTACGGGGCTCACCCCGCAGGCCGTCAGCAAGATCACCGCCCGGCTCGCGGCCGAGGGCCTGGTGGCCGAGGCCGGTCGCGACGCCTCGACCGGCGGCAAGCCGCGCACCCGGCTGCGGCTGGTCCCCGGCGCCCGGTACGCGGTGGGGGTGCACCTGGACCGGGACGAGCTCCGGGCCGTACGGGTCGATCTGGCGGGCGGCGTCGTCGCGCGGTTGAGCGGCCCGCTGGACTTCGGGGCCGGCCCGGAGGCGGTGGCGGAGGCTGCCGTACGGGCGGTCGGGCGGGTCTCGGCCGGGGCGGCGGCGCCTCGGCTGCTCGGGGTGGGCGTGGCCGCGCCGGGGCCGCTGGACTGGCGGACCGGGGTGCTGGGGCGGGTGACGGGGTTCCCGGAGTGGGATGGGTACCCGCTGCGGGAGGTGCTGGTGGGGCGGCTGGGGCTGGCGGTGGTGGTGGACAAGGACACCAACGCCGGGGTCGCGGCGGCGGGCCCGGGCGGACCGGGGCCGGGCGCTGTCGTGTACCTGCACTTCGGGACCGGGCTGGGGGCGGGGCTGTGGCTGGACGGGGCGGTCTACCGCGGGGCGCGGTCGGGGGCGGGGGAGTTCGGGCACCAGGTGCTGCGACTGGACGGCCCGCCCTGCCGGTGCGGGGGCCGGGGCTGCCTGGAGGTGCTCTGCCTGGAGGCGGCGGCCCGGGGTGACCTGCGGGGGGCGGCGCGGGTGCTGGGGGAGGGGGCGGCCAACCTGGTCGCGCTGCTGGACGTGGATCGTGTGCTGCTGGGGGGTCGGGTGGTGGCGGGGGCGCCGGAGGTGTTCGTGAGCGGGGTGCGCGAGGTGCTGGCCGCCCGGGCCCTGACGGCCGCCCCGCCGACGGTGGGGCTCGCACCGGCCGGGGTCGCGGAGGGCGCGGCGGAGCTGGCGGCGGGCCGGCTGTTCGGTCGCGGCTGAGGCCTGGTGGGCCCGGCCGCTCTGGTCGGCGCGGGTGGCCTGGCCGGCCCGGTCGCTCCGGGCGGCGCGGGTGGCCCGGGGAGCCCGGGTTGCCGGGCTGGTCGGGCGGGTGCCGGGGCCCGGGGCGATCCGGGCCTCGGGCCGCGTGCCTTGGGTGTCGACGGGGTGGCGCGGAGGGCCCGGGAGTCCGTGTTGCCCGGGCTGGTGGGCGGGTGTCGGGTCGCCGGGGCCATCCGGGGGTAAAGCGGGAGGAGTCGGGCGTGGGGGTGAGGTCGGGGTGTGGGGGCGTGGGAGGGTGCGGGCAGGGGCGGGGTGATTGTCACCTCGTCCGATCATCACTCGTCCGGCGAGCAGAGCAGCGAGGTCTTCCATGCGACTGCGCAACGCCCCCGCCCTCACCGCCCTCCTCCTGGCCCTCGCCGCACCCTCCGCCACCGCGGACAACGGCCCCGGCGGCGCCCCCCACCCCGGGCCCGCCCCCGCCATGCCCGCGCCGGCGCTGCCCTCCCGCGCGCGGGCGAGCTGCGGGGACGGCAAGGGCGGCGCCTTCCCGATCGGGGCCCGGATCCGGGGTGGACCGGTGGTCTACCGGGCCGGTGGCGGTCCGCAGAGCTGGCTGCTGGACCTGACCAACACCACCGGCGGCACCTGCACCGCCGTCCACCCCGTGATCGTGTTCACCGACGCCGCCCGGGCCCTGCGCCCCGCCCACCTCCGCATGGAGTTCGAAGCCCCCGGCGGCCGCTTCCCCGTCAGCCTCGAACGTAGCGACCGCGACGAGATCATCGCGGTGTTCGACGGCAAGGACGCCTTCCCCGGCTTCTCCGTGCCGGCCGGCGGCTCCACCACCGTCAAGGTGCAGCTCGCCTTCGCCCCCGACACCCCCCTCGGGGAGGTCGTCGCCGACGCCGCGCTGGTGCAGCGGAAGGGAGACGACGGGGAGTGGGTCGGCGAGGCCGGCGGGTACCGGTTCTCGGTGGAGGGCCCGGAGGAACCGCAGGACGCGGCCGCGGCGGGCTCGCTCGCGCACACCGGGCCCCGGGAGTGGGCCTACGGCGCCGGAGCCCTCGCCGCCCTGGCCGCCGGGGGCGGCTTGCTGCTCGGCGCCCGCCGCCTGCGCCGCACCCCCCGGGGCACCCGGCCCTCCCGCTGAGCGCCCGGCGCCGAGCGCCGAAGCCGCCCCTGTTCGGGCCGTCCCCCGCCGCGCGGGACCACCTCGCGACGACCTGCCCCCTGGTCCGCCGCACCGCCGCCCCGCCGCCCACCTGCCCCGCCGCCTAGGCCGTCTCTTCCGGATCTTGCTCCCCCAGCTACCGCTGGGAGGGGCCCCCAGACCCGCGCCGCCCGGCACCGCACCTCGCCGCCTTGGCAGGGCACCAAGTACGTCCAGTACGGCGGCGCCCCGCCAAGGCGCCGATGCACGGCACCGGACAACGCGGGCTTGACCGGCAAGATCCGAAAGAGACGCCCTAGCCGTGCGGGCCCACGGCAGCGCGTACCCACCGCCGGGCGTGCCCACGGCAGTGCGGGCCCACGGCAGTGCGTGCCCACCACCGGGGGGGACCGCCCCGCCCGGCCCCGCCTCGCGCCCCGCGCCCCGCCGCCCACCCGTCCGCCCGCCCCGCGTGCGGGCCTGCGGCAGTGCGTGCCCACCGCGGTGCAGGACCGCCCGGCCCTCGCGCCCGGCCCCCCTCGCGCCCCGCCCCGCCGCCCGGGCCCATGGCAGTGCGGGCCCACCGCCGGGCGGACCGCCCCACCCCGCCTCGCGCCCCCGCCCCCGCCCCCGCCCCCCAGGTCACCCCACGCCCCCCACCCACCCCTCCCGTACACCTCCCGCACGTACAGTCCGAGCGTGGAAGAACAGAACCGGCACCCCGCCCCCCACCGCCCCGGCTCGCCCGTCCGTTCCGGGATTCCCGAGCACGGCCGCATCCCCAAGTACTACGCCGTCAAGGCCCGCATCGCCGAGCTCCTCGACGAGCTCGGCGAAGGCGGGGCGCTGCCCACCGAGCGGGACCTCGCCGAGCGGTACGAGGTGGCCCGCGAGACCGTGCGCCAGGCGCTTCGGGAGCTGCTGCTGGAGGGCCGGCTCCGCCGGGCCGGCCGGGGTACCGTCGTCGCCGGGCCCAAGCTGGAGCAGCCGCTCTCCCTCGCCAGCTACACCGAGGGCGTGCGCCGCCAGGGCCGCCGGCCCGGTCGCCACCTCGTCGGCCTCGAGCGCTTCCCCTGCCCGCCCGAACTCGCCCCCGGCATCGGCGCCGAGGCCGGTGAGCCCGTCTGGCACCTGGAGCGCGTGCTGCTCGCCGACGACGAGCGCGTCGGACTGGAGAGCACGTACGTCCGCGTCGCCCGCGCGCCCCGCCTCGACGTCGATTTCCAGCCGGACTCCTCCTTCTACGGATACCTCCGCGACAGCCTCGGCATCTCCTTCGGCGACGCCGACGAGAAGCTCGAAACCGTCCTCGCCACCCCCCGCGAGGCCCTCCTGATCGGCACCCCGCCGGCCCTCCCGATGCTGCTCATCCACCGGTTCTCCCGGGACCAGGACGGCCGGCCGCTGGAGCGGGTGCGTTCGCTCTACCGTGGCGACCGGTTCAGCTTCACGACCCGCCTGCGGCCCGAGTAACCCCGGAGAACCAGAAGAAAGCCCCAAACGCGACCGGCCCAAATAACAAGACGATAACGGGTCTAGTCCAAGCGTCGAGGGCTGTTCACCGGCCCGTCGCCCACCCGACCCTCCCGGGTCAACGGCCGGCCCGAGCGTGGACGGCGTGAGAGTCATAGTCGTCGGAGGCGGCGTGGTCGGCACCATGCACGCCTGGCAAGCAGTCCAACGCGGCCACGAGGTCGTCCAGATCGAACGCGAAGCCGAGGCCCGCGGCGCCTCGTTGCGCAATTTCGGCCAGATCTGGGTCAGCGGCCGGGCCGGGGGCGAGGAGCTCGACACCGCCCTGCGGGCCCGCGAGCTCTGGGAGCGGATCGGCGCGGAGGTGCCCGGCCTGGGCTTCCGCGCCATCGGCTCCCTCACCCCCGTCCGCAACGCCCGCGAGTACGCGGTCGCCGAGGCGGCCGTCGCCCGCCCCGACGCCGCCGCCCGCGGCTACAAGCTGCTCACCGCCGCCGAGGCGCGGGCGGTCAACCCGGCCCTGCGCGGCGCCTTCGAGGCCGCCCTGTGGTGCGAGCGGGACGCGGCCGTCGAACCGCGCACCGCACAGCTCCACCTCCGCGAGGCCCTCCGCGCCTCCGGCCGCTACACCTTCCTGCCCGGGCGCGAGGTCCGCGCTCTGGCCGGCCCCGCCGCCGTCCGCGACGACCACGGCGACGTCCACCGCGGCGACGCCGTCGTCCTCGCCACCGGGGCCTGGCTCTCCGGCCTGGTCCGCGAACTCGTCCCCGACCTGCCCGTGCGCCGCGTCCGGCTCCAGATGATGCAGACCGCCCCCCTCGGCGAGCCGCTCACCACCTCCGTCGCCGACGCCGACAGCTTCCGCTACTACCCCGCGTACCAGAGCGGGGCCCTCGACGTCCTCAACGCCGAGCAGGCCCAGACCCCCGTCGCCGCCGCGCACAAGATGCAGCTGCTGATGGTCCAGCGCCCTGACGGCGGCCTGACCATCGGCGACACCCACGAGTACGAGCACCCCTTCGCGTTCGACACCCTCGAAGACCCCTACGAGCACCTCACCCAGGTCGTCGAGTCCTTCCTGGGCCGCCCGCTGCCGAAGATCAGGCACCGCTGGGCCGGCGTGTACGCGCAGTGCACCGACACCAGCCGCGTCGTCCACCGCCAGCAGGTCGGCGAAGGCGTCTGGCTCGTCACCGGACCGGGCGGCCGGGGCATGACCTGCTCGCCCGCCATCGCCGAAACCACCGCGAACGAACTGGGCTGGTGAGCCGCATGACCGACACGACCACGCACCGCAGGCTGATCGTCCTCGACATGGCCGGGACCACCGTCGCCGACGGCGGCCTCGTCGAGCGCGCCTTCGCACGCGCCGCCGACCGCCTCGGCGTCCAGCCCGGTACCCCCGACCTCGCCGAGAAGCTGCGGTACGTCCGCGACACCATGGGCGAGTCGAAGATCTCCGTCTTCCGCCACCTCTTCGGCACGGAGGAACGCGCCCAGCTCGCCAACTCCGCCTTCGAGCGGGCCTACGCCGAGCTCGTCGACGGCGGCCTCGTCTCCGAGGTCCTCGGCGCCCGCGCGGCCATCGAGGAGCTCCGGGCCCACGGCCACACCGTCGCCCTGACCACCGGCTTCGCCCGCGTCACCCAGGACGCCATCCTCGACGCCCTCGGCTGGCGGGACCTGGCCGACCTCACCCTCTGCCCCGCCGACGCGGGCGGCCGCGGCCGCCCCTACCCCGACATGGTGCTGGCCGCGTTCCTGCGCACCGGCGCCGTGGCCGACGTGCGCGAGACCGTCGTCGCCGGGGACACCGCGTACGACATGCTCAGCGGCCGCCGCGCCGGAGCGGGCGTGGTCGCCGGCGTCCTCACCGGAGCCCACAACCGCGCGACGCTCACCGGGCACGGCGCCACGCACGTCCTCGACTCCGTCGCCGAACTCCCCGCCCTCCTCGCCCGCCCCGCCCTCCTCCCGGAGTCGTCGTGAGCGGCATCCGCTTCGACTCCGTATCGGTCGCCTACCACGGCACCACCGTCCTGGACTCCCTCGACCTGACCGTCGAACCCGGCGAGGTCATGGCCCTCCTCGGCCCCTCCGGCTCCGGCAAGACCACCGCCCTGCGCGCCGTCGCCGGCTTCGTGCGGCCCGTCTCCGGACGAGTGCTGATCGGCGGCCGGGACGTCACCGCCCTGCCCCCGCACAAACGGGGCATCGGGATGGTCGTCCAGCAGTACGCCCTCTTCCCGCACCTGCGCGTCGAGGACAACGTCGCCTTCGGCCTGCGCGCCCGGAAGACCCCCAAGGCCGACATCCCCGCCCGGGTCACCGAGGCCCTGGAGATGACGGGCATGGCCGCGTACGCCAAGCGCCACCCCCGCGAGCTCTCCGGCGGCCAGCAGCAGCGGGTGGCCATCGCCCGCGCCCTCGCCATCCGCCCCGGGGTCCTCCTGCTGGACGAGCCCCTCTCCGCCCTGGACGCGCAGCTGCGCTCCGGGATGCTCGCCGAACTGGCCCGGCTGCACCGCGAACTCCCCGACGTCTCCATCCTGTACGTCACCCACGACCAGATCGAGGCCCTCACCCTGGCCGACCGGATCGCCGTCATGGACCACGCCCGCCTCCAGGACTGCGGCACCCCGCAGCAGCTGTACCGGGCCCCGCGCACCGAGTTCACCGCGTCCTTCGTCGGCAACGCCAACCTGCTCCCGGTGACGGTCGCCGACGCCGGCGCCCTCTTCGCGGGCCGCCCCCTGGACCTCGACACCGGACGCGCGGCCCCCGGCGCCACCGCCACCCTGTGCGTACGGCCGCACCTGCTGGGGCTCGGCGAGGGCCCCAACGCCCTGCGCGGCACCATCACCGAGGTGCAGTGGCGCGGCTCGACGCACCGGCTGTACGTCGACGTCGGAGGGCACCGCGTCAAGGCCGACCTTCCCGAACTGCGCGAGACCCCGGCCCTGGGCGACGAGGTCACCCTCCACTTCGAGCCCCGCGACGCGGTGCTCCTGGCGGCGGGGGTCACCGATGGCTGAGGCCCCGCGGGCGGCCCGCCGTCTGCCGCGGGCCGTCTGGGCGCTGCCCCCCGTCGCCGTGCTCGGGCTGGTCTTCCTCTACCCCCTCGCCCTGGTCGTCCGGCAGTCCCTCACCCCCGACAACGGCGGCGGCGCCTTCGACGCCTACTCCGCCGTCTTCGCCTCCCACGCCTTCCGCGAAGCACTCGGCATCACCGTCTGGCTGGCCGTCGCCGCCACCGCCGGCTGCCTGCTCCTCGGCTTCACCCTCGCCCTGGTCATCGCCTTCGTGCCCTTCCCCGGAGCCAAGGCCGTCGCCAAGTTCATCGACGTCTTCCTCTCCTTCCCCTCCTTCCTCATCACCCTCGCGCTCCTCTTCATCTACGGCACCGTCGGCATGGCCAACGGGCTCTGGACGGACCTCCTCGGCGGCGCCGAAGGCCCGTTCCACTTCCTCACCACCCCCTGGGGCGTCCTCCTCGCGGAGATCACGTACTTCACCCCCTTCGTGATGCGCCCGCTGCTCGCCGCCTTCTCCCAACTGGACACCGCCCAGCTGGAGGTGGCGGCCGGCCTCGGCGCCCGCCCCGCCAGGATCGTCCGGCAGGTGATCCTCCCCGAGGCCCTCCCCGCCCTCGCGGCGGGCGGCAGCCTCGTCCTCGTCCTGTGCCTCAACGAGTTCGGGATCGTCCTGTTCACCGGGGCCAAGGGGGTCACCACCCTCCCGATGCTCGTCTACGGCAAGGCGATCCTCGAATCCGACTACCCGGCCGCCTGCGTGGCCGCCGTCGTCAACATCGCCATATCCATCGGCCTGTTCGGCCTCTACCGGGTGGTGGGCAAGCGTGCTGGTGCATAGCAGGGGCGGCCGCTGGGCCGCCTGGATCCTCTTCGGGATCCTCTTCGTCCCCCTCTTCGCCCTGCCCCTCCTCGTGGTCGTGGCCGCCTCCTTCGCCACCCACTGGTCCGGTGCCTTCCCCTCCGGGCCGACCACCGCCAACTACGCCTCCGCCGTCCAGGGCGAGTCCCTCCAGGCCCTGACGACCTCCCTGGTCACCGCCGTGGCCGCGAGCCTCCTCGCGCTCACCGCGGGCACCTGGGCCGCCCTGGCCGCCGCCGCGCTCGGCAAGCGCGGCGAGCGGGTCCTGGACGCCCTGTTCATGCTGCCGGTGGCCGTGCCGTCCGTCGTCGTAGGCCTCGCCGTCCTCGTCGCGTTCAGCAAGCCCCCGCTGCTGCTCAACGGCACGAGCACGATCGTGGTCCTGGCGCACACCATCCTTGTCACGGCGTTCGCCTACCAGTCGGTTTCGGCCGCCATAGTGCGTCTCGACCCCGCGTACGAGCAGGCGGCCGCCTCCCTGGGGGCCCGTCCCGCGTACGTGCTGTGGCGGGTCAGGCTCCCCCTCCTGCTGCCGTCCCTCACGGCGGCCGCCGGACTCTGCTTCGCCCTGTCCATGGGCGAGCTGAGCGCCACGATGATGCTCTACCCGCCGGACTGGACGCCCCTCCCGGTCCGGATCTTCACCGCCACCGACCGCGGTTCGCTCTTCGGCGGATCCGCCGTCGCCGTGGTGCTGATGGCCACCACCCTGCTGGTCCTCCTGGCCGTCTCCCGCGTCCGCACCCGCGCCTCCTACCGCTGACACCCCCGGGCCGCCCCCCCTCCCCTTCCCCCGTAAGGAACCCCCGTGTCCAGAGCCCTCCTGCTCCGCACCGCCACCGCCGTCACCTGCGGCCTCGCCCTCGCCACCACCCTCACCGCCTGCGGCGGCTCCTCCACCGCCGCCGACTCCGGCTCCGACTCCGGCTCCAAGGGCGGCGGCGGGAAGACCGTCACCGTCTACAGCGCCGACGGCCTCAAGAGCGACAAGGGCGACGGCTGGTACGACAAGGTCTTCGCCGACTTCACCAAGAAGACCGGCATCGAGGTCAAGTACGTCGAGGGCGGCTCCGGCGAGATGGTCCAGCGCGCCGTCCGCGAGAAGACCAACACCCAGGCCGACGTGCTGATCACCCTGCCGCCCTTCATCCAGCAGGCCGACGGCAAGGGCCTCCTCCAGGCCTACGCCCCGCAGGGCTCCGACAAGGTCAACGGCGCCGACAAGTCCGCCGACTCCAAGTGGACCTCCGTCGTCAACAACTACTTCGGCTTCGTCTACAACAAGAAGGAGCTGCCCACCGCCCCCAAGACCTGGGAGGAACTCCTCGACGCCAAGTACAAGGGCAAGCTCCAGTACTCCACCCCGGGCGTCGCGGGCGATGGCACCGCCGTTCTCGTCAAGTCGATGCACGACTTCGGCGGCAAGGACCAGGCGATGGACTTCCTGAGGAAGCTCCAGACCAACAACGTCGGCCCCTCCTCCTCCACCAGCAAGCTCGCGCCGAAGACCGACAAGGGCGAGCTGCTCGTCGCCAACGGCGACGTCCAGATGAACTTCGCCCAGTCCAAGTCCATGCCGAACCTCGGCATCTGGTTCCCCGCCAAGGACGGCGGCAAGCCGACCACCTTCGCCCTGCCGTACGCGGCCGGCCTGGTCGCCAAGGCCCCGCACACCGAGAACGGCAAGAAGCTCCTCGACTACCTGCTCAGCGAGGACGCCCAGAAGCTGGTCAGCGAGGTCGGCGGCGGCTTCCCGGCCCGCGGCGACGTCAAGCCCACCGACGCCAACGCCATCGAACTCACCAAGCTGATGGGCGGAGTCGAGGTCTTCGAGCCGGACTGGTCCGACATCGACAAGAACCTCACGGGCTACGTCGACGCGTGGAAGTCCGCGACCGGCAGCTGAGCCTTAACCTCCCGGCCACCCCCACCGGGAATCATATCGAACAGATAACGGGTCTGGACCGAAACCGCACCTCGGCCCGGACCCGGCCGCATGCCGCGCGCGTCCGTCCACGCGCCCGCGGCGCCCGCACGCGCATCCACACCACACACGCCCACTTGCTCCTGGAGGAGTACGTGTCCCCTGTCCTGCGCGGACGCACCCTCGCCGTGACCGCCACCGCCACGGCCCTGCTCGCCACCACCCTCGGCCTCACCACCACGGCCACCGCCGCCCCCGGCGGCCCCGGCGACCCCCGGGCCGCGGCAGAGGCAGCGGCCAAGACCGCCGCCACCGCCGGCTCCACCACCGACAAGGTCCTCGTCATCGGCCTCGACGGCGTGGTCCTCGACCGCGTCAAGGCCGCCAACGCTCCCCACCTCAAAGGCCTGATGGCCGAAGGCCTCACCGCCCGCAGCACCCTCTACGCGAGCCCCATGGCCGCCACCTCCTCCGGCCCCGGCTGGTCCACCATCGCCGCCGGCGTCTGGCCCGACAAGCACGGCGTGAAGGACAACACCTTCACCGGCAAGAACTACGCCGCCTACCCGGACTTCCTCACCCGCGCCGAGAACGCCAAGCCCGCCCTCAACACCTACGCGGCCGCCGACTGGGAGCCCCTCACCTCCACCGACGCCGGCGGCCCGGTCTTCTCCGCCAAGGTCGACAAGCGCCTCTCCCTCAAGGGCGACCGCGACGGCTACGGCAGCGAGGACCCCAAGATCGCCACGGCCGCCTCCGCCGAACTGCGCGACGGCAACCCCGACGCCTCCTTCGTCTACTTCGGCCAGGTCGACGGCGCCGGCCACTCCTACGGCGCCGCCAGCCAGCAGTACCTCGACGCCATCGCCCGCGTCGACACCCTGGTCGGCCAGGTCCTCACTGCCGTCAAGGCCCGCCCCACGTACGCCCAGGAGAACTGGAAGATCCTGGTCACCACCGACCACGGCCACACCGACGCCGGCGGCCACGGCGGCTCCACCCTCCAGGAGCGCGGCACCTTCGTCATCGCCAAGGGCGCCGGGATCGCCGCCGGTTCGGTCCGCGACGACGTCAAGCTCGTCGACGTCGCCGCCACCGCCCTCGCCCAGGTCGGCGTCCCCACCACCGGACTCGACGGCGCCCCCCTCGACGCCCCCGACGACGACCCCTTCGACACCCTGCGCCCCGCCCTCCAGGCCCGCGCGGACGAGACCGGCATCCCGGCCGGGACGAAGGGCTTCACCCACACCCCGCCCGCCGGCTGGTCCGTGGACAACTCCAAGATGGGCACGGGCGGCGTCACCGAATGGGCCGGATGGGCCTTCGCCACCGACGAGTTCTGGAGCCAGGCCCAGCGCGACCAGTGGCGCGAGCTGAACGTCCGCTCCCGTGACGTGTTCGCCGTCGCCGACTCCGACGAGTGGGACGACAAGGCCCACACCGGCACCTTCGACTCCACCCTGATCACCCCCAAGTGGCCGGTCACCGGCGCCACCACGCGCACCCTGGCCTTCCAGACGCACTACCGCCACGAGGCCGGCCAGACCGCCCAGGTCCTCGTCTCCTACAACGGCGCCGCCCCGGTCGTCGTGAAGACCTACACCGCCGACGCGGTCGCCAAGACCGAGTCCCTCCCGCTCCAGATCCCGGCGGGAGCCATCGACGTCCAGGTCCGCTTCCGCTACAGCGGCACCAACAACTGGTTCTGGACCGTCGACGACGTCCGCCTCGGCTGAGCCGTTCGGGCTGAGCCGTCCGGGCCGTGGACGCCCCCCGCGTCCACGGCCCGCGCCCGCTAGGGTGGGTGGTACAGACCACAGACCCACAGGTCAGAGGCGACCAGAGCGGAGAGAAATCCGTGGCAGAGCGCAAGCCGATCGAATCCTGGCTCACCGACATGGACGGGGTCCTCATCCACGAGGGCACGCCGATCCCCGGCGCCGATGCCTTCATCAAGCGGCTGCGCGAGTCCGGCAAGCCCTTCCTGGTCCTCACCAACAACTCCATCTACACCCCGCGCGACCTCCAGGCCCGGCTCAGCCGCATGGGCCTGGACGTGCCCGTGGACAACATCTGGACCTCGGCCCTCGCCACCGCGAAGTTCCTCGACGACCAGCGCCCCGGCGGCACCGCGTACGTCATCGGCGAGGCGGGCCTGACCACCGCCCTGCACGACATCGGCTACGTCCTCACCGACCACGAGCCCGACTACGTGGTCCTCGGCGAGACCCGCACCTACAGCTTCGAGGCCATGACCAAGGCGGTCCGCCTGATCAACGCCGGCGCCCGCTTCATCTGCACCAACCCCGACGAGACCGGCCCCTCCACCGAGGGTCCGCTCCCGGCCACGGGCGCGGTCGCCGCGCTGATCACCAAGGCGACCGGCAAGCAGCCGTACTTCGCGGGCAAGCCCAACCCGCTGATGATGCGTACGGGCCTCAACGCCATCGGCGCCCACTCCGAGACCAGCGCGATGATCGGCGACCGGATGGACACCGACGTGCTGGCCGGCCTGGAGGCGGGCATGGAGACCTTCCTCGTGCTGACCGGCCTGACCACGGCCCTGGACACCGAGAAGTTCCCCTACCGCCCCACCCACACGGTCGACTCCATCGCGGACCTCGTCGACCTGGTGTAGCCGTCGACGCGGACGCGGATGGCTGACACGTACGGGCCAAGAGAGCGCCGCTCCGGATGCGGAGCGGCGCGCCGCGCGTGAATCTCCTAGGGAGGAGGTTCACCATGCGAAGTTCTCTGCTCGCTCTCCGTGCCGCAGCGGTGGCCGTGACCCTGGCGGCCTGCACCGCCGTGACCGCCCCCGCCGCCCTCGGATACGACGGGGACCGCGGCGGTGGCGTCTCCGTCGAACCGAACCCGGTCGAGCCCGGCGGCCGGGTCAAGGTCCGCGTGCGCGCCTGTGAGGGGGACTGGGCGGTGGCCCGTTCCCCCGTCTTCGACGGAGAGGTCCGGCTGCGCAAGGGCCACGAGGACCCGCGCACCCTCTTCGGCGAGGTCGAGATCCAGCGGCACGCCGAGCCGGGGTGGCACGAGGTCCGGGTCAGGTGCGAGGGCCGCGACGACGGCCTGCGCGGCTCCCTGGAGGTCCGCCGCGACCACCGCCCCGACCCCCACCACTCGCCGGTCTGGCCGGTCCACGCCGGCGGCGGCGCGATGGCCGCGCAGGTCGCCGAGACCACCCGGCTGGCTTCCGGCTCCGCCGCGAAGAAGAGCCACCACGGTGACGGCCCCGGCCTGCCGCAGACCGTGGTCGGCGCGGTCCTGGCCGCCGCGGCCACGCTGGTGGTCGCCGGGCGCGCCCTGACCCTGCGCCGCCGCCGCAACGGCGGATGAGCGGGCCCCGAGCCTCCGCCGGCGGCCGGCTGCTGACCTTCACGGCCTGGTCGGTGCTGGTGCTCGGGCTCTGGCTGTGGGGCAAGGAGATCACCGGGGTGCCGGGCGTTCCGGTCTCCGGGCGGGCCGGCGGGCAGGCGGGCCCGGGCCTCCCGGCGGCGCGGGCCCCGCTGACGGCGGCGATGCCCGCGCGGGTCGACGTGCCGTCGCTGGGGGTGCAGGCGCCGGTGATCGCGCGGGGCCTGGACCGACAGGGCGCGATCGAGCCGCCGCCGTACGAGCTGCCCGGCACGGTGGGGTGGTGGGGTGCGGGCCCCGCGCCGGGTGCGGTGGGGGCGGCGCTGATGGTGGGGCACGTGGACACGAAGTCCAAGCCCGCCGTGTTCTTCGGCCTGGGCTCGGTCAAGCCGGGGGAGAAGATCCGGGTGGCGCGGGCGGACGGGACGGTCGCCGAGTTCACCGTCGAGGACGTACGGGTCTACGAGCGCGCGGGCTTCGACCCCGCGAAGGCGTACGGGCCGCGGGTCGCGGGCCGCGCGGAGCTGAGGCTGGTGACCTGCGGCGGTACCTACGACAAGGCGGCCCGGCAGTACTCGGCGAACGTGGTGGTCTCGGCGTACCTGACGGGCGCGGGCGCCAGGCCGGGGGCGGCGGCGTAGCCCCGTTCCCGGCCCCTGGGGCGGAACCCTTGTGGCAGAACGAAGAAGCCCCTCGCAGCTTTCGCTGCGAGGGGCTTCTCCTCGTCTGTGCGCCGCCAGGGACTCGAACCCCGGACCCGCTGATTAAGAGTCAGCTGCTCTAACCAACTGAGCTAGCGGCGCTTGCTGACAGGGAAAACTCTACCCCACGTCCGGCGGTGCTCGTGACCAGCCGCGCCCGCGTTGTCCGATTAACCCATGTTTGAGGGGTTTGTCGTGCACGATATGTCTGGGTCGAACCGCATCTGACGCTCCGTCGGGTGCGGTCCGTGGCCCGGACCGACGACGAGCAGGAGCGATCGGGCCCGGTCGGGACCGATCAGGGGAGTGGACGGAACCGCATGACGACGCAGCCTCCGGTGCACGTGCAGATGCCGATGCCGACGCCTGTCTTCGAGGAGTACGAGCCCGCCGGCGACTGCGCCTGCCCCGGCTGCGCCCACCGCCGCAGGGTCCTCGCGGGCGGGCGGGCCATAGCGCTGCGCGACGCAGGGCTGCCGGCCGTGCGCGGCGCCCGCCGGGCGCTGGTGCTGGCCACGGCGGCCGGGGTGGTCCTGGCCACCGCCGCCCAGGCGGCCGCCGCCCTCCCGCCCCACCCCGCCCCGACGAACCCCCACCCCGCCGACCCCCTGCCGAGCCCGGCACGGGGAGCGGGGCCCGCACCCGGGGCGGGGTCCGCGCCCGGGGTGGGGTCCGCACACGGGCCGGGCTCGGCGCAGGGGCCGGGGTCCGCGCCCGCGGCCGGTTCCGCGTCTGCGGTCGGTGCCGCGCCCGCAGGCGGTTCGGCGCCCGCGGCCGGTCCCGCACGCGCGGCCGGTCCTGCACGCGCGGCCGGTCCCGCACGCGCGGCCGGTTCCGCGCCAACGGATGCTTCCGCGCCCGCAGGCGGTTCGGCGCGCGAGGCCGGTTCCGCGCCTGCGGGCGGCCCCGCACCTGCGGCTGCTTCCGCCTCCCCAGTCGGTCCCGCGCCCGCGGCCGGTTCCGCACCCGCAGGCGGTTCCACGCGCGCGGCCGGGCCTGGCCCGTCGGGCCGCCGGGACACCCCGGGCAGCCCGCAGGGTGGCCGGGCCCCGCTGCACGGCCGTCCGCGCCCCCCGGCCGCCGGGCCGGGCCGGCCGGGCGCGCCCTCCCTGGCGCGGCGCATCGACCGCGCCACGATCATCAACCGGGCGAAGCTGTGGCTGGAGGCGCAGGTCCCGTACAGCATGTCCGAGTACTGGACGGACGGATACCGGCAGGACTGCTCCGGCTACGTCTCGATGGCCTGGAACCTCGGCACGAACGAGTGGACCGGCAGCCTCGACACCTTCGCCACGAAGATCACCAAGGAGGAGCTCCTGCCCGGGGACATGCTCCTCTTCCACAACCCGGCGGACCCCAACAAGGGCTCGCACGTGGTCCTCTTCGGCGGTTGGGTCGACGAGACCCACACGCACTACATCGCCTACGAGCAGACCCCGCCCCTCACGCGGCGGCAGGCCACGCCGTACGGGTACTGGGAGAACGGGGCCAAGTACGTCCCGTACCGCTTCAACGGGGTGACCGGCGGGATCCTCCCGGGCGACTCGGTGCCGCCCGCGAAGCAGCCCTCGGCCACCTTCCCCGGCGCGTCCAAGTTCGGCCCCGGAGCCGACAACAAGTACGTCGCCGAGCTGGGCCGGATGCTGATCGACCGGGGCGCCCTGCGGTTCTACCCCAAGGGGCCGAGCACCAAGTGGAGCGAGGCCGACCGGCAGGCCACGGAGGCGTTCCAGCTGGCGCAGGGCTGGACGGGCGCCGACGCGGACGGCATCCCGGGCCCGGACACCTGGCGGCTGCTGGTCCAGCGCCAGGGGGCGGACATCGTACCGACGGGCCGCACGGCACCCCCGCCGACCCTCGACACGGCCCCCCACCCGGCCCCCCACCCGGCTCCCGGCACGGCCCCCCACCCGGGGCCGGCCGGGGTCCCGGCCTACCCCGGACCGAGGGTCTTCCGCCCGGGCCAGTCCGATCCGGCGATCGCCGTGATGGGGCGGCAGCTGGTGAAGAAGGGCTTCGGCAAGTACTACGCGGCAGGTCCGGGCCGCACCTGGTCCGAGGCGGACCGCCGCAACGTCGAGGCCTTCCAGCGCGCGCAGGGCTGGCGCGGCGCCATGGCCGACGGCTACCCGGGCCCGGAAACCTGGCGCCGGCTGTTCGCATGACGGAGGCAACGATGTACCCCACCCGCACCACGTCCACGACGGGCACCTTCCACCCCGCCGCCTCCTTCCCCACGGGCCGCCCCCCGACGGCCGCCCCCCGACCTACGGCCGCAGCGGATCCCGCCCCGGCCCCTGCCCCTCCGGCGGACACACGGCCCCGCGCCGGGGACGCCCCACCGGCCGCCGCCTCCCACCCCGGCCCGGCCTCGGCCGCCGCCGCTACCAGGTGGGCCCACGCCGACGAACTGCCGTCGGCTGCCGCTTCCCACCCGGGGTCGGCCCCAGCCGCTGCGGCGGGCGCCGCCCCCTGGCGGCCCCGCGCCGACGAGCTGCCCCTGACCCCTAGGCCCGGGGCTGCGGCCCACGCGGAGCGGGTCGCCGCCGCGCGGTCCCGCGACGGCGAACTGCCGTCGACCGCCGCTTCCCACCCCGGCCCGGCCTCGGCCGCAGCGGGGCGGTCCCGTGACGGCGAGCTGCTCCTGGCACCCCGGCCCGACCGCATCGCGCCGGAGCCGTCGGCGTCGACCGCGGGCATTGCCGCCGGGCGGCCTCCGGTACCCCGGCCCGGAGGCCTGCTCCCGGAGCCGCCGGGAGGGGCCGACACGCCCGAGTGGCGGCGGGCGCCGCAGTCCGCACCGTCGGGTGCAACGCGGCTCACCGGCCCGGACGGTTCGGCCCCGGCCGCCGACGGCACCTCCGCCCCGCAGGGCGACGAGACCCCACGACCTCGCGCCGTTGCCCCTGCCTGGGCACCGGACCCGACGCGCGTGGTCCGGATCGGCGAGACCGCCCGGCAGGCACCGGGCCGGACCGCCGCCCCTGCCGGAGACCCGGGCCCGCGACCGGTGGCCCCGGGAACGGGACCAGGGCTCCCGCCGGGCCCGACCGGAGCCACCCGTTTCACCTCCGGCCCCGCCGTGACGGCCCGCCCGGAGTCCTCGGGGCCGTCACGTGCGGCGCACCCTGCCGGTGCGGAACCAGTGGCGCGGGCCACGTATCCGGCCGGCCCGACCGAGACGTCCCACCCGGAGCCGCACTCCTCCGTGTTGCCGCATGCGGGGCGTCCTGCCGGTGGGGACCTGCCGTCGCGGGCCGCAGGTACGGCGGTGACGGACCGTTCGGTTGCGGACTCTTCGGGGTCGGTGCGTGCGGCTTCGGCAGAACCCCCGGCCGACCCTGCCGTTACGGCCCGGCGGGAGTTTGGTTCCTCCGCGTTGCCGCACGCAGGGCACTCCACCGGCAGGGACCTGCCGTCGCAGGGCGCAGACCCGGCTGGGGCGGACCGTACGGCGGTCGAGCCCTCGGGGTCACCGCGTATGGCGCACCTGGCCGGGGGTCCGGCCGGGAGGGCCCACCCGGAGTCCCCCGTGGTGCCGCGTGCGGACCTGCCGTCGCAGGGCGCCTCCCCGGCCGGGGAGGGTCGGTCGGCGGCCGAGTCCTCGGGGTCGGCGCGTGCGGTGCCTGCCCCGGCGCCGGCCGGTCCGGCCGTGACGGCTCACCCGGAGCCCCAGCCCTCCGGGTTGCCGCACGCCACGGGTGCCGCCCGCCTGGCCCCGGCCGGGCCCCTCGCTGCGGAGGCCGAGCCCTCGCCGCGCCACCAGGTCAGCGGTACGGCCCCCGGACACACCGCCGGGGCCGACCCGGCGGCCGCCCGCGCCGGTCGGGTCGCCGAACAGCCGGAGACGGTCGGAGGCGCGGCACGTCCGCAGGCCCCGGCCCAGGCAGGGGAGGCGGCCCACCCGGCCCGGCCCGGGGTGACGGTGCCCGGGTACGCGCCCGGTGGCCCGGCGGCCCCGTCCCGCGCCGCTCACACGGCCGCGCCCCCTCCCGGCGCCGGCCACCAAGACCCCGCGCCCCAGCCCCACCCCGGTCACGAGGCCCCCGCCACCCCCTTCCGGCCCGGCCACCAGGACCCCGCGCCCCCGTCCCGACCCGGTCAGGAGGCCCCTGTGTACTCGTCCCGGGCCGGTCAGCAGGCCCCTCTCGCCTCGCCCCGCGCCGGTCACGAGGCCCCCGCCACCCCCTCCCGGCCCGGTCGCCAGGACCCCGCGCCCCCTCCCGGCGCCGGCCACCAAGACCCCGCGCCCCAGCCCCACCCCGGGCACGAGGCCCCCGCCACCCCCTCCCGGCCCGGCCACCAGGACCCCGCGCCCCAGCCCCACCCCGGTCAGGAGGCCCCTGTGTACTCGTCCCGGGCCGGTCAGCAGGCCCCTCTCACCTCGCCCCGCGCCGGGCACGAGGCCCCCGCCACCCCCTCCCGGCCAGGCCACCCGGCCGACACCGACCCCGCCCGTGAACCCGCGCCGGAGGCGGCCATCACGGAAGCCATGGCCGGCCGGGCCCGGACGGCCGGCGACGCTCCGAGGGGCCCGGCCCGCGTGGGCACGGGCGCGCCGGAGCACCCGACCGCCCCGGCCCCGCGCACCGCCCCGGACCCCCACGCCACCCGCGCGGAGCCGCAACACCCCGCCACCGGAACCGAGTTCCACCCCCCGGCCGCCCGGACGGAACCCCGGCCCGCCACCGCCCCCCAGGACACCCCCGCCACCCGCGTGGCACCCGAACCCGCGACGGCCCCCGCCCCCCGGGCGGAACACGACCCCGCGACGGCCCCGGTGCGCACCTCCTCCCCCCACACCCCCGCCACCCGCGAGGGCCACGAACCCCCGGCGCCCCCCGCGCCCCGCACCCCCGCCTCCCCGGCGGAGCCCCAAGCCCCGGGCGTCGCTGCCGAAGGCGGCGGGCAGGGGTACGCCTCCCACCCGAAGGCGCAGCCCCCCGCTCCCACCGCCCCCCAGCCCCCCGCAGGGATCCCGCATCCGCAGGGGGCCGGGGTGCCCGGGCCCGGGGTGGCCGAGATCGTCGCGCGGGCCGTCGCGCGGGGGATCGAGGGCGGGGAAGGGGCGCGGGGGGAGACCCCCGGGGGCCCCCTCGCCCGGCGCACGCCCCCGCGCGGGGCCGCCGTCACCGCGGTCCCGGTCCATCTGCCCTTCAGCGCCCGGCCCGTGACCGCCGGAACCCCCGGAACCGCCACCGGGACGGAGTCCGCGACCGCGACCGCCCCCGCCCACCGCCCCGCCGAGCGCGCGGCGTCGACAGGGCGGCGGGTGCCCCGCGGGGACGAGCGGCTGCGGGAGCACCGGGGGCCCGTGCTGCCGGGGTGGATCGCCGTCGTCGTCGGCGCCCTCGCCCTTACCGGCTGCGCGGCCGTGCTGTGGCGCGCCGGGGTGGTCCCCGCCGCCCTCGTCGCCGCCTTCGGCGTGCCGCCCCGCCCCTACCACGGGCTCCGCGCCACCCACTGGCCCCCGCTCGCCTTCCTCGGCGTCGTCACCCTCCTCGCCCTCGGCGGCCTCGGCCGCGCCCGGGCCGGCCACGCCTGGGTGCTCACCCTCTTCGGCAGCTACCGCGGCACCGTCCGCCGTACCGGCCTGACCTGGATCAGCCCCCTCCTGCTGCGCCGCCGCGTGGACGTGCGGCTGCGGCACTGGCGCAGCGAGCCCATGCCCGCCGTCGACTCCGGCGGCCTCGCCCTCCAGGTGGTCGTCCAGGTCGTCTGGCAGGTCAGGGACACCGCCCGGGCCACCCTCGCCGTCGAGGACCACATCGACTACCTCGCCGAGCAGGTCGAGTCGGCCACGACCCGCGTGCTGTCCCGGCTCCCGGCCGACGCCTTCCACGACGACGCTCCCACCCTGCGCGACGCCGAGGCCGTCGGCGAGGCGCTGACCCGGACGCTGGCCGCCGAGACCGAGGCCATCGGCATCGAGGTGTTCTCCGCCCAGCCCACCCGCATCGAGTACGCCCCGGAGGTGGCCGAGGCGATGCGCCGCCGCCGGATCGCGGCGATCGACGCCAAGCACCGGGACAGCGTCCTCACCGCCGTCGTGGACGCGGTGGACGACACCGTGCACCGGCTCACCTCGCGCGGGATCGTCGAGCTGGACGACTACGAGCGCAAGGTGCTCGTGAAGGACCTCACCGTCGCCTTCTACACCGGCAGGTCCGATCAATAACCGCCATAGCACCGCTCAACAGGGAAACGGGTGGCCGGTAATGACCGGACCACCCGTTTTCGCACGGGGATGGACAGGACCAACTGCCGTCAATACTGTGGGACTTGGTCTAGACCTAGCCTCCCGCAGCGGCCCGCACCCCGCCCCCGCGCCCGTCCCCACACGGGCACCCGCACCCGCACCCGCACCCACACACGCACGACCAGCCACGCAAGCCACACGAGCCACACAAGCCACACGCGCAGTACGAGCCCCGCCAGGCTCTCCCCCCACACCCAAGGAGCAGCATCATGCGTCCCTTCCGCATACCCGGACGCGCCGCCGGCGCCACCGCGATCGGTGCCGCCCTCCTCGCCGGCGCGACCCTGTTCACCGCCCCCACCGCCAGCGGCCACGGCTACACCGACACCCCCATCAGCCGCCAGAAGCTCTGCGCCAACAAGACCGTCCCCGACTGCGGCCCCATCCAGTGGGAGCCGCAGAGCGTCGAGGGCTACAAGGGCTTCCCGGCGGCCGGCCCCGCCGACGGGCAGATCTGTTCCGGCGGCCACGGCGAGTTCGCCCAGCTCGACGACCCCCGGGGCGGCACCTGGCCCGCGACCAAGGTGAACTCCGGCCAGCCCTTCGACTTCCGCTGGCAGTTCACCGCCAACCACTCCACCACCGACTTCAAGTACTACGTCACCAAGAACGGCTGGGACCCCACCAAGCCCCTCACCCGCGCCTCCCTCGACCCCCAGCCCTTCCTCGTCGTCCCCTACAACGGCGGCCGCCCGGACATGACCACCATCCATCGCGGTGCCATGCCCGCCGGCAAGAGCGGCCGGCACATGATCCTCGCCGTCTGGACCGTCAACGACACCGCGATGGCCTTCTACGCCTGCTCCGACGTTCAATTCTGACGCAACGTCAGTTACCCTCCGGCGGCATGCGGACGACGACCGACACCGATCCCGGCCCCGAGACCGTCGCGGAGCTCATCGCACGCCAGTGGGGCGACCACCGGCCCGGGCTGAAGTACGGCGCGGAGGCCGGGGCCGGGGCCACCCGGACGCCGGCCACCGTCCTCACCCGCCACCGGACCGCCCAGGAGGCCGCCGCCCGCGCCGCGCTGCTCGCCGACCTCCTGCCGCCCGGAGCGGAGCCGCACGTGGGGGTGCTGCTCGACAACACCCCCGAGTTCCCCTTCTGGCTCGGCGCGGCGGCCCTCGCCGGGGCCGCCGTCGCCGGGATCAACCCCACCCGCCGCGGCCCCGAGCTGGCCCGCGACATCCTCCACACCGACTGCCGCCTCCTCGTCACCGAGCCCGCCCACCTCCCGCTCCTGCGCGGCCTCGACCTGCCCGGCGTGCGGATCCTCGTCACCGGCACCGAGGAGTACGAGGCCCTGCTCGCCCCCTACGCCGCCGCCAAGCCCGGCGAGGCCCACGTCCGCCCCGGCGGCCCCCGCCCCGACACCCGGCTGCTCCTCTACTTCACCTCCGGCTCCACCGGCGCCCCCAAGGCCGCCATCTGCAGCCAGGGCCGCCTCGCCGGCGCGGGCCAAGCCCTCGCCCGCCAGTTCCGCACCACCCCCGACGACGTCCACTACGTCTGCATGCCCCTCTTCCACGGCAACGCCGTCATGGCCTGCTGGCTCCCCGCCCTCGCCGCCGGCGCCCCCGTCGCCCTGCGCCGCCGCTTCTCGGCCTCCGCCTTCCTGGACGACGTACGCGGCTACGGGGCCACCTACTTCACCTACGTCGGCCGCGCCGTCCAGTACCTCCTCGCCACCGCCCCCCGCCCCGACGACCACGAGCACACCCTGCGCCTCGGCTTCGGCACCGAGGCCGGAGCCGTGGACGCGGCCCGCTTCGAGGAACGGTTCGGGGTCCGCCTGGTCGAGGGATACGGGGCCACCGAGGGCGGCGCCTCCGTCCAGCGAACCCCCGACACCCCGCCGGGCGCCCTCGGCCGGGCCGGTGCGGGCGACGACCTGGCCGTCGTCGACCCCGAGACGGGCCGCGTCTGCCCCCCGGCCCTCCTGGACGCGCACGGCCGCCTGCGCAACGGCGACGAGGCCATAGGCGAGCTCGTCAACCGCGGCCGCGGCCGCTTCGAGGGCTACTGGCGCAACCCCGAGGCCGAGGCCGCCCGCACCCGCGCCCACTGGTACTGGACCGGCGACCTGTTCTTCCGGGACCCGGACGGCTTCCTCTACTTCGCGGGTCGCACCGACGACCGGCTGCGCGTCGACAGCGAGAACCTGGCCGCCGCGATGATCGAGAACATCCTGGCCCGCTGGGAGGCCGCCGCCGCCGTCGCCGTGTACGCGGTCCCCGACGAGGCGGCGGGGGACCAGGTGATGGCCGCCGTGGCCCTGCGCGAGGGCGCGTCCTTCGACCCGGAGGCCTTCGCCGCCTTCCTCGCCGCCCAGCCGGACCTGGGCACGAAGATGGCCCCGCGCTACGTCCGGATCCTGGGCGCCATGCCCGTCACGGCGACCAACAAGGTCCACCGGGCCGGCCTGCGCCGCACCGGCTTCCTGTGCCCCGAGCCCGTCTGGCACCGCGTCGCCGGGACCTACCGCCCGCTCGACGGGCCGGCCCTGGAAGCGCTCCTCTCGGCGTACGAGGACCGGGGGCGCCGGGACCTCCTGGAGCGCTGACCGGAACCGGAGGGGCCGCGCGGCCCTCTTCCCCGGGGAGGGGGTTTCCCATGACGACCACATCACGCACCACGCCACCCGCCGCGCCGTCCGCCGCGAAGGCCTGGACGGCCGCGGCGGCCCTGGTGCTCAGCGTGGCCCTGGCGGCCTGCGGCACCCAGGCGGCGGGCCGGGCGGCCCCGCCGCCGCCCGCCCCCCTCCCGTCCGCCACGCCCTGCGCCCCGCCCGCCGCGAACCCCCCGACGGAGGAGGACCCGGGCACCCCCCAGCCCCCGACGGACGAGGACCCCGGCACCCCGCAGCCCCCGACGGAGGAGGACCCGGGCACCCCCCAGCCCCCCACCGACGAGGACCCCGGCACCCCCCAGCCCCCGACGGACGAGGACCCCGGCACCCCGCAGCCCCCCACCGACGGTTCCGCCCGGCCCTGCTCCGTGGTGGACGGCTGGTACGACATGACCGGCGACTTCGACACGTACTACGCCCGCCACCGCACCCGCGCCGACTCGCTCATGCCGCCCGGCAGCCTCAAGGAGGTCCGGGTCCGCAAGGAGGGCGGGAGCTCCGAGGCCCGGGTCGTCTTCACCACCCGCTCCGTCGGCAAGGGCCTCGGTGAGGACGCCCGCCGGGTCGCACAGGTCTTCGCGGACTGGCGCCACGAGGTCTACGGGGACACCGGCACGGTCCGGGTCCGCACCCCCGACGGCGCCGAGATCGCGGCCCTCACCTGGTGACCGCGGAACCGGTTTGGAGCACCCCTGGGGAGCAGGTAGTATTTTCTCTGTCAGCAAGCGCCGCTAGCTCAGTTGGTTAGAGCAGCTGACTCTTAATCAGCGGGTCCGGGGTTCGAGTCCCTGGCGGCGCACCTGATCTTCGGGCGGTTTCCGGTTCACCGGGAACCGCCCGAAGTGCTTTCCGGGCCGGGTCGGGCCGTGCCTGGCCGGAGCGGCCCCCCGCTCAGAGCGTGAGCGACAGCAGCAGCGGCGCGGCCTTCCGGTTCAGCTCGTCGGCCGCGGCCCGCAGCCGGTGCGCGTGCTCGACGGGCATGGACAGGGCCAGGCAGCCCACGGCCGCCCCCGCCGTGATCGGCACCGCCGCGCAGACCGTGCCCACGGCGTACTCCTGGAGGTCCAGCACGGGCACCGTGGCCGGCTGGCTGTCCAGCTTGGAGAACAGGATCCGCTCGTTCACGATCGTCTTCGACGTCAGCCGGGCGATCTTGTGGCGGGACAGGTGGTCGCGCCGGCCGTTCTGGTCGAGCTGGGTGAGCAGGCACTTGCCGACCGCGCTGGCGTGCGCCGCCGAGCGGAAGTCGACCCACTCGTGGACCTTGGGCGTGCGCGGACTGTCCGCGAACTGGGTGATCCGGACCTCGCCGTCCACGTAGCGGCTGATGTAGACGGCCGCGCCGACGGAGTCGCGTAGCCGGTCGAGGGTGTCCTGGAGCTTCTCCTGGAGGGCTTGCCGGCGGTCGGACCCGGACCCGAGCAGGACGAGGGAGTCCCCTATGGCGTAGGCACCGTCGGAGACCTGGAGCACGTATCCCTCGCGGCGCAGCATGAGCAGCATCGGGGTGAGATGGACCGCGGGCAGGCCGGTCTCACGCGCGATCTGCACGTCGGTCACACCGCCGGTGTGCCGCGAGATCGTTTCGAGTACGCGCAGGGCGTACTGCACCGAGTGGAACGGCGCGGTCGGCTCGGGCTTCAGCGCCACGGTTTCCCCCTACCAGGTTGTTACCGCTTGCTCTACCACGATAGCCATCAAGAGGCCCACGTGGAGCGTCTGTTGATGAGATTGATGGCTTAATCAAGCCCTCCTGACCTGGTCTAACCGCTTGGCATATGCCACGGTCATGGGCCTGTCCCGGTCTGCCGGGAATGCCCGGCGGGCGGTCTCCGTTCCCCTTCTCCGTACGGGCGCCCGGTGGGGCGTACGAGCCGGACGGAACGGGAGCGACGACGATGAGCGACACCGAGGCCACGGGCCCCGAGGGTAGGGGACCCGACGCGGGCGGAGCCGGCGCGACGGGGCCCGGCGCGCCCGCCCCCGGCGCACCGGAGGCCGCCCCCGCCGACCCCGTGCGCGGGACCGTCCGGGGTACGGCGCCGGTGCCGCTGTCCGTCCTCGACCTGGTCACCGTCGGCGCCGGCAGCACCGCCCACGCCTCCCTGCGCACCAGCGTGGCGATATCCCGGCTCGCGGAGTCCCGCGGCTACCACCGGCACTGGGTCGCCGAGCACCACTCCATGCCCGGGGTCGCCAGCTCCTCCCCGGCGGTGATCCTGGCCCACCTCGCCGCGCACACCTCCCGCATCCGCCTCGGCTCGGGCGGGGTCATGCTCCCCAACCACGCGCCGCTGGCCGTCGCCGAGCAGTTCGGCACCCTGGAGGCCCTCGCCCCGGGCCGGATCGACCTCGGGCTGGGCCGGGCGCCGGGCACTGACCCCCGTACGGCCGCCGCGCTGCGCGGGCCCGGACGGCTGGACGAGGCGGCGGACGAGTTCCCCCGGCGGCTCGCGGAGCTGACCCGCTTCCTCGACGACGACTTCCCCGACGGGCACCCGTACGCCCGCGTGCACGCCGTGCCCGGCCCGGTGCAGGGCCCCGCCGCCCGGCCCCCGGTCTGGCTGCTGGGCTCGTCCGGCTTCAGCGCCCGCCTCGCGGGGGAGCTCGGACTGCCGTTCGCGTACGCCCACCACTTCTCCGCCGCCGGCACCCTGCCCGCCCTCGACCTCTACCGGCAGAGCTTCCGCCCCTCGGCCGTGCTCGACGCCCCGTACGCCCTGATCGGGGTCTCGGCGCTCGCCGCCGACACGGAGGCGGAGGCCCGCGCCCAGGTGCTCACCGGGGCGCTGTCGATGCTGCGGCTGCGCAGCGGCCGGCCCGGGCTGGTGCCGACGCCCGAGGAGGCGGCCGCGTACCCCTTCACGCCGCTGGAGCGGGAGTTCACGGACGGCTGGCTCGCGAACATCGTCCACGGCACCCCCGACGAGGTCCGCTCCGGGCTCGACGCGCTGGTGAAGCGGACGGGCGCGGACGAGCTGATGCTGACCGCGAACGCGCACGGCGGGGCCGCCCGGCTGCGCTCGTACGAGCTCGTCGCAGATGCGTACGGCATGCCCGTGACCGCCTAGTTCCGGACTCGATTCCCACCGGACGGCAGGAGAACGGGGTTTGGCTGGTTTGTTGCCGAAAGCTTGCCGGAGCATGACCTAAGGCAGCCTTAAACCGCTCGTCACCCGGGGTGGCGGGCGGTTTCTGCTGTGCTGTCACGCCTCTGACGAGGGGATTTACCGCCCCAGTGGTCTAGTCCTTGTTTGGTCCAAACCATTGACTGGGGTGTGCCGTGATCGCTATCACTTCTCTCACCCGAAGCTGATGCCCTCCCCTCCCACCCCCCGGAGGCAGTTCATGCACATCCGTAAACCCCTCGTCGCGGCCGCCGCCACGGCCGCGCTGGCGGCCGGGGCCCTGGCCGCCTTCGCGGGAATCGGCACCGCCCAGGCCGCCGGTGCGACCACCGCCTCCGCAGCCGCCGCCGGCGGCGGCGTGCGGATCGCGTACTACGACCAGTGGAGCGTGTACGGCAACGCGTTCTACCCCAAGCAGCTGGACACCCGGGGCATCGCGGGCAAGCTCGACGTCATCAACTACTCGTTCGGCAACATCCACCCCACCGACCTCACCTGCTTCGAGGCGAACAAGGCGGCGGGCGACGACAACAACCCCAACGCCGGTGACGGGGCGGGTGACTCGTACGCCGACTACAGCAAGTCCTTCGGCGCCGCCGACAGCGTCAGCGGGGTCGCCGACAAGTGGGACCAGCCGATCGTGGGCGTCTTCAACCAGTTCAAGCAGCTGAAGGCCAAGTACCCCAACCTGAAGATCAACATATCGATCGGCGGCTGGACCTACTCCAAGTACTTCAGCGACGCGGCCAAGACCGACGCCTCCCGCAAGAAGTTCGTCTCCTCCTGCATCGACCAGTACATCAAGGGCAACGTTCCCAAGGCCGACGGCTACGGCGGCCCCGGCACGGCGGCCGGGATCTTCGACGGCATCGACATCGACTGGGAGTACCCCGGCTCCTCCGGCGGCCACCTCGGCAACCACTACGCCCCCGAGGACAAGCAGAACTTCACGCTGCTGCTCAAGGAGTTCCGCGACCAGCTCGACGCCTACGGGCAGGCCAACGGCGGCAAGAAGTACCTGCTGACCGCGGCCCTCCCGGCCGGCCAGGACAAGATCAAGTACATCGAGACGGACAAGATCGGTTCGTACCTCGACTACGCGAACATCATGACGTACGACATGCACGGCGCCTGGGACGGCGACGGGCCGACCTACCACCAGTCCCCGCTGCTGAACTCGGCCGCCGACCCGACCGACCCGATCGCGCCCGGCACCCAGAAGTACGGCATCAAGAACGCCATCGACTCCTGGCTCGACGGCAACCCGGCCTACGGCATCGCGGGCGGCTTCCCCGCGAACAAGCTGACCCTGGGCTACGAGTTCTACTACCGCGGCTGGAAGGGCGTCCCCGCCGGGACCACCAACGGCCTCGCCCAGCCCGCCACCGGCCCCTCCGGCGCCCGCCCGACCTCGCAGCAGGCCGGCATCGCCAACTACAAGGAGCTCGGCGGCATCGTCGACAACCCCGCCACCACCTTCTGGGACGACCAGGCCAAGGCCTCGTACTTCTACAAGGACGGCGAGTTCTTCACCGGCCTGAACCAGAAGTCCATCCAGGCCCGCGTCGACTACGGCAAGAGCCGCGGCCTCGCCGGGGCGATGATGTACTCCCTGCTCGGCCTGGACGACAAGACCACCCTGCTGAACCAGATCAACGACGCCCTCGGCGGGACCACCACGCCCCCCACCACCCCGCCGACGACGCCCCCCACCACCCCGCCCACGACGCCCCCGACCACGCCGCCGACCACGCCCCCGACCACGGGCTGCGGCAGCACCCCCGCGTACGTCGCGGGCCAGGTCTACACCGGCGGCAGCGAGGTCGCGTACAACGGCCACAAGTGGAAGGCCCAGTGGTGGACGCAGAACGAGGTGCCCGGCACCACCGGTGAATGGGGCGTCTGGAAGGACCTCGGCGCCTGCTGATCCCCCCACCCGGCGCCGAGCGCCGGCCGCCCCCGCGCCCCTTCCGGGCCGGGGGCGGCCGTGCGCCCCGGGCGTGCGGGCCTCAGAGCCCGGAGACGTCCGGCCGGGCGCTGATCATCTCGGCGATCCGCTCCGGGGCCACCGCGCGCGAGTACAGCCAGCCCTGACCGGTGTCGCAGCCCACCCGCCGCAGCCGGGCCGCCTGCCCGGCGGTCTCCACGCACTCGGCGGTCACCGTCAGCCCCAGCCGGTGCGCCAGCTGCACCAGGGCCTCCACGATCGTCTCGTCCGCCGGGTTCGGGTGCGTGCCCCCCTCGTAGCGGAAGCCGCGCACGAAGGACCCGTCCAGCTTCAGCACCGACACCGGCAGCCGCGACAGGTAGGCCAGGTTCGAGTACCCGGTGCCGAAGTCGTCGATCGCGATCCGCACGCCCATGTCGCTGAGCGCCTGGAGCGCCTGCAGGGGCCGCCCCGCCGAACCCATCACCGCAGACTCCGTCAGCTCCAGCTGGAGCAGCTGCGGGGCCAGCCCGGTCTCGGCGAGGATCTCCGCCACGTCCCCCACCAGGTCGGAGTCCCACACCTGGCGCACGGCCACGTTCACCGACACGAACACCGGGGAGTCGCTGGGCTGCTCGATCTGCCAGCGCCGCGCCTGCCGGCAGGCCGTGCGCAGCACCCACTGGCCCAGTTGCACGATCGACCCGTCCTCCTCGGCGATCCCGATGAACCGATTCGGCGTCAACGTGCCGAACTGCGGGTGGTTCCAGCGCACCAGGGCCTCCACCCCGCGCACCACCCCGCTCTCCAGGTCCACCAGCGGCTGGTACTCCAGCTCGAACTCCCCGCCCTCCACGGCCGGGCGCAGCGAACTGGAGAGCGCCTGCCGCGTCATCCGGTGCGCGTTGCGCTCGGGGTCGAAGAGGGTCCAGCGGGCCTTGCCGTCGGCCTTCGCCCAGTACAGGGTCGTGTCCGCCGCCTGCATCAGCCCCGTCGCCGACGTCCCGGCGGCGTCCCGCTCCACCACGCCGATCGACGCGGACACCGAGAGCCGCTGCCCGGCCAGGTCGAAGGGCTCCTGAACGGCGGCCAGCACGCTGCGCGCGAGCTCCGCGAGCTGTTCGGTGCCGGTGGAGTCCTCGACCAGCAGCGCGAACTCGTCGCCGCCGAGCCGGGCCACGAGGTGCCCGCCCGAACGGCCGTAGCCGGACTGGTCGGCGCAGTGCGTCAGCCGGGCCGCGACGGCGGTCAGCAGCCGGTCGCCGACCCGGTGGCCCAGGGTGTCGTTGACGGCCTTGAACCCGTCGAGGTCCAGGTAGCACAGGCCGATCCGGCCCGTCCCGCCGCTGCCGTACGCGGAGGCCTCCAGGGCCGCCGAGAGCCGCTCGAAGAACAGCGCCCGGTTGGGCAGCCGGGTCACCGGGTCGTGCATCTGGAGGTGGCGCAGCCGGGCCTGGAGGTCGCGCCGGTCGCTGATGTCGGCGACGGACAGCAGCACGTCCGGGGTGCCGGGCACGGGGCCCAGGGTGACCTCGGTCCAGAGCGAGTGCCCGTCGGGATGTTTGAGGCGGCGGGTGCAGCGCAGCCGGGCCTGCCGCCCGCGCAGCACCTCCTGGTAGGCCTGCCAGGTGCGGGCCTCGGCGGCCAGGTCCACCAGGTCGGCGGCGCACTGCCCGGTGAGCTCGTGCGGCTCGCCGCCCAGCAGGGTGGCCAGCGCCCGGTTGGCGGCGATGACGTCGCCGTCGCGGCCGACGAGGGCCATGGCGAGGTGCGCCGCGTCGAAGGCGGCGCGGTAGTCCCGCGTGTCGCCCGGCGCCGCGCCGCCGATCACCCCGGCCGCCCTGACGTCGGCACCGGTGCCGGCGGCGGCCCCGGCCTCGGCCCTGACGGGGTCGCCGGCCGGGGCGGCGGCCGCGAGCCGGGCCGGCGGCGCGGACATGCCCGGCACGGCAGGCACTGCTGGGTGACGCTCCGTAAGGGCCGATCGGATGCTGTCGGCCGCCGAACCGGTTCCCTCTGAGCTTCCGTTCACCCTTGGCTCCCGCAGTGTTCGTGAGTGTCGGTGCAGGAAAGTGTGCCGATCATAGAGGCTGTCGGAGGCCCTATCCAGCGGCGTCGCCGTGTGGGGCACGGGCCGTCGCCGTGCTGACGTTCCGTCGGCCGCTCCCTGACGCTCCGTCGGACGTCGGCGGGTGACCGATTCCGCACATCCGTGAGCACGCCGGTCCCAGGTCTGATCCCGGGTGACCGGTCGTGACGTTCCGTACGTGCGTGCGTCAGTCCCGGAGGTCACCGGCTTGCCGTAGTGCTCACTCGTGTGGGGCAGGGGAACGGTGCATAAATAAGACAATCACCTCAAGGTGGATGGAACAGGACGAATCCACCACCGGAGGTCGATGTGCCGCGACAGCTGACACCCGGGGGAGTGGACCGCTCCCGCATGCGAAGTACGGCGGCCATCCTCACCTCGATGACGGCGCTCGCCGCCATGTCACTCGTCGCGGGACCCGCCGTGGCCGCGAGCCCCGCCACCGGCGGGCCCTGTGCGCTGACCCGCACGGCCGCGCACCACTCCCTCGGCCTGGACACCTGGAACCGGGCCTACCCCAAGCCGGTGCGCACGCTCAACGCGGTGATGGTCTTCCTCTCCTTCCCCGACCACCAGACCGCCGTCACGCCGAAGGAGCTGGCCGCCGACTACTTCCCGGCGACCAGCGACTTCTTCGAGCGCGCCTCCTACGGCCGCTTCCGGCTGGTCCCGCACCCGCAGCAGCAGTGGATCCGGATGCCCCGCCCGTCGACCGCCTACGGGATACAGCGCGACTGGGCCCCGGACGCCCGGGCCGCCTACCTGCGGGACGCGGTGGCCGCCGCCGACCCGTCGGTGGACTTCAGCCGGTACGACATCGTGTACTTCGTCGCCGACCCCAACGCCCCGGGCGTCGACTCCGACGCCACCAAGGTCGTCAACTTCGACCGGCCCCTGCGCGCCGACGGCACCGACCTGAGGCGGATCGTCACCGTCTTCGAGCGGCACCCGCCGGACCGCAACGTGCTGGCGCACGAGACCGGGCACGTCTTCGACCTGCCCGACCTCTACCACCGCCCGACGGACGGCAAGGGCGACTGGGACACGTACGTCGGCGACTGGGACGTCATGGGCAGCCAGTTCGGGATGGCCCCGGACCTGTTCGGCTGGCAGAAGTGGAAGCTGGGCTGGCTGGACGCCTCCCAGGTCGACTGCGTGCGCTCCGGGACCTCCCTGCACACCCTCCAGCCGCTCTCGCAGCCCCTGCGCCCCGGAGCCACCGGCGGCACCCGCCTCGCGGTGATCCGCACGGGCCCCGGCGGCGCGATCGCGGTCGAGGCGCGGGGCTCCGCCGGCAACGACGGGGACACCTGCACGGAGGGGGTCCTGGTCTACCGGGTCCGCAACGAGGCGGCCTCGGGCGGCGGCCCCATCGAGGTGCTGGACGGCCACCCCCGCACCGAGGCCTGCTGGGACCGCTCGGTCTACCCGCCGCTGGCGGACGCGCCGCTGGAGGTGGGGGAGACCTTCACCGTCCCGGGGGAGCACATCACCATCGAGGTGGCGGACCGGACGCTGTCGGGGGCGTACACGGTGAAGATCACGACCTGAGGGCGGAGGCCGGAGGCCGGAGGCCTGAGCGTGGACACGAAGAAGGCCCCCACTCGATGAGTGGGGGCCTTCTCCCGTCTGTGCGCCGCCAGGGACTCGAACCCCGGACCCGCTGATTAAGAGTCAGCTGCTCTAACCAACTGAGCTAGCGGCGCCTGCTGACGTCGTAGACATTAGCATCCGCGTCCGCCGGACCGGAAATCGATACCGGGGCCGGACCCCGCGCGGCGTGCAGGAACGCCCACAGCAGACAGTCGGGGCCGGGCAGCCAGGGCAGTCGGGTGTCCGGGGCCACCAGCCACCGGGAGGGCCCGGAGCCGGGCCGCAGCGGGGGCACGGTCACGGCGTCGCCGTGCCCGTGGCACAGCGGCGCCGGGGCCGGCGCGGCCGGCCCCCACTCCTCCCAGGCGAGCAGCGCGGGGAGCCGGTGGGCGGTACCGGGGGAGGCGAAGAGCAGCATCCGCCCCCGGTGCACGGCGGCGGGCCCCGACCCGGGCCCGCGCTCCCAGAGCAGGTCGAGCATCCGCCGGCCCAGCACGAGCGGAACGTTGACGACGTCGAAGGCGGTCCCGCACGGCAGCACGGCCTGCGCGTCGGGCCGCCCCTGCCACGCGGCGAGGGTGCTCCCCGGGTGCGCGCAGGCGGAGGCCAGCCAGGCGGCACCCTGCGGGGTGACCTGCGTGGCGGGCGCGGTGCGCGCGTCGATGCCGTCGAGGGCGGGGCGGGTGGCGGCCGTCGTCAGGATCGTCATATGCCAATGTCTACCGCGCGTAGTGTGTCGGTTCCCACGAGTTACCGAAAACCGGGACGGGAGGGGGGTGGATGCGGTATTTTGCCCGGCGCTCGGGCGGTGGTGGGGGTGGGGGTGGGGCGGTACGGGACAGCGCAGCGGTGTGGGGGAGGGGCGGGATCCCGGCGGGCGGTCTCACAGCAGGGTTGGGGCTTTCCCGGCAGTCTTCGTTTTTCCGGGGCGGGACGGTCTGTCAAGGGTGGCCGAAGGCCATCGCGAAGCGACGCGACGAAGGAGCGCCCTTGACA